>JBPOIV010000304.1:0-2440 GCA_052034245.1 Myxococcota bacterium
GCGTTTTGAGTCTTGATGGTGGTGGCATGCGCGGCATCATCGAAACCATTATTCTTGCTGAGATAGAAAAAGAATTACAAGCGCCTATATCCAGCATTTTCGATATGATTGCCGGAAGCTCGACCGGTGGACTTGTGGCTTTAGGCCTGAGTTTAGTGGATGAACATAATGCTCCACGCTACCGTGCCAAAGATTTACTGCCTCTTTATCTCACCTACGGAAAAGAAATATTTCATGCCTCTGCCAAACATAAAGTGACTAATGGATTTGGCTTGTGGGGTCCAAAATATGAGACAACAGGGCTCAAAAAAGCGGCGGATTTCTTTTTAGCAAACACTAAACTAAGCGAAGCAAGCATTCCGATAATAATCACTGGGTATCACGTTGCGGGCGAGAATGGCGTCGAATTTTCTTCCCTTGATGCCCAAGCACACAGAGATGACAAAGATTGCCTGATGAAAGACGTCGCTCTTGCTACGACTGCAGCGCCCTTGTTTTTCGATCTTGCTGACGTGCATTATTCATGGGGAAGATTGGAAGACATAGCTGACGGTGGTCTTTACCGAAATAATCCCAGCTTAGTTGCCTATGCCAATGCGTACAACCATTTCCCGAATCGCGACATCGAAGTCTATGCTATCGGAGCGGGAAAAATACCTGCTGAAGAGTTGAATAAACAATTAAAAGGGCGTGGCATTATTCAATGGCTTTCGCCTATCATTCGTCACGTGCGCGTTTCCGATTCCGAAACTGACAATGATATTTTGCATAAGCTCCTCAACCATGACGGCAAAGAAGGTTTTTTTCGCATAAACGTCGCCCTGAGTCGGAAACATCGGTCCATGGATAATGTTTCAGCCTCTCATCTATCTTATCTCATCGAGAGAGGCAAAGCCGCCACGCAAACGCCTATGTTTAGACGCATGATCGAGCAGCTAAAATCAAATAGATAATTCGATGCTCTTTGGGGGCCGTGTCGTTCCTTGAGCCTTGGCCTCTTTTAGGCCCATCTTTTGCCACACTTTCTTCAGTGAAAGTGTGCACTCTTCGATCATGCTTTTTGTGTGCACAAGGGATGGAGTAAAGCGCATGCGCTCTGTCCCCCGCGCAACAGTTGGATAATTTATGGGCTGTACATAAATATTAAAATTTTTCAAAAGTTCATCGGTAACAGCCTTGCACTTAAGGGCATCGCCTACAATTACAGGCACAATATGACTCGGATTATCAATGAAGGGAATTTGATGCTGTACTAAACATTGGCGAAAATATGCAACACTTGCTTGATGCTGATCCCTTAAAACACCTGCATTTTTCTTCACGATGCTGATAGATTTTTTCGCTCCGAGAGCAATCACTGGGGGCAAGGAAGTAGTAAAAATAAATCCGCTTCCGAAGCTGCGAATAAAATCGATAAAAAGTGAAGTGCTCGCAATATAGCCGCCCATTAATCCAAAAGCTTTTCCCAAGGTTCCTTGAATGACATCGATTTGATCTTCAACACCTGCTTCCTGAGCAATGCCGCCACCTTGATAACCATAAAGCCCAACAGCATGCACTTCATCAAGATAGGTTAAAGCACCATATTTTTTAGCAAGCTGCACGATTTCCCGCACAGGAGAAATACTGCCGCTCATCGAATATACGGATTCGAAAACTATAATTTTTGGAGAAGCTGGATCGACGGTTTTTAGGAGTCTTTCTAAATCATTTAGATCGTTATGTTTAAAGATATGACATTGAGCACGGGAATTTTTTATACCTTGGATGATTGAAGCATGATTGTCTGCATCGGAAAAAAATATAAGTCCCGGGATTTTTGCCCCTAAGGTATGCAAAGTTGTTTGATTAGCGACGTAGCCCGAGCTAAAAACAAGGGCCGCTTCTTTTTGATGTAGTTCCGCCAGTTCGGCTTCGAGTTCTGCGTGCGCTTGCGTGGTACCAGAGATATTTCTGGTTCCGCCAGAGCCTGCGCCATAGCGGTCAAGGGTATCATGCATAGCTTGTAAAACTTCGCTATTTTGCCCCATTCCTAAATAATCATTACTGCACCAAATATGAATATTTTTCTCTTCTTGCCCCTCACGAAGTCGAGCTTTAGGAAATTGGCCCGCCACACGCGCCAAATGGGCAAAACTTCGATAGGCACCTTCTTCCTTGAGAAGATTCAGGGAATTAGAAAGAACATTATTAAAATTCATATAAATCCTCTTTATTTAGATTTCTTAAATTTACTAAACCTAAAAATTAGAAATGGGAGGGAGTGGTTTTAAAAGAGCATTGAATTAGCAATCTAAAGAAATGACACTAATTAGATAAAAAAATTCCATATATTTAATTATTACTGCTGTTTTATCTTATTTTTTTTGACAATAAAAAATGCCGACAACGAAGTGTTAGTCGGCATTTTTATTATTCCAAAAGGGATAACTTAAGTTCT
>JBPOIV010000117.1:0-24447 GCA_052034245.1 Myxococcota bacterium
CCAGGTACTGGCCGTGGCAATCCAAGGATTAGTTGAATGCCTTGTGGGAATCTCCCTGGATTGCCACGCTGCGCTCGCAATGACGAAGAATCTGCGGATTTTCTCGATTTAGCACCCTTGACGAAGAATCTGCGGATTTTCTCGATTTAGCACTCTTGACTAAGAATCTGCGGATTTTCTCGATTTAGCACTCTTGACGAAGAATCTGCGGATTTTCTCGATTTAGCACTCTTGATGAAGAATGGGCGTGTTTTTCCTTCACTTTTTGTGCAACAAGCCGGTCAAGCCCGAAGATGCCCGCATCTACGCCCTGAACATGAAATAAGCCGCGCCTACCATGCAGAGACCTGCATAGAGAAAGTTCATGCTGAGTGGTTTATCCATATAAAAATAAGCAAAGGCGGCGAAGACTACCATGGTGATAATTTCTTGAATTATTTTAAGTTGGCCTAAATCAAAAAATTTATACCCCATCCGGTTAGCGGGAACTTGCAGCGAATATTCAAAAAAAGCGATGCCCCAGCTAATTAAAATCGCGACTAATAAGGGCTTGCTATTGAGGTTCTTTAAATGCCCATACCAAGCAAAGGTCATGAAGATATTGGAAACTACCAGCATGAGAATTGTCGTCATTTTTTTCTCCCATTGTTCTTTCTGGAACTGACTATTCTGGCGCTAATTATTGAAGGAATCCGTGCTAAGTCGTGCTATGAAGAATTCGATGTTTTTAAAAAGGGTCAGTGCGCATGAATACAAACAAAAATTTTTATAATCTCTCTGCGTCAGCATTGATAGAAGAGGCGATAAAACGAGGTGAGGCCAAACTTTCCGATCGAGGGGCGTTGATAGTGCACACGGGAAAATACACCGGACGTTCACCCAGCGATAAGTTCACCGTATGCGACGCACTCACTGAAAATAAAATATGGTTTAACGACGGCAATAAACGAATGAATCCAGAGCATGCCGAAGCTCTTTATCAAAAGATTAATAACTATCTCAATGAACAGCCCCACTTTGAAACTGATCTATGTGCTGCAGCAAGTAAAAAGCATGGCTTAGCTATTAAGGTGCGTACGGAGCGAGCATGGCATGCCTTGTTTGCCCAAAATATGTTTTTGCCGAGCGAGGGCAAAGAAGCTGAATTTACTATTCTTCATGCGCCATCTTTAAAACTTGATCCTCAGGTCGATCACAGCAATTCCGAATGTGCCATTGTGCTTGATTTTTCGAAGCGCCGCATTTTGATTTGCGGCACTGAATATGCTGGCGAAATTAAAAAGAGTGTTTTTACTGCTCTTAATTTTTTGCTGCCTAACAAGGGTATTTTGGGCATGCATTGTTCGGCAAACAAAGATAAGGCCGGAAATGTGGCCATATTTTTTGGCCTCAGTGGCACCGGAAAAACCACGCTCTCCGCAGATAGCTCACGCTCTTTGATCGGCGATGATGAACATGGCTGGGATGATGATGGCGTTTTTAATTTTGAGGGCGGTTGTTATGCCAAAGTTATTCGCCTTTCACCCGTCGATGAGCCAGAAATTTATCAAGCAAGTACGCAATTTGGAGCCATTCTTGAAAATGTTATTTTTGATGAAGCAACCAGAGCCATCGATTTTTACGACGACAAATTAACGGAAAATACTCGCTCAAGCTACGATATTTCCCTCATTCCAAATGCTTGCATGTCAGGAAAAGGTGGACATCCTTCGCATATTATTATGCTGACTTGTGATGCTTTTGGCGTGCTGCCACCGATTGCGCGGCTCGATGCGAAAGCAGCTGCTTATCATTTCATCAATGGGTATACGGCAAAAGTGGCGGGTACGGAGCGTGGAGTTACCGAACCGAAGGCCGTGTTTTCTGCGTGTTTTGGCGCGCCTTTTATGGCGCATAAGCCGGGCGTTTATGCCAAACTTTTGGAAGAGAAAATTTTGAAGCATGGCGTGCAATGTTGGCTGGTGAATACGGGATGGTCCGGCGGTCCTTATGGTATTGGGGAACGCATGAAAATTTCTTGGACAAGAAGATTATTGCATGCGGCCCTAGATGGTGAGCTCAATGGAGTGCAATTTCGCCAAGATCCTATCTTTAATTTGTCAGTTCCGGTGGCGGTTAAAGATATTCCTGAAAAAGTGCTTGATCCACGAAAAGCCTGGGGCGATGAAGTGGCCTATGAGGCGCAGGCCCGCAAATTAGCTGGCTTATTTATCGAAAACTTTAAACCCTATTCAAGTTTATTAAGTGAAGAGCTAAGACAAGCGGGACCTTTTTAATCTACTTTTTAGGACCTCCTATGTCGCCACACATTGAACCGATCATTAAAAATGTGTCTTCTGAATTGGTGCTTGCGGTAAAGCAAGCTTTAGAAAACACGCCCGTTCCTGAGCTTAAGAGTAATGCTTGGGCGCTCAATATTTTGCGCGAACTTATTCTTGAAGAACGACTCAAGGTCAGCATTGTTTTGCCAAGCTTTGGTCTTAAATCTGAAGCGAGCATTGCGTTAGCGATTAAGAAGGCTTTGGCTGAGCATGTCGATGATCCAAACAAAGTAGATTTATTCGTGTATTCAGATGTTAAGCCTGCGGCGGTGCAAAGTATCAATAAAGAAGAAATTGCCGACGTGCGCAATATCATTTTGGTTGCATCAGGCAAAGGCGGCGTGGGTAAAAGTACCGTGGCAAGTAATCTTGCGGTATCTATGGCGCAGCTTGGTTGTCGTGTGGGCTTACTTGATGCCGACGTCTATGGTCCATCCATTCCCGTCATGTTTGCGCTTGAAGGTGAAGGCGAAGTCAAGGGATTTAAAGATAGTAATTCTGAGGCAACTTTTATGGTGCCGCCTCTAAAATATGACATTGCTTTGATGAGCATTGGCTTTTTGGTCGATACTAATGCGCCGATGATTTGGCGTGGGCCTATGATCGCGTCGGCCTCGATGCAAATGTTTCATAACGTTTATTGGGGACAACTTGATTATTTGATTGTCGATTTGCCGCCAGGAACTGGTGATATTCAGCTTACTATTGCTCAAAAGATCAATGTTGCGGGGGCCATTATTGTATCAACTCCGCAGGATGTCGCGCTAAAAGATGTTATTCGTGCGAAGAACATGTTTGATAAAGTGAATATCCCGACCTTGGGCCTCATTGAAAATATGAGTTATTTTCTTTGCGATGGCTGCGATAAACGCCATGAAATTTTTTCGAATGGTGGCGCCATAAAACAAGCAAGCGATCTTGGCATCGAAGTCTTGGGCGAAATTCCTTTGGTACCGGCGCTAAGAAGCGCTGCCGATGAAGGTCACCCCTTGTCGGTCAAAGATAAAAATTCGCTGGTGGCGAATACCTTTAAAGAAATTGCTCATCAAGTGTGTGCCAAAGTAACGATGCTTGGCATGCGCGAAGATCTTCCTAATAATAGCGTTTTGAATGATCCAAAACGTGTGGCAGCGGAGCCTGAGAAAAAACGTCGCTTAAACGTTATTTAAGCTTTTAAAACTGGTCGAATATTCTTCGAAATAATGGGTGCGAGAATAAACAATTCTTTTTTCGCAGCCAAATCCTTTTCCCCTACGATATCAAAAAATGAAGCATCAGAGCGCATAGGCTTTATGAGCCCCTGCGCTTTTTTGCGCCAAATAGCGCCACTTATATCGCCTATCGGGCGGAATGCAGAGGGAAAATAATGTCGAGAATAGACGGCCATATGATGCGGATGTACAATGAAGGAATTAAACGCGACAGTCATCATGGCAAGAAAATTTCTAGCCTTGAAACACTAGATCTCATTAATTATGCGGAAAGAATGAACCACAGTTCTTCTGGATCTTCTTTTCGTGCTTCTGATTGTCGTGGAAATAGGCATCTTAAACGCTTATTAAAACGTCATGAGGAGCATTTCTCTTTAGAAAGCCGTCAGATGATTAAGGATTTTATAAAATATCATCGAATTCCTACGCTGAGCACCAATGTTGGTCAGCCAAATGCGGGCCCTAGCAATGGTCCTCTTCCCGGTTATGGAATTATTCCATTGCCAACGCGCCCTGTAAGTACCACTCCGCTAGCTCCTTCGACTCCTGCTGCGCCAACTCCTTCCACTCCAACTCCTACTGCACCCGTGGCGACGCCAATTTTAACCCCTGTGCGTCCAAGTGGCGGCATTAGTGTGACCCCTCCTGCGACGGGAGTGACGGTCCCAACGCCTCCTGAGGCTCCGCCCGCAAGCCCCGCAAGGCCGAGCATTCCTCCTGCAAGTCCCACTCATGTGGGATCGATTGGGGCAGGAAGCGGTATTGAAGGGCCGCATGGTATAGAGATTTTTAATTGGACCGCAGATAAAAAGACTGGATTTTGTCACTGGTTTCCGCAGCAAGAAACAAGACCAGGGGGCGATTCAACCAATAATCTTTATGCCGTTAACGGGCCATTAGATAAACTTGATAGATTAATGGGAACTCAGGCACGCGAGTTTGAATTTAATAAATTTCGCAAGGCCGTTACCGATGGTAAACAATATAGTTGGTGGGGCCATTGTGATAAGGCATCGACGGTAGCGTGTCTTTTGGATTTGCCAAAGCATGGCGTTGTAATGACGAATGCTGCAGGGGAAAAAATCCAATTTACGCCTAATGATATTCAAGGATTGTTGGTTAAAGTTGTCCCTTATTTGAGCACAAACGTTGACTTTAAGGGCAATCGTTTTAACGATCCGAACAAAGATGATCCAAATGATCCTTATCCCCATGTTTTCATGGAAACCATGCGTCAATGGGCTCAAGATGGCTTGCCCTTTGTGCTTGATATCGATCCGGGTCCACAAGTTTGGAATTTTCCTTATGATCAAAGCAAAATTTATGAATCCACTCAGCCGCCTAAGGGCTTTAATCCGGAAGGATTGCCCACTGATGGGTCCGTTAAATATTATCGCATAGAGATGGAAGGAACGGGATTTCCGCAGAAAGCACGCATTTATCAGGCGTGGGTTCAAAATGACGCCAATGGCAAGGCGATTAAAAGCGGATGGATTAAAACTCCAGAATCACATCCAAACCCAGACTTTATGTGGCGTCCACACCCGATAGGGGATCTTAAAGATCCTGCTATGTGGGTCGCGCGCGGTAAGATCGGCAATCCAGAAGTAGATCCAAAAACGGTATACGAAATTTGGATGAAATCCTTGGCTTAGATGCTAGTAAAGAGCGGTCGCAGGATCGCTCTTTTATTTTTTAATGGATGATAAAAATTCCTGACGTAGTTCGTAATTTTGGCTAAAAGCGCCACGAAATTCAGTGGTATAAGTAGTGCTTTTTTGCTTTCTAACACCACGCATCATCATACAAAAGTGCGTAGCCTCGATGGCAACCGCCACTCCTTCTGGCTCTAAGATTTCATCGAGACATGTGACGATTTCATGATTCAGATGCTCTTGCACCTGCAAGCGCTTCGAGAAAATATCGATGATACGGCCCACTTTGCTTAAGCCAATAATTTTTTTATTGGGCAAATAAGCGACGTGAACATGGCCAAAAAAAGGCAATAAATGATGCTCACATAGTGAGTAAAACTCTATATCTTTTTGCATGATCATGCCGGTTGATTGGCAAGGGAAAATGGCATCGTTCAAGATATCGCGAGGCGTAATTTTATAGCCGCTCGTCAGCTCTGTTAAGGATTTTGCCACACGCTCCGGCGTATTTTTTAAGCCCGTACGCTCGGTATTTTCGCCTAAAGCGGATAATATTTCTGCGACTGCTTTTTTGATGTTTTCATGCATAGAATCACTCAAAATAATAGAAGATGTTTTTATAGCAAAGAAAAGTGATTAATAAAGCCCGCAGGGCAGGATAGCTGGGTTTTAATGGAGCCTCCTGAAATTAAAGGAGAAAATTGGCGGATTCCTTGTTCTAAAAGCGCATGCAGTTTGTCGGCTTCTTGGCAGCTATAGCCTTTGGTCAAAGCTTCCAAATGTTTGCTCAAAGCATCATAATCAAGAGTTTCTTCTAAATCGTCATTTTCGGCAGCAAGGAAGAAATTTCCGCTGATTTCAAATGAAATAAGAAGCTGGGCGTTTTCGTGGGCATGGGCACATTTTTGAATTGTGAAGAGCAAATCTTCTACACCCATCGACATAATCATGGTGTTCATGGCTTGAGTATCTTTTTGAGTTCAAAGTCACGCTCATTAAATGAGGGATGAAGAAGATTTGTTTCCAAAATTGCGAGTTCAGAAGTTCCCATATCATAGGATCGTGCACTTAAAATCGACAACAAATGGCTTAGCGATGGGTTATGCCCAACCACCAACAATGTGCCCTCTTTGATATAAAGGGACAGCACGTCGATAAGCTCCTCTAGTGAAGCATTATAAAGACGCTCATCGAGAATAGGGGTGGGCGGATTCGGGAGTTCTTCTGTTAAAATCTCAAAAGTTTGCACGGTGCGAAGAGCAGGGCTTACTAATGCCGCGTCAATTTCAATGCCAAGCTCATTCAAATGTTGCGCTATCTTTTGTGGCTGATGCATGCCGCGTTCATTCAGCGGTCTATCAAAATCATTGAGCTCAAAGATCGATTTGTCGCTCTTTGCATGTCGCATAATTAAAAGCTTGGTTTTTCTCGCCGTCATAAATATGCCTCCGAAAATTTTCTTGCTATTTATCAAAAAAACATGGAGCAAAGACTATGGAATTAAGGCAATTGGGCAAGAGCGGACTGTATGTGAGCAAACTTTCTTTGGGCACCATGACTTTGGGGGAGGCCGATAAAAGTTCTTATTTTCACGGCATTGGATGCTCAAAAGACGAAGCCTTTAGAATCATGGATAGTGCCATCGAACGAGGCATTAATTTATTCGACACAGCGAATATTTACGGCGGTTTCGGGATGGTGGAAGAACTGCTCGGCGAGTATTTTCAAAGCCGCAAAAATCGCCATCAGATGGTGCTTGCTACGAAGTTTCGATTTTCGATGGGCGATGGGCCTTATGATTCTGGTGCGTCAAGAAAACACATGATGCAGGCGGTTGAAGCAAGTCTCACACGCCTGAAGACCGATTATATCGACCTTTATCAAATTCACATGCAGGATAAGAATACGCCTGAGGAGGAAACGCTGCGTGCCTTTGATGATCTCATTCGCCAAGGAAAAATTCGCTATTGTGGCGCAAGTAATTACGCGGCCTACCGCTTCTTAGATGCCCTGCACGAAAGCGAAAAACTTCAGCTTAATCGTTATTGCTCCTTGCAAATGCAATACAATATTTTGCGTCGTGAAATAGAAAGAGAACATGTGCCACTTTGTGTAAAACATCAGGTGGGAATTTTAGTATGGTCACCGCTTGCTGGCGGGTTTCTAAGCGGAAAATATAGCACTGCAGGAGCGCCTGAAAATACTCGATTTGATGTGCGCAAAGATTGGGGAGCGCGCTTTTTCAAGGATCAAAGAAGTTTTTCTTTAGTCGAGAAAATGAAAGTGCTGGCGAATAAATTAGATAAGAGCCTCTCCCAAATCGCCATAGCCTGGCTGCTCAAAAAACCAGCTGTCTCTTCGGTAATTATAGGTGCAAGAAGTGTGGAGCAAGTTTTAGATAATTTAAAAGCGAGCGAAATTGAACTTTCTGTTGAGGATATGAATTACTTAGAAGAAATCAGCGGCAGCTCCTTATCCTATCCTTATTCTTTTATCGCCGCTGAACAGGGTACATGGTAAGTACAGCCCATCACAGCTGGTTTTTATCGGCGCTTCGGCGACCGATATTTTTTTGGGGCTCATTTTTTTTCTAGAGAAACGTGAAGTTCGCTCGGTACCTAGGCTAAAACTAAATTGCATCCCAATCGATTTGGTCTTGATGCTTAATTGATAACGAGAGGAAAGAAATGCAAAAAAGAAAAATGTACCTGGTTTGTGCGCTAGCGAGCCTGCTGACAGTGCCGGCTTTCGCTCAGTCTTCGCATGACGAAATATCAGGACCCGATGCTGACTTCTCCAAGAACACAAGCAAATTCGAAATAGGGTCCCCTGATGGAAACTATAAATTAGGCTTTGCAGGTCATCTGCAACACGACAACAAATTTACTTATGTCAGTCAGGGCGAAGTAAAGGATTTCAATACTACTATTCGTCGTGCTCGTTTGAAACTCTACGGCAGTGCCTTTGATCCTTCGATTACTTATTTGCTGCAATTAGGATTTGAAAGACCAAATATCAGAGACTTTCAGCCTGAGGGCGCAGATCAAGGACTACAACGTCAATATAAAGCACCTGGTTTCAGTTTGTTGCGTGACTACTACGTAAACTTTGCTTTCAATCCTGAATATTTCCAACTTCGTGTTGGTAAATTCCGCACCCCATTTTCTCGTCAACAACTTATTTCCAGCTCGCAAATGCAGTTCAATGACCAAAATAAAGCCAACAATGAATTTCAGTTGACTGATGATGGTCATGATGTTGGTGTGATGTTCCACAATGGCTTTCATAGCCAAATCGAATGGGCACTTGCTGCAGTCAGCAATGGTGTGGTTGCACGGGTAGGATATAACTATGGCGGCATCGATGGCTATGATTTTGCTGACTTCGCTGGTGGTGGCTTGCGTTTTGGTATTGCGGCAAACGGTTTTGCGCAAACTAATTACAAAAGCACAGACTTCAAAAAAGATTTACGCGCAGGCGTTGATGGAATCTTGAAGTATCGTGGTTTATCAAGCAATGCTGCTTTCTACTATCGTCGTGCGAATGAGAAAAATGAGCTAGGCGCGGGCCTTGATGCTGGTTATCTCATTCGTCGCAAATGGGAACCAGTGGTACGTTATTCATGGACCAAATTGGCTACTGAAAATGATCACGAAATCAGAGGCGGCGTAAATTATTATATTTACGGTCACCACCTCAAGCTTCAAGCGTATGCTGGGCCTGATTTGACTGGTAGCAAAATCACCCGATGGGAAGGTGGCGCGCAGTTTCAATTTGCGCTCTAAGCATTTATTTTAGACACAAAAAAAGCCTCAATTCGTTGAGGCTTTTTTATTTGCTAAAGAAGCTATTATTTTTCTAAGGGTACGAAGCGCTTGGTATTTGGTGCTCGTCGAGTGAGCATCATCAAAGTGCTATCTTTTTTTGCTTTCTCAATAATGCTTCGAACCTGCTCAGCAGATTTGATCAAGACGCCATTTATCTCTGTAATCACATCGCCTGGTTGTAGGCTTGAGAACTCTGCAGCACTACGTCGTGCTACCCCTATCACCTGAGCGCCTGGACTTTTTTCTGAAATGCCAAGCTCTTTTCTTATCTGTGGAGGAGTATCGATAAGCTCTAAGCCTACACTATCAATGGTGACGTTATTATGGCTTTCTTTGGTTGGACGGGCAAATTGATTAGGCGATGCGGCTCTTTTTTCGAGTTTGACATTAATAAATTTAATGCCTTCGCCTTTTCTAAATAGTTTCACCTTTACCGTTTGGCCTATACCTTTGTAAGCCGTATGCTGGCGCAGATTAAACTGATCGATGATTTTAATGCCATCAATTTCAAGAATCACATCCATAGGTTTTAGGCCAGCTTTTTCGGCCGGAGTATGAGGCATAACTTGCACGACAATGGCGCCGGTTTCATTTTCGGAAAGACCCAAAGCTTTGGCATATTGCGGCGTTAAATCGGTAGGCTCCACGCCTAAGAAGGCTTTATCGATTTGTCCATTTTGTAAAAGCTGAGGGATCATGGCCTTAATAATGTTGATCGGCACACAAAAAGCGATTGCTTGGCCTGAAGCGAGAATCGATTCGCTCACCCCAACTACGCGTCCCGATACGTCGAGGATAGGTCCACCTGAATTGCCTGGATTAATGGGCATTTGCATTTGGATGAGTTCGATATCAAGATTTCGTCCTGAAGGTCTAATGCCACCCCGTTGTTTCTGCGAAATAATGCCGGTGTTCACCGATTGCACTAAGCCTAGCGGGCTACCCATAGCCATAACCGGGTCGCCTAAACGTAATTTATCGGAATCTCCCAAGGGCAAATACGGCCATTTAATTTTTTCATTTTCTTCCGTTTTAATTTTAATGAGAGCTATATCAAGAGCTTCGTCAGCGCCCACCACAATGGCATCAAATTCGCGAGGCTTGGTACCCACTTTTACGCGAATTTTTTGTGCCCCTTCGATCACGTGTTGATTAGTGATGATGTAGCCTTCTTCATTAATAATAAAACCGCTTCCCTGACCCCGCTGTTTTTCGGGCGGCATGGGGACGAAGAAGCGAAAAGGTCCAGGAAGGCCAGGAAATTCCAGCGTTGGTTGTTCGACCATCGCCTCTGTGGTAATAACCACGACGGCCTCTTTTGATTTATCGACTAAGGGTGCCCATGAAGCAATATTGAGCGTTTGTTTCAAGGCATCTTTTTCGCTAATTTCTCGCCAGAGATAAGGCACGATTTGTAAGAAAGCTGAAAAACTTCCGAAAGCCACAGCGATGAAGAGGACCGACTTGAGGCTGCGTTGTTTGAACATTAGTTTATCTCCATAAGAATTTACTGTTAAGTCATAAGCACGGGATCAGTGTTCGGCTAGTATATTCCTGTAGAGAGAAGCGATGACAAGAGGATATTATGCGCTATTATAGGGCCATTTTTTTTATTTTTTTATTATTACCCATGACTTTGCTGGCCCATATCGAAAAAAATAAAGCCCCCCTCAATGAGCAGATTTTAAGTTTGCTGGCTGCTAACAAAGTAAGCGAGGCTAATGCCTTGATAGATAAGCATTTATCTACGGGATCGGATACTACTATTGCTCATTTCTGGAAGGCAAAAATTGCAATAAATAGAAAGGATTGGGAGGCCTGGCATAATTATAGTGCTTATCTCAGCGGAACTTCTTTTTTTCAGAATATAGGAATTGTTAGCGAAATTTTTGACGGCCTTCCTCAAAAAGAACAGGCCTGGCTTATTAAGCTTATTGAAAAAGATATTTTAGGAAGCATGCCGCTTTCAGGTCCATGTCCTTTTTATGAACTAGCCGAACGGGCTCAAAGAGCCAAGTTTTTATGGAACGTTTTAAAAAATCACACGCTTCAAAAAGAACTTGCGATAAAAATTTTTAGGGAGCTTTATATAGAGCGGCCGGAAGCAGTGAACCTAGAAGAATTTGCAAGCAATTCAATCTTTCTTGTTTGGCAAAAAACTTTAAGCATCAAAGATTTTCTTCAACGAATAAATAATTTAATGCTCTTTGGCAAAAATACCGAGGCTAAAGAGACGATTGAGCAGGCTCGACTTATTCTTAAAAATATAAGTAAGGATGATAAAAATGAACTTCGTTATCAAAGTGCGAAGCTCGAGAGAAAATTTCGGAACTATAAAAAAGCTCGTGCTGAGTTTCAAGAAATCGCTAAAGTAGGAAACGCCGATCAAAAGTTGAGAGCACGCTACATGGATCTCATGTTGGCCTCGATGGCGGACGATGTGAGCGTAGCTGGTCAGTTTGATTCATTTGTAGTTGATTATCCTACTCATGGTTTTAGCGACGATGTTTTATTATTTAAAGCAAAAATGGAAAAAAGCACGGGAAATGTCGACGGCATGTTTAAAACCTTGGATATCTTGATAAAAAAATATCCTAACGGGGATATGATCCAGGAAGCACTTTTTTTAAAGGCCTTCGAACAGGCAAAATTAGGGAAGCTCGAAGATTCATTAAAGAGTTTTTCTTTGCTCGAAAAAAAATCTGGGCATGACTCTCTAAGCCAGCATCAAGCCAAATATTGGCAAGCGCGATTAAGCATTTTTAATGACATCAAAGAGCTCAAGGGCGCGAAAAAGGATGCTATTGCCCGCGCGAAGAAAGAATTATCGGCTTTAATAGTATCGCCTTCGCCTACGGTTTACTCGTGGTTGGCGCTCGATTTATTAAAGGAGCTTAAGCAAAGCCTTCCTATTATCAAGAAAAGCGCGCCCCTCATGCCAGCGAAAGAAAAGCCTATTAAAGACGGCGAGTTAAAATTGATCAGTAAACTTATCGAAGTGGGATTCATTAAAGAGGCTTTGTCCTTGCTCAATGAATTGCCTGCGCCTAAGAATGAGGATGCTGTTTTTGCCACGGCGAAATTATATATTGATTTAGAACGCCCTGAACTTGCCTATCAAAAACTTATTCAATGTAATGCAGTCGCACCACGCCTATTGGCCCGTCAGCCAAGCCTCTATGAACGCATTATGCTTCCGAGACCATTCACGGTTGAGTTGAATGCTGCGACTAAGCATGCGGATGTCCCACATGAATTGATTTATGGTATCATGCGCCGAGAAAGTTGCTTTTTGCCTCATGCACGTTCGTGGGCACAAGCGCGAGGACTCATGCAAATGATGAAGCCTACGGCTGATGCACAGGCAAAAAAAATCGGCATCGAGCTGAAGAACGACGAAGATTTGTATAATCCCATGATTAATCTGATGCTTGGCACTACCCTCATTCGTGATCTTTGGCAAAAATATGGCAATTGGGCCGTAGTTCTTTCGGATTATAACGCCGGGCCTCCAGCAGCCCGTTCGTGGCTAAAACGCAATGACCGCCGTCCTCTTGATAATTATATTGAAAGTATTTCTTACAAAGAAACCAAAGAATATGTCGCTGTAGTTCTCGGCGGCGGCTTTCATTATTGGCGCGAAAAAGGACTCAAAAATATTGCGCCTCTAGATTTAAATTTTGCTCAAAAAATAGCTCCAAAGCCACTGATCCATCATAATGCCGCGCGGAAAACCCATTTACCAAAGCGGCATTTATGATGCGTTGATCGTCGTCAATCACCAGTATTTCATTTTTTTCACAAGGCACAACGCGAGCCAGTTTTTCAAAAAAAAGTGGATGTGGTTTTAGTTGGCCCTCTCGAAAAGAAAGAAGCGCATGCTCGATAGCAAATGATGAAGCATCAAGGTGACCTAATAAATATTCGAAGTGCAAGGTGTTGATTGAGCTAAAAAAAATATAAGACGGCATGAGCTCTCGAAAAATATTTTTATTAAAGCTGAAGCAGAGCATAGCACAAAAGGCCTTTTCGAATTGAGACTGGTCTATGTGTAGTTTTCTTGCTTTCTCTTCGACAAAGTCGGCAGAGCTTATGAGTCCTTTTTGAAAATTCCAAAAATTTTTGTCAAATATTTCAGATAAAGAAACTTGGGATTTATGACAGAGTTTAATTAGTTCAGTTTTATTAATGCTAGCCAGCACTCCTCCAATATCGAGTGCAATTAACTTAAAACTTTTGTGCATGCGGCCATTTATTAAGCACTAATTGCTCGATTACTAGACGAGGGTTGGCATTTCTTTCGAGTAAACTACACGCTTCAGAAAGAGCACTGCTGATACCAAGAACAATGTTTGGATGTAAGGAAGAACACTCATGGGGGAATCCCCTTAGCAGCGTATGGCATTCTTCCTGTAAATTTTCTAGCTCAATTAATAATTCTGCTCGAGAAGAATTAAATTGTTCACATAATTTAAAACGTTGTCGGGGAACAAGCTTGGTTATGTTCTCTATTTTTTTCAAGCTTAATTCATTCGGTGCAAGGGGAAGTGCAGAAGGCTTCACCGATACTGAAATGAGGCGCGAAGCAATAGTGGGAAGGACCGCAGCGCGCGAAGGTGCTAAAGCCAAAAATACCTTCTTTGCACCGCTTTCTTCAATGGATTTTAGCAAGGCATTTGCTGCGCCTTTCGTAATTTGATGAATATGCGTGATGATAAAAATTGCGAGGCCTTCTTCGTAATTAGCTTTTTGATTTTCAATAACGAGTGAACGAACCTGCTCAATTTTTATTTCGCCTTTATAAACTATTTGGTCTTTGTCTTCGCTCTCAGTTTGCAGAGGCTCAATGTAGGTAATATTGGGATGCGTTTTGCCGAGAACGCGCAAGCAATTGTGGCACGTCTTACAAGCATAATTTTGTTGAAGATTTAGGCATAAGCACGACATTGAAAGTTCCGTCGCGTACCTAATTCTATCCTCGTGCAAAGCACCGGTGATTAAAAGATTATTCATTTTAACCTTTTTTGATTTCGCATTTTCCAAGCAATAACGCATCTGATTGCCGAGTCAAAGCAGTTAAGAAGCTATAGCAAAATAAATTCTTGAGCTTTTACAATGAGCGCTGCGCAAAAATAAAAACATATTTTTTTAAGCGAACTGTAGACATTTATTTATAGAATGGGACAGTGTTGCGTAAAATTTTTTTAAAGTTCAGCCTATAAAAGGCAACAATGCAACTACGTCCCTCAAAATTTTTCCTGAAAAAGAGGCACGGATTTTCGCAAAACAAAGTACTGCAAACTTTTTTAAAGTGATTATCTGACCGATAATATTTATTAAATACTCGAAATGATTTTTTATGCAAAAATTAGGTTTTGGCACTTCTTTGCATAAATTTTAGGCAAGCAAAGAGCAGAAAAAGATTCTTGATAAAGATTCGACTGGAGCTCACGAATAAGCCACCATAGAAAGTGAGAGTAGAGTTTTACTACTCAATAAAAGCTGTGCGCAGCTTCATGATCGAATGGCAATAGGTAGGAGAGTACAGATGGCAGAAAAAGTCCTCAAAGCAGGCATCACCCGAAAACCGGGATGGTTGTACTACCTGGATCGCAATCTTAATGTCTTTAGAGCAAAGATGGTTCGCGGTGGCGAAAAGAAAAATCGCAATCAAAAACCAGAGCTTGTGTTGAAGTCAGGATTGCGCAGGGACGAAAATTTCCTTTATTACGTAGATAAAGCAGGAGATATAGCACGCGTGAAAGCATCCAGAGGCGGCAGTGCCAAAAAAGGCAAAGGCAAAAAAGCAGCAGCAGCTAAAAAATCTGCAGCTTTGAAGAAAAAACTACAAGCTAAAAAACAAGCGGCTTTGAAAAAGAAAGCGCTTGCCAAAAAGAAAGCTGCTGAGAAGAAAAAAGCTCTTGCAGCAAAAAGACTAGCTTTGAAAAAACGTGCAGCGGAAAAAAGAGCAGCAGCTAAAGCCAAAAAGGCCGCAGCAAAAGCTAAAAAATCCGGTGGCAGCGCTCGCAAAGCAAAAAGTTCTTCTCGCAAAAAAGCTTCTTCAGCAAGAAAGCCAGCGAAGAAGGCCGCAGCTAAAAAAAGCCCAGCTAGAAAAAGCTCAGCTAAAAAAAGCGCAGCCAAAAAATCTTCCGCTCGTAAACCAGCTAAAAAAGCCAGTTCAAAAGCGAAAGCACCAAAAAGAAAAGCGGTAAGAAGCTCCTCAAAAGCATCAAAAGCAAGAAAAAAAGCCGCTTAGATTAAATATATAAAATAAATTAGAAAGGCTTTGAGAAATGAAATTCTCAGAGCTTTTTTTTGTGTAAAATATATCGTCCTTGCGCCTGGATTTTAGAAACCCAAAATCTCCAAGGAAGAAGAATCTTGCCACTGGGCAATAAATAAAATCACAGAAATGTTAAGGCAGTACCATAATTTGGTTTTTTGCTTGAGGCAGATGTGATCGAACATGCAACATCATCTTCCCCCTTTGGCTTCTTAGCAGAGGCACAAAAGCCGATGACTGAGCAAAGCCTAGAATTTAATTTGTTGGGGCATCGAAAAAGAATTCCTTTCAGTATTTTGGCGGAGCAAGGAACCTTTTTTGCTATTTGTCAGGCCTTAAGCTCATCTGATCCCGATCTGGTTATTGGGGCCGCGCTGGTCCTTGGTCGCATGAATGACAAAAGAGCCGTACCTTTCTTATTGCGGGCTTTTTTAACGCCTGATGGCAAGAAAGCGCAAGCAATAGCATGGGCTTTGGGTGAATTGGGAGATGCGCAGGCGGTACCTTTTTTGGAAGAGGCGATTTTGGCTTCTTTTATTCCTAGCTCAGCGATTATTGCACTGGGAAAAATAGGTGTTAGGTCATCCCTTCCTATTCTTCTTGCTTGTTTAGAAGAAAAGGATGAGCTTTTGCGGGCATTGGCGGCAAAATCTATAGGTCGTTTATGCTTCGAAGGGGAGTCTGAGCCTAGAGATCGGGCTTTAACTAAGCTGAAAGCTCATGAGACAAAAGAGCCTTCGCGCAGTGTGCGATTGCTTATTCGTGCCACCTGCATGCGTCTAGAAAAAGACGCTCGTTAAATGGGTTTTTACATTGAATGAAATAATTATTTATATAGAACTTTTAAAATATATATTATTAGCTTTTCTTGGCGCATCGTTTGGAAGTTTTGCAGCCCTGATTATCGATCGGTGGCCTAGAAATATATCGATAATTTCTCCGCGTTCTTTTTGTACGAGCTGTGAGAAGCCTTTAAAAATTTTTCATAATATCCCTATTTTTTCTTGGCTTTTTCTGCGGGGCCGTTGCGCGTATTGTGGGGCTTTTTATGGGTATCGAACTTTGATTTTAGAAGTTTTTTGTGCATTATCCATGATCGCCATTTATATGAAATTTGGTTTTAGTTTCGCTGCATTAGATAAGTTTATTTTTGTATTTATTCTCTTATTACTTGCCTATATCGATCTTGATACTTTTTGTTTGCCCCATTCTTTGTTGGCGATGCTTTTTTTCTGGGGGTTCTCAAGTACCTCCATATATTATTTTTATCCTGAATGGTGGCATAATCATCAAGGTCTTCAGATATTTTCTAGCTTAATTTTGCCGCACACCTTGTTTTTCTCGGTGAAGAATCATGTCTTGGGCATGCTTTTTGGTTTCTTGAGTTTTTTCCTTGTGAATGTGGCCGCTACTTTTTTCTTACGTAAAAGCGGGCGTCTGAGTAAAGAGCAATGGGCAATGGGTTTTGGCGATCCTTTGTTGCTTGCAGCCTTGGGGCTCTTTGTGGGGTTAAGCCATTTACTGCTGATTATTTTTCTTGGGTCCTTTTTGGGGGCGATATTTGGGATAGTAAATAAGTTCCAAGCTAGAGAAAGCCCCGCTTCAGATATTGCTGAAGGAGCGATTCCCTACGGGCCTTTTTTGGCCATAGCTGGCATCTATGTTTCATTGTTCTAAGGAAGGCTCGCCACAGGCTTTTTTTGAATAAAAAATTTGTGTAAGACAAAAACCTCATAAAGGAGCGCCAAATGTATTCTACTAGTGATTTTAGAAAGGGCTTAGCCATCATGTATGAAGGCCAGCCATATCTCATTACCGACGTGCATCATCATAAACCCGGCAAAGGAGCTGCGGTTGTTCGAACTAAGTTAAGAAATTTGCTTACAGGAATGGCGACGGATCCAACTTTTAGATCGGGTGATAAAGTTCCGCGCGCAGATCTTGAGGAAAGAACAGGCCAATATCTTTATGTCAGCGAAGGCGCTTATCACTTCATGGATCCTGCCTCTTATGAGCAGTACCAGGTAAGTGAGGCGATTATTGACGACAAGAAAAATTACATGATGGAAAACATGGAAGTGCAGCTTTTGTTTTTTGAAGGCCGCATTATTTCTATTGAAATTCCTAATCACGTGGTTTTGCAAGTTGTCGAATGTGCGCCAGCTGTTCGTGGGGATACCGTTAGTGGAGCTACCAAACCTGCTAAAGTATCTACAGGGTATAGCTGCCAAGTGCCTCTTTTTGTTAACGAAGGCGACAAAATTCGTATTGATACTCGTACGGGACTTTATCTCGAACGCGCGAATAACTAATTTTTACTTTTATACGCGGTGTCTAAGCCGCGTAATTAAAGTTCAATGACAATAACATTTTCGACTTTTGGTCGATGTTGTTCATCGCAACGATTTTCTTCAATTTCTAGTTGCAGAACTTGCTCGTTTTCTCGACCTTGCTTTTTGTTGAGTTCATCAATGATGTAGGCTTCTAAGAAGCCATGTTCACTTTTTCTTTTCGTGGCCAAGTCGTACCGTATCATAAAATACCCCGAGCATTGGTGAGACGTACACCGTCTCTTTAATAGACCCCAGGCGTGAACAATGGCGAAAGTTGGGGCATATAAATCTATCTAACAATACTGATAATTAGCGCAAGTAAAATTTTCTTGAGCCTTAATCGGCGTTTATGATGATATTTTGCCGATTTAGGAAGAGCGAGGCCTTATCCTTTGTTTTTGAATACTTTTTGGGTGGAAGGTGGCTGAAGGCGAAGAAAAAACCGAGCGTGCCAGCGAGTTTAAGCTCAAGGAGGCGCGTAAAAAAGGGCAAGTAGCCAAAAGTGCGGATTTTGTCAGCCTTTTAAGTCTTAGCTGCGTCCTTTTCACACTCTTTGTCCTGGGCTCATTTCTTTTTAAGCGCATGAGCACCATTTTTCATCAAATGCCGCGCTTGTTTAGCACTCATGAATCCACCGCCCTTGTGCCTGTGCTCAAAGAAATGTTCGATGGCTATTTTTTCATGAGCATTCCTCTTTTAGCGGCTGCGTCAGTAGGGGCCGTTATAGGCAATCTCAGCCAATTCGGCTTTCTATTTAGCACGCACCCTTTAAAGCCCGATTTGCAGCGCATCAATCCAATAAAAGGGATTAAAAAATTATTTTCTAAAGATCGCTTTTTTGAATTAGTGAAGCAATTAATCAAATTTATACTTATATTTTGGATTGTTATCGCCGCTATTAAGGATATAGCCTCATCGGTAAGTCGATTATTTAGATTATCGTTGATCGATGCTTTATCGTGCATGGGTGAATGTATAGTAATAATTTTAAGTCGCGTTTTATTGTGTTTTTTGATGGTGTCTCTCATCGATTGGTTTTGGCAGCGTTTTTCCTTTGCAAAATCGATGCGCATGTCAAAATACGAAGTGAAAAAAGAATATAAACAGCAAGAAGGCGATCCACATATTAAGCAGGAGCGCAGGCGTATACATCAGGAATTAGCCGAATCGGGTGGCATGAATGCTCTTGAGAATGCGACTCTTTTAGTTGCTAATCCCAGTCATTTGGCCATAGCATTGCGTTATAACGAGGAGCTCGATGCGGTGCCTTTGCTTATCGCGAAAGCTTCAGGAAATGATGCGAAATCGCTTATTGCTAAAGCCCAAAAAATGCACATCCCAGTCATAAGAAATGTCGTTTTGGCGAGAGATTTAATTTGGCTTGACCTCAATGAAGAAATACCTGAGCATCTTTACGAAGCGGTCGCCGAAGTTTTGACCTTTGTGATGGAACTTAACCAAAAACATAAGGCGCAGTATGAAAGTTGAACACCACAATAATCCCTGGCGCTTCATCAATGGCGCTATCAAGCATCCCTCCTTTGGCAAAGCTTTGGGCGTTAAAAAAGGAGGCATTCAAAAGCTTCGGCCTGATAAGCGATTTATATCGTGGCCCATCATGCCTCGACGTCAGCTCGAAACTTTGGTTGGATATGAAGGAAGTAGTGAGCTCGAAATGCCGGTGCTTGAGGCATTTGTGGCGCGTTATGAAGCGAAAAAAAGCCATTTCTCGCGCGAGCTTATGTCGCGCTCACTGGATGATTTTTCGCTTATAAATATGAAAAGGGCCATTGATATTGAGCGAATGATGACCTTGGTCAAGAATACCATCACGGAAATGAAGTCGATAGCGAGCGTATTCAGTACGCATCACAAGGGTTAGTTATGCTAGAGCAAAAAAATCACGTAGAACAATCTGAACGAGATGCGCTTTTTGCCTTGGGCAGTAATTTCTTTTCTCAAGGCCAGTATCGCCAAGCGAAGGTGATTTTCGAGGGATTAAGAGCACTGCTGCCGGAGAATGAAGCTATTTTGCGGGCGGTGGAAGAATGTCAGGCCCGAGCTGAGAGAGAAAAAGACGAAGGGCAAAATTAAAGCTCACCAAAGCCAGAGGTGAGCTTTAAGCGGAATGTTTAGTTAATCTTTTGGGAAGCTCGTGAGAGTAACATTACTCGAATTCGTAATGCATTGCTCTACTGCGTAAATATCCGAGTTCCCATCAAGGTTTTTACACTCCTCTCTTTTGAAGCGGTTATCTTGTTGGAGGTAAGGGCTTGAAGGATTCGAAGGATCGCCGAAAATGATATGTTCTTTACAAATCTTTAGATAATATTTTAACTGCTGAGCATCCATTCCTGGGGCATAAGTACATTGGGCCTTAGCGATGAAGTTTTCTATCACATCTTGGTAGTTGTTCGACAACTTAGTATAGTTCCAGGCATCACTACTATCGCGAAAGATTTCAAAAGCATTAATGAGCGCTCCGAATGCTCTGTCGATTTGCTCGCGTTCATTTCTTAAATTCAAGACTTCTTTGGATCTATCAATTACTCTTGTCAGCTCATCCTGAGCCCTGTCGTATTGGCTTTGCAGTTCATTAATTCTGTCATTAAATCTGTCCACGTCTTGCTGGGCAGCCCTTTTAGTATTTACAAGGCCATCTTTGACGATGTTGAGGATCTTATTGGTAAAATCATTATTGATGAAGGCTCCAACCCCACTAAGTACTGTCAAAACTGGTTCATTATTTTGTTTAAGGATTCTTTCTGCAGCGTCTCTGGCTTGTGCATTACCTTCCATGTCGGCTTTATATTTATTCAAGTTTGCCTGTTTTTTCGCAGCCATTTTTTCAATTACGCTAGCTATTTTCTCATCAACTTCTTTTAATTTATTTTCTATGTCCTTAGTCGTTGGACCTACTTTGGCAATGCGCTTGTTGAACTGGAACTCCATATCGTCAAGCAAAAGACCCTGCATTTTTAAAATAGTTTCGGCCGAAACAGCATTGTCGAGACGTACTAATAAATTTTCAAAATCTGAAATTTGGCCTACAAGTAAATTACCAAACTGTTTAGCTTTAGCGCTAACTTTGTCCTCTACTTCCCTCACTCGATCACTTAATTTTTCGGCTTTTTCTTTCACTTTTGAAAAGGCATGCTTAGCAGGTTTTTTAAGGGTACTTTTTAATCCTGCATGAACAGCACCAACCGCAAAAAGCGCGCTAAATCCAAGAATAATTGAAGAAATTCTAAAAAACATACTAACTCCATAATAGGTAAAACCTCACTAAGGCTAATAATAAGACTCTTTAGTTGCTGCTGATCTTTGTGGCTAAAGCCTCATGGAAATTTGCGGAGGGCGTGCTAGAAGATGCCGGTAATACCGCTTTTTTACTATGTTTTGGACTCTTATGATGCCTCATATTTCGAACGATATAAAAGAAGTTTCAAGCAAAGATTGGCGTTGGCAATTAGCCAATATGATTTCTTCCAAAGAAGCGCTTTTATCAGTAGTAAATAATCCGCAGGCAGAACGATGGTTGGATGATAATTTTTCCCAAAGTTCACTCCCTTTCGGTGTCACCCCTTATTTTGCCTCATTGATGGATGGCACGCCCTCGTGCCCGATTTTTGCCCAGGTGATTTCGAGTCAGCGTGAGCTAGAGCCTGATAACGACGAGCTTCGCGATCCCTTAGGTGAGGAGCCACGGCAAAAGGTTCCCCATTTGGTGCATCGTTATCCTGATCGGGTCTTATTTTTAGCGACGGATCGTTGTGCCAGTTATTGCCGTTTTTGCACTCGAAAGCGTTGGGTGGGCCAAGGACCTTCGCCGCAAAAGGACCAGCAAGAAGAGGCTTTTCTTTATATTGAAAAAGATCCTGCCATCAAAGAGATTATCTTTTCGGGGGGCGATCCGCTGGTCTTGTCTAATCGAAGGCTTGATGAACTTTTTGCTCGCGCCTTTTCTATCCCCCATATCGACGTGGTACGCATTCATTCGCGCATGCTCGCCTTTGCGCCTATGCGAGTCGACGATGAGCTTTCACGCATCATGTCGCGCTATGCGCCGCTTTATTTAGTGACGCATTTTAATCACCCCAAAGAAATTACTCCCCAGACTATAGAGGCCTTAAAAAAGCTTCATCAAAGCGGAGTAACGCTGCTCAATCAATCGGTGCTTTTGCGCGGCATCAATGATTCTCGTGAAATTTTAACTGAGCTTTTTAGAGGCCTCGTGAAGAATCATGTGAAGCCTTATTATTTGCATCAATGCGATGTGGTTGAAGGGGCAAAACATTTTCGCGTGCCGCTGTCAGAGGCTTTGGCGCTTATAGAATCGCTACGTGGAAATATATCGGGCTTATGCATGCCGACCTTTGTTATCGATATACCAAATGGCCATGGCAAAGTGCCCTTGGTGCCAAATCCTATCAGTCACGAGGATGAGTCCTATGTGTATCTGAAGGGTTTTAAAGGCGGCGTGGCTGGGTATCCGAAATCCTAAACTTAGCGGTCGGCATTTTATTGTAGTTAGCGAGTTAGCGGAAAAACTTCATACAATGTTGAGGCAATCGTTTGGTATGCTATTTTGCCGTTCTCAATAACAAAGGTGTCGGTTCCGAAAAACGGGCCTTTTCCTCTAGGCGTAAAATTCCAGGTTATATAAATAATTTTGCCATCAATGGTAGGCTCTTCAATCTGATTTTGCCCACCATCAAAAATTCTGAAAAGCTGAGAAAAAGCCTTTTTGATCGCCTCGGTTCCTTTGAAAATGGTGTTATTCAGAATAAGAGTGGCGTCTTCAGTATAATCTTGTGCAATAGCGTCGAGGTCGCGCCTTCCCCACGCCTCAATATGGTGCTGCCAGGTTTCCTCGATCGTTTGCGCATAGGCATGAGCGGTAAAAAAGAGTGCAATGGCGAGGCCAATCCTCGGTTTCATCATTCGGATCTCCTTTAGTTTGCTTTTTTATAGTGGTCGCTATTAGCAAGGGAATGACTGCTCTTCGCATTATTTTTTGGCGCTTCATCGGATCTGTAAAAGTAGCGGATTATTAGCCCCTTCATTTGGGTTAGCTAAGAAGAGAGGCTCCTCATTCTTAAAGAAAAGGAGCTGTTTTTTTGATGTTCTTTTCTTTAGGAGTTCTCATGTATCGGCTTAAGTTTTGGCTCGGGCTAATTGTCGCAACGCACATTGCTCATTGCTCATTTGCCGATGTGGTCTTTTTCGAGAATATGACCATCCATTTTTATGCAAAGTCGCCGAATGTAAACGCTTATAAATTTGATGGAAGCGAGAATAAGGTCTTTGCTCCAACTTTTAATGTCAGTTGGACATGTTCCAGGGACAGCGACATTACTCTCTCAGACGGCATAATTATTAATGGAAAAGCAATCACTAAGGAATTGCTCAATAGAAAGAATGAAAAGCAAAAAGCTTTCAATAAAACTGCTCCCAGCTATAGTTTACTTCACTTGGTTGATGCGCTGAAGGATGAGCCTGACATAAAAAAACGACATTTGTTATTGCTTGTGAGTATTGGCCCAAAGAGAGATTTGACCATGTGGCATTTTCGTGAAATCTGGTCAGTCTTTAATAAGTCGTGGATGGTCGGGTCTTACCTTTTGGACCGCCTTTCTGTGAGTCCTCAAAAAGCTATTGAAGAGCTCATTTCATCAAGCGAGGATTTAGATTTTGCGAAAGCTGTTATTGCCTTGATCGAACGAGAGAGTGAACGAAAAAAGGCTATCGAGCGGATTAAAAATAAATTTGATTTGGCGGCAGATGATCCCTTTCCTCTTTCTCGCCAAACTGAAAATAGCGAGTGCACTCAGCTCGAGCCTGAGTCAACAGATGCATTGAATCACCCTGTTGAAACTCCTGCCGAAGCATCTGCCAATGCAGAGCTCTTAGAAGTTTTTAAGATGATGGGCGGGGATCCAGGGAGAATGAAAACATTGGGCTGTTATGCACTCTCGAACTTATCCATTCTCGATGTAGAGACGATACTGCAAGGTTTTGGTGGAGATTCTACGCGAAAGGAAGCTTTAAATTTAATTTTGTCTGAGCTCAGTTCTAAAGACGAGATTCAAAAAAATATCGCCACCATAATAGCAACGTTTAAAGGGGATGTTTACAAGTATGATGCCTTGGGCCTTTTAGAACTCTCCCAAATAAGCATGCAAGATTTGGTGGCGATAATGGAGGCCCACTATGATGATACGCGACGAGTAAAAGCTCTGAAATTAATCCATTCAAAATTTTTGGAGCCGGCCAAACAGAACCTTAATAATAGTATCGACACAATAATGGCCACCTTTAAAGGAGACCCTGCCAAGAAGGAGGCCTTGGATATTTTTGATATTTCTGAATTGTCTCCCAAAAAGATAGGGAAAATACTACAACTTTGCTCTGGCGATTATGGACGAAAGTCAATGTTAGAAATCATTGTCCCAAAGCTCTCAGCGGCGGCTAAAGCAAAAATTAAAGAACGTCCAAATAAACTAGCCATTATAGAACTATTTAAAGACGATCAGCGCAGACTAGATGCCTTAAGCTTATTAAATCAGTAGAAATACCTTAAAATCTACTGCAGCGACGCGTTCAGGAATGTCTTTAACGCGTCGCTGATTTTTTTGATGGCAGGAGCCAACACGCTGTATTTTAAGGCATTTTAGTGTGACGATCCTCAAATGGCCTATTGCTGTGCCATAAAGCTTTTTTACCAAAATGCTAGCTTTTAAGCGCTCCGGCTATCTAAAGAGACTTAATTAGTAGGTAAAAACTTTAATTAACTTAAATTATCATAATATCTCTT
>JBPOIV010000158.1:0-5613 GCA_052034245.1 Myxococcota bacterium
TAAAAATGAATAAAATTGTTTTTTTAATTTTCTTCGTGTCAACGCTTTCTTACGCGGAAATTCCAGAATTTGAGTGTTTTCTTGACCTGGAACATTGTGAAACAATTAAGCTTGAGGAATATATACAGCCTAAGCATGTGAAAGAACGTCTTTATAGCTATGAACAAGAGCTAGAAAATGAGTATTCTTTGAGCAAAGCGTGGTACGAAGAGAAACACGGCTTAGGTAATTTTTACTCATGGATAGAAGAGCAAGAAAAAGATATTAAATATAAGTTTAAAAAAGATGCAATTTATATAGTAGGAATAGTGCTCTATAGGTTTCCACTGTTGCTAAACTTGGGCGAAGAGCTTGCTCCTATTTTAGAGTCTATTTTAAAGACGTATGAAATGGCGCTGACCAAGCAAAACTTAGAATTGGCGCGCAAAGAATCATTTAGGCGTTGACACTTATGAGATCTGCCATAAGAAAAAGAGGCTCTCAATTATATCCTTGAAACCGCGGGCAAAAAAAGCTTTGGCTTTTGCATTTATATTAAATAGTTAGCGGGAATGATACGTTATATTAATTTTAGCTTTTAAACAGGTTATTTATGTCAGACAAAAAATCATTTTCTACATGGCGCCCTCACCCTTGGCATGGCTTATTGCCTGGCAAAAATCCTCCTCAGGATGTCCATGTTTATGTGGAAATTACGCCTTTCGATTTGATCAAATATGAAATCGACAAGGAAACAGGTTATTTGCGTGTGGATCGTCCACAGCGAACGAGCTCACATCCGCCCTCCCTTTATGGCTTTATTCCTCGTACTTATTGCGGCTCACGCGTGCAAGCTTTGTCGCCAAAATCTCTTCGCGGAGATGCCGATCCACTCGACATTTGCGTGATCAGCGAACGTATGATTACCCGCAACGAAGTGATTCTTAATGCTCGTGTCGTCGGTGGCATTCAAATGATTGACGATCAGGAAGCTGATGATAAAATCATTGCCGTTTTAGAAAACGATAATGTTTGGGGCTCAGTGACCAGCATCAAGGATTTGCCCCAGATTTTGATCGAGCGCCTCCGCCACTATTTTAGTACCTATAAATTAGTGGAAGGCCGCCCTCAAACTATCTCTATTGAGAAGATCTACGACGCGGATCATGCCTTCAAAGTCATAGAGGCGGCGATGGCCGACTACGATGATGTTTTCGCTGAGCATCCCTAGTTTCTAAGACCGCGCATTGAAAAAAATTTGGCAGGATGAATAGCGGCTGTTATGGATGAGTAAGCTAGCGCATTTACGAGGTCCCTATGAGTTTTTTTTCAATCACCCTGAGTATGTTTCTCATCATGAATTCGGTGGGGCATATCATGGGATATTTAGAACTTGTTGAGCAGATTAACTCCGCTCGACGCCGCTATATCATTGTGCGCGAAATGGGCCTTGCACTGCTCATCATGATGTTTTTTTATCTCATCGGTGATTATTTACTGCATGCTTTGGAAGTAAATGCTCAGACGGTTTCTTTAGCAGGTGGGTTAATATTATTTCTCATCGCTATACGGATGATTTTTCCTGATCATCAAAAAACCCAAGCCCATAGTTTTAAAGAAGAGCCTTTTATATTTCCCATCGCGACCCCCATGGTGGCTGGGCCTTCAATCTTGACGACGATTATGCTTTATGCGCACCAGGATGCGAACAATTATCAGGTTGCCTACGCCATTTTGATTGCTTGGGTATTATCTATTAGCGTGTTGCTTTTTGCACAACAAATAAAAAACGTCGTTGGCCGACGGGCCCTGATTGCGGTGGAACGATTAATGGGTCTTTTGCTTACGATGATGGCTGTTGAAATGCTTTTAAAAGGTGTCGCGAGCATTCTTGCCGAAGGCATTAAATAAGGATTACTAATGAGCTTTGCACTTTCGATGATCATCGCCAAAGCCTTGCAGCTATTTTTGGTGCTCGATCCTTTGGGCAACACGGGCATTATTGCGACCCTCATCAGCAGCTTCAGCAAAACTCGTCAGCGCCTTATTTTGCAGCGCGAGCTCTTCTTTGCGCTTTCGATTTTATTGGTCGTTTATTTTTCCGGAACCTATTTATTGGATGGCCTTGGCGTCAGCCATGCCGCCATCACCATCACGGGCGGCATCGTATTTTTACTGTTTTCCATCAGTCTCTTATTCCCGGGTGGAAGCGTGGTGAATCTAAAAAATCTCGAAGAAGAGCCATTTTTGGTACCTATCGCCACGCCGCTCATTGTCGGTCCTTCCTCTATCGCCACGGTTATTTTACTGGCTCACGATCGATCCCAATGGGTTATTTCGCTCTCAGCAGTTCTGCTCGCTTGGGCCGTCACTGCGCTCATTATTATGCTCGGTCCTTACTTACTTTCGAAAGCAGGCAAAACAGGCATGCACGTCGCGGAGCGCATGATCGGCATGATCTGCGCCTTAATTGCGGTCAAAATGTTGCTCAAAGGCTTGAAGCTGTTCATCGATAGCATTTTCTAAAGCATAATTGTGCTCAGAGGAATATTTGGCCCCAGCTAGGTACTCACAATTGTTTGCTGATGCGTCAAATAAATGGTTTGACCAATAAGATGAATTCTCCGCATTTTCTCCACCGATTATGTGATAGAGCTCCTCTTCACTAATTTCTCGATCGATCTTTTTTGCGGGTGTCCTACTTAAATAAGCCAACATGTTATTTTTGCCGATGAAGCGTTGGATGCTGGCATCAGCGCAGCTTAATGCCGTTTGGCTGTTAAACTCATTGAAATAATAAAAAGCGAGGACATATTTTACTGTTTTATTAAGTTTATATTTGGTCATATGGACGGAAAAATCATTGGCTATCTTTTCTCTCCGTTTAGGATCCGGGCTAATAGTATATTGACTTATAGTCTTCTTTGTATTGTCATTTATAGCGAGTAATGCCTTTATAAATGCAGGTCCCTGACCCTTTCGGATAATGTCCAACACCTTCTCCTGGATCGTATTTATTGGCTGCTTTTCCGAAAGGAGCATAGGAGTAATTTCCTCTGCGAGCTCACAAAAATTAAGTCTCGAGTCAGAAAAGGTAATGGTATGCTCGCGAAGCAATGCTTCAATTTGATTTTTGTCGTCAATAAATAGGGCTTTATCATAGTCGCTAAAGGCAAAAATCGATAAGGACCAGAAGCTTAGCATTGTAATAATAATTTTCATTTTAACCTGGGGTTTTAATTGTTCTTAATAAATTTAATTATTGAAAAATAATTATATGGCTTAATTTTGATGTTTTATAAAGACATTAGTATCGCAATTTCCGATGAGCAAACCGACTCCTTCAAAAAGCTTAACCTGTCTCTTCTCAACATGTGGAATAATTGCCTAAGCTTAAGCTCTTTCTTGCTAGATTAACGCACATAGCATCAGCAATGGCGTCGAGCACAAATCAAATAGGTGAGGCATGCTTAAGCTTATTTTTTCGCTATCTTTGTTTTTGTCCATCACCACGCACGCGATAAATGCGGAGGATGAAGCTCTCGTACCAAATAGCCACGGCGATGCTGCTTCATTATATGATTTAGGGACTAAATTATGCCTTTTGGGGGGCATTGTTTATCTAGGTAATACCATTACTTTAGGTAAAGCTTTAAGCACCGGCGTCTTAGAACTTTGTCAGCAACTCGGCCCCGATAAAATTTGCAGCGAAGCTATGAACGCTCTTCCTTATCTTCCGGGCTGTATTAGTGTGGCTAGTGGCGTAGCAGCGACCGCCTGGATCGCTGCTTATTGCTACCATAATTATCGGCAGGAACTCTGTGAGGAAGATGCAGAAGAATTGCCCTAAAGCATCTCAGCCTCCCTTAGCTTCTTAGTAATAATATTCACTATTCGGAAGAAAGCTTGGGGCGCCGTTTTGTTGCCAAGCTTGATATTCAGCAGAGAATATGGCCCCAGCAGCGCCACTACCATAGGATTCTGTAGAAGGCTTATTAGCTGTCTTTATATCGTCGATGTTCATTTCATCAAGTCCAAAAAGCTCTTCTGGCGGTGAACTTATACTTTCGGTTGCCATCAAGTTAGACTTTTCCGCATCTTTGGGCATCTCGAGTGCTTCCTCGAATTCATTAAAATAATAAAAAGCAATAATATATTTCGCGACCTTGTTTAAACAGCCTGCCTCATATTTCATACGATAAGTCGAGCCAATATTTGCTCGGTGTTCAGAAATATGACTTATGGTTTGTGAGGAAATAGTTTTTTTGGTGTTATCATTTATAGCTATTATATCCATAAAAAATCTATACGCAGAGTGCTCCCTGATTAGTCTAGCGGCATTTTGTAGCTCTTTATTTAAACGAGTAGAGGGCGCGAGGAGCGCATTATTAACCTCTGTTGCCATCTGCGTAAAATTAAAGCTCGCATTCTTAAACTGCATCTCGTAGTGGTCAAACAGTTCATCAATCTGATCTCTTTCACATATAAAATTGCATATTTCTTTATCGCTAAAGGCAAATGAAGATAAAGAAAAAAACGCAGCAAAAATCATAATAGTTTTCATATTAAATCCTGATTTAAATTAATTTAGAATTGATTTTATATGAATATATTATGGCATATTTTGCTGATTAGACCAAGCGACATAGGGCCAATTAGGCAATAAAAAAAGCGCGATAATTCGCGCTTTTAGTAGGGTAGAGCCAAATATTTAGGCTTCTACAGCATGGACGCTTGCAAAAACACGTTCGTTTTGCCCTTTAGTAAACTTCAGCGTGCCATCAACCAATGAAAATAAGGTGTGATCACGACCGACGCCAACATTGGAGCCTGCTTTGATCTTGGTACCGCGTTGGCGCACCAAAATATTGCCTGCCAAAACAAATTGACCATCTGCGCGTTTTACGCCCAAAAATTTCGGATTAGAATCGCGACCGTTTCGTGTGGACCCTTGCCCTTTCTTATGTGCCATTTCTTTCCTCTCCTTAGCCGATGATATCGCTAATGGTTACTTCGGTATAACGCTGACGGTGACCGATAAGTTTATCAAAACCTTTACGACGTTTTTTCTTGTATACGCGAAGTTTTTCGCCCTTAACGCCGGTGCCTTCTTTGCCCATATCGCTCACCGTGCAAAGCACTTTAGCGCCACTGATAAAAGGCTTGCCAACACGATAGCTTTCGCCACCAAGCATCATTACCCGATCAACTTCTAGGGTATCGCCAACCATTTTGCTCGCATGCAAATCGACCAATAGTTTTTCACCTACCGATACGCGATGTTGCTTGCTGCCAATCTCAATTACTGCATATCCAACCATTTATATACTCCCGCTCTTACCACATCACCCGGTCCGCGGCCAAAAGGGGCAGCCAGGTGGCGGATTTTACATATAACTTAAAGCCATAGCTAAAAGACCGGGCAATAAGAGCCAAAGCAGTGCCTTTTGTCAACCAGGGCCCGAGCGGATTTGGGCTACTTTAGCCCTGGCTTTAGTTTAAATGCGCGATGCTCACCAAGTCGGCTTCAATCCTTTTGAGCTTGGCAAAAGATACGTAAAGTAAGCTATTTATGGCGTGCTCCCCCCAAGATTTTTTAGAAGCTTAATTTTTTTATTAAGAGCATATTGAGTA
>JBPOIV010000085.1:0-8188 GCA_052034245.1 Myxococcota bacterium
AAACGGGTCGCCATTGTACAAAACAAGGTCGGCATCTTTTCCTTTTTCAATTGTTCCTACCCGTTGTTCTATCCCCATGTTTTCTTTCAGGATAAATTTATAGTGTCATAGGTGAATAAGTACCTAAAATTGTTGAATTGATGCTTTTTTTCTTGCTATAAAAATATCTTGTTGGAAAACGAGTAAGGCCAAAGCAGTAATAACAAGTGGGCAACTCAGAAATAAGTGATAAGAAATACCGCGGGAAAGAGCCTCAACTCCCCAATAAGACTGAAGAATCGAGTGTCCCACAAAAAATACCAAGGCCAAATAATATCCCCATGTACTTTTGGCGAAAAGGCCAATAACTACCAAAATATCAGCCGTATACATGAGCATGTGAATGCCGCGAGGAAGCTCTGTCTGAAACAAGCCGACTGTCCCGCATAAATGAAGAGCGATAGCGATGCTGCCGATAACAATGGGATAGTAATAAAATATGCGAGCCATGATCAGACCTCAGATGTTTTATGCCCAAGGCTATCCCATTAAAAATAATAGACAAGTTCCGTAAATGAATCGCCCAATAGTATTTTTTGAACCAGCACTAACTAGTAAGGTTTGGGGATTTACATAATAAGTTTTTTATATATTTTAGAGTAGAAATGCTTTTGTTATTTGTGTATTTTGGTGAATAAAATGCTTAAAGTTTTTATTCTTTTTACTATGTTTTTTATGAACACTTTTGTTTTTGCAATGCAAAATCTTGAGATAGACCAAGCTAATCAAATAGCGTTAAATAATCGTCTAGTAAATGCTCCGGGCAATGTTCTATTTTTTATAGATGAAAATAATGATGTTTTAGTTATAGGCTCCGATAAAAGGGCACAGCGTTTTAGTGAATTTTTAAAAGTCAACGAAATCACATTACAAAACTTAACTGATGAAGATGTTGAAAATAGTAAATATACGCAAATAGTATCTAACTTTGATTGTTTTACCCTTCTTCTAGATAGCTTAGGTCGTGTATGGATATATAAAAAGACTGATGCAGCTAATAATACAAAACCTGAACTAAAGATTTTGGAACAAATTCGCAAGGCGACTTTCTTAGCAGCAAGCCTCATTGACGGTCTTGTTATTCTTGAAGATGGGGGATTTTGGACTATAGAATTTGATTTTCGACATTTTAAGGAAAGTCTGCAGAAGTATGATCCTAGACTGCAGGGAGCTTCGAATAATTATGTCGCAGGGGCGGTTGGATCTAGCCATCGTTTATTACTAGATAACAAAGGTGTTGTTTGGAGCTATGGTCCACAAAATGACAAAGGTCAGTTGGGCTTTAAAACCCTGTCTTTTAATAGATATAGTCCTAACAAGATCGAGCTTGACGTTAAAGTCCAAGCGGTCGCAGCAGCAGCAAACTACAGCCTTCTCTTAGATATCAACGGAGATATTTGGTTTTTTGGTAAAATGATAGGCCGAGGTTTGCGCAGCGCATATGTTCCCACGAAGTTAGAATTTGAGACAAAATTTAAGGCTATGAAGGCTGAAAGCATGTACGCTATATTTCAAGGAATAGATAACCGAATATGGTTCGTTGGTAGTCTCCCTAATCAATCGGCTGGAACTGGAAATCGTTTGAAGATCTTGGATGGAATGCCAACCGCTTTGTCGGTAGCGCATTTACCCAAGAGCTTAGTTTTTCTAGAAAATGAAAGCTCTATGTATACTTTGGTTCCAAATAATAAGGGACCCGCTGATAAAGAACTTATATGGACGAAGCCTATGGGCGAGGAACCGCAGGTTATCGGGCAAGTTGAAGGTGTGGTCCCCCAGAATACTCCGGTGTCCTATGCCCCAAATTATGCTAAAGGTAATCAAAAAGTTGAGCCAGTTGAGCGAGAATATAAACTAAATGCCAATGATGAGCCTAAGCAACTCGATGATTTTAAGGAACCAACATTTTTGGAAAGGATTTTTTCTTTGCTAAAAAATATTTTTTCCTTCGCATGGCTCTTTGGTGGTAGTGCCAATTAAAGGCTGTTGATTATTGGTAAAATCAAAAAGTATTTTTAGATTGATTCGGCAATGTGCTGCTACAAAACGGGGAAATTTCCCCGTTTTTTTATGGGCTCTCTGAAAGCCGTCATCGGAATAAGCCGAGGTGTTGCGAGACTTTATATCACTTAAGGGCGCTTTGCTCATAACAGATCAGTTTATTAAGCTTTTGAGAGAAAGAATGATTAACTATACAAGCCTCATCGGCATTTTACTCTTCGCCCTCCCTTTATTTTCCATGGAAAATTCTCTCGCTGCGTACGGGCTAAATCACAATCTGATGATCTTGGATCAAAAAGGCGAGCCATGGTTTTGGGAAAATGGCGCTTTTTCTCAACTAGTGTTCAGGGGGCCGGATGGGGTTGGTGTAAAAAAAATATCGGGTGCAGTAAACCATTTTTTGCTCTTAACTAAAAAAAATCAGGTATTCGATTTAATTTCGTCTCGGGCGAATGACAGAGCATTTAACTATAGTGCCTATCGCGATTTCCCTCTTACAATTTCAGCTCGTGAGAAGGCAGAGCACATCGAATTTAACGACGTCGCTGCTGGCTCTAACTTTTTTCTTCTTCTGGATAAGAAAGGCAATGTTTGGGCTATGGGCAAGAATGATTTTGGTCAACTAGGTTTGGGCGATCGCATAGAAAGGAAAATCCCGACCAAAATAGATATAAGAAATGCTAAGGGCGAGACAATAAAAATTAGAGCGGTGGCTGCGGGGAGCTTGCATAGTCTGCTGCTAGATATTCATGGCCGTGCGTGGAGCTTTGGTTATAATGTCTTTGGTCAGTTAGGATTGAATACTCGAACTACTATCCTAGTCCCTTCCATGCTTCAGCTTTGTGATGAGTTGGGAACGGAACTACAATTCCAAGCTGTGGCGGCAGGAATCAATACAAGTTTTTTGTTGGCCAGCGACGGAAGCGTTTGGGCCTTTGGTCAGAACTCAAATGGACAATTAAGCTTGGGTGATTATAAAAATCGGAAAGGACCCACAAAAATTAATGGAATAGATAAAAAAATCATCTCTCTGCACGTCGCTACTATGACCGATGAAAAAGCATTTATAGACATTGAAGGTGGCCTTTGGTACGGCGGTCCTGGTGCTTACCCTGGCCGATTTAAATTCGACTCTCCCTTTGTTGCAGCCACAGCGAATGGTTGGGCTCTCACTGAAAGCCACCAGCTCTTTAGGTGGAGCTGGGCCAGTGTTGAAGAGGTGACGCTTCCTGCGGAACTTGTTATTTTTGAGAGATAGAGATTTGCAAAGGTATATAACTAAGATCGTCAATGGGAGTTTATCTAATCCAAAGTTATCTAAAAGTTTTTTCGCTAAGAAATGCTGTTTAATTGTTATCTTGGATTTGCCCTGGGTTTTTATGTCATAAATAAGAGAAAACCCACGCTGATTCTTCGTCATTGCGAGCGTAGCGTGGCAATCCAGGATAATTTTATAAACGTATGCAGTTAGTATTCCAGGATTGCCACAGCCAGTACCTGGCCTCCCAACGACGACGACGGCCTCTGGCTTCTCTTAACTCAGCAACGATTGTAGTTTCAGCGCCAGGGACATATCGCCTTTGACACGGATTTTGCCTTGCATGAAGGCCATGGTTGGATTGAGTTTCCCCGAGGCGAGTTTTACCCAATCATCGGATTCTTTGATGGTGATAGTGCATTGTGCGTCGCCATCGGTCTTTTGCACCCAGTTATCGTCTTTGGTCAGATCTACCAACCATTTTTCGCCGGCGATATCAAATAAATAGCTCGCATTAATTTTCTTTGCTTTGTCCTTGGTCAAGCGTTTACTCATTTCATCGAATACAACTTGTGGAGTAGCCATAGTACCTGCCTGCTGGTGTTGGCGCCGCGCGCCGAATTCATGCCTGGCCTTGTGGCAAAGGAGACAGCGAATGTCAAGGAATTTTTAAATCCGTTTATAAATATGAACAGGAGTGCTGCGTAGCCAGCTCATGTCAAGCTTTAAAGTATCAAGCAGTTCAAAATCTTTTTCTTCCGGCAATTCTTGCAAACTTACGAGGCGAAAATGATGGCGAAATTGTGCGAGACGCTGACAAAGCTCCTTCATAAATTTTACTGAAAAAGCCGTCGAACAACTATATATTACCGTCGCATCAGAGATGTCGACTTTCATAATATCTTCATTGCGTAAAATTACTTTGTTTTTGAGGCTCGGATCAAAGGCTGCAGCACGCGCTAAGGCGGTTTGTGCTTCAAGGTGTCTGGTCTTTGAAAGCTCGACGCCGATAGCTTTTTTTACTGGGGTGGAGAGTGCCGCCTGGATAACAACTTTGCCAACGCCGCTGCCAAAATCATAAAACACATCTTTTTCTTTGAGTGATAAATAATCCAAAAGCTTTGCCAACGCAGCGTGTTTAATCTCGCCGTAGACGGGCGATCCTTTGCTTTTTTTTATCGCTTGCGCATCGCTTTTGGGAATTTCAAAACCGCAAAGATCTTTGTAGACGCGGTTCATTATTTGACGCGTGGATAATTGCTCGCTCATCGAGTCCTCCTATTGATTAAAAAAGTGTACTCCAAATGATTCATGCGCGCGTTGCTAGAGCCGAGCTTGACAGCGTGCTTTTGATTGGTAAGTTTTCAGCGATAATCATTCAAAGAGGCGCCCTATGAGCTATAGAATTGCTATCAACGGCTTTGGACGGATTGGTCGCGTAGCCTTACGCATTTTAGAAGAACGTCGTTTAAAAGGGCTTAGCAGCGCCGAAGTTGTTGGCATCAACGACCTCGCTCATCCTGATGATTTGGCCTATCTCTTAAAATACGATTCGGTACACGGACGATTTAACGGAGACATTGCTCAAGATGGCCAAAATCTGGTCGTCAATAGCAAAAAAATCGCGACTTCTGCGATTAAAGATCCAAGTGAACTGCCCTGGAAGGCGCTCGACGTGGATGTCGTTTTAGAATCAACCGGTATATTTTTAAGCCGCGAAAAAGCGAGCAAACACTTGGCTGCTGGGGCCAAAAAAGTTCTTTTGAGCGCTCCTGCTAAAGATGCCGTGGATGCAACGATTTGCTATGGTATCAACACCGAAGCTTATAGACCCGACATGAACATCATTTCTACGGCCTCTTGTACCACCAATTGCATTGCTCCCGTAGCTAAGATTTTGCATGAAAAACTTGGTATTAAAAAAGCTTCAGTAACAACGATTCATAGCTATACAAATGATCAACAATTGCTCGATTTACCACATAGTGATAAACGCCGAGGCAGGGCAGCTGCTGTATCAATGATTCCCACATCAACGGGGGCGGCAAGCGCTATGTCATTGATTATGCCTGAACTTCAGGGCCGTTTTCAGGGCATGGCCATTCGTGTGCCTACTCCCAATGTGAGTTTGATCGACATGATTTGTCAGGTAGGAAAGCGTACCTCCATTGCTGAAGTCAATTCATGGCTTGAAAGTGCGGCTAATGGACCCCTTAAAGGGATTTTAGGGTATTCCAATGAGCCTCTGGTTTCGGTTGATTTGATGGGCACTAATTGCTCTTCGATTGTTGATTCATTGTGTACACAAGTTATCGACGGCGATTTGGTAAAAATCCTTGCTTGGTACGATAACGAGTGGGGCTTTACCAATCGAGCTGTAGATTTGCTTGAGCTTTTGGGTAAGAAATAAAGGATTTTTTATATGGCTATTAGCTGGATTGATGAGCTTGAAATAGAGCACCTGGAAGGCAAGGTGGTGTTGTGCCGTGCTGATTTTAATGTGCCAATGGATGATGACGGCACTATTGTCGATGCACAGCGCATTGAGGCGACTTTGCCTACTATTAGGAAGCTTTTAAGAGCTAAGGCCAAAGTAGTAATCGCGGCGCATCTGGGGCGACCAAAGGGCAAGCCACGGCCGAGCCTGAGCCTTGAGCCGGTGGCTCATTATCTTCGTGACTTGCTCGATCAAGAAGTGATTTTTGTTCACGATTGTGTGGGCGATGGCGTTTTGCGCATAATCAATAACGCCGATGCCGGCAGCGTTATCATGCTCGAAAATCTTCGCTTTCATAGCGGCGAAGAAAAAAACGATCCGGTTTTTGCGAAGCTTCTTGCGCGTGGCATGGATTTTTACGTCGATGATGCTTTTGGAGCGGTGCACCGTGCTCACGCGTCTGTTTACGGCGTAGCAAAGTTTTTTGAAAAGCCTATGGGTGGCATGCTTTTGAAGAAAGAACTCAAGGCTTTTGATAAAGTTCAGCATCATGCAGATCGGCCCTTTCTCGCCATTATCGGCGGCGCCAAGGTGAGTTCAAAAATTGGCGTTTTGATGCAGCTTTTAAAGAAGGTCGATGCGCTGATTATTGGTGGCGCGATGGCCTACACTTTTTTAAAAGCCCAAGGGGTTAATGTCGGCGCAAGTTTGGTCGAGGACGATAAATTAATCCAAGCCCAGAGTTTGCTGCGTAAAGCTGAAGAAGTTGGTGTCAAAATTTATTTGCCTCAAGATCACGTGGTTGCTCATGATGTGTCTGAGGCCAAGGAAGCGGAAATTATCTCATCGGACGCTTTTAAGGCCGGCCACATTGGTTTTGATATTGGGCCCCAGAGTATTCAAGAATTTTCAGAGGCGATTTTGAAGGCCGAGACTATTTTTTGGAATGGTCCTTTGGGCATGTGTGAGATCGAAGAATTTTCGCATGGTACCAATGAACTTTTAGCGGTGCTTGCTCGCTCTAAAGCCTTCAGTGTCGTAGGCGGCGGAGATTCTATTGCAGCCTTAAAAAAAGCCGGCCTCGTTGATAAAATTGATTTTGTCTCGACTGGTGGTGGTGCTGCTTTAGAATTACTCGAAGGGAAATCTTTACCCGGTCTCGAAGTGTTAGGCTTTTATAGCTAAGGAGCCTTTCATGCCTCTTAATAAAAAGCCGCTTTTGATTGGCAATTGGAAACTTAATCATAGCAAAGCCAGCGCGGCGGATTTTTTTGATCGGGTGATAAGTGCCTTGCCTAAAACTTTGAGCCTTGAAATAGCTATAGCTCCAGTGGCCTTGCATCTTGATTTTGCAGCAGAGCGTTTGAAAAATAGTGCGCTCAAAGTAGTGGCGCAAAATGTTTCTTGTGAAGAAAAAGGAGCGTTCACGGGCGAATTTTCGGCATGGCAGCTAAAAGAATTAGGCGTTGAAATGGCCATCGTTGGCCATTCTGAGCGAAGAATTATTTTTAAAGAAAGCGATGAGATGGTGGCTAAAAAAGCTCTCGCTTGTCTTAAAGCAGGCATAGCACCTATTATTTGCGTCGGCGAAACTTTACTTGAGCGCGATCAGGGTCAACTTCTTTCTGTACTTACGCGTCAATGTAATGCGGTCATGAAAGAAATTGGAGATCTAAGTTCGGAATTAATTTTTGCTTATGAGCCAGTATGGGCCATCGGTACCGGGCGCAGTGCGAGTGCCCAAGAAGCGAATGAAGCCCATCAAATTATTAAAAATTGTGTACCGAGAACAACAAAAATACTTTACGGTGGCTCGGTAAGTGCACAAAATAGCAGAGAATTAGTAAGCATGCCTTTTATTGATGGTGCCTTGGTTGGCGGGGCATCATTGCAGGTTGACTCATTTTTGTCTATGGTCAATGAGTTGAGCCTCGGAGTCTGAGAAAATAAAAGACTTTAACCTCGAATCTAAGCTTAGGATGATGCGAAATGTTAGCTTTTGTAATTGTGTTGCAAGTTGTAGTGGCCTTATTTTTGATCATGGTGGTATTGCTGCAGCCAGGGAATCGCGGCGGAGCAAGCGCGGCTTTGGGCGGCGCAGGAAGTGATACCGTCTTTGGTGGTCGCGGGGCTAATACTTTTTTATCAAAAATCACCTTCGGTGCAGCCGTATGTTTTATGGTGACGAATTTTGCCTTGTCTTATATGTCGTCGACCGGTGGCAATAGCAAGGTATTAAAAGCGCTAGAAAGTACTTCAAGCGGTGCACCCAAAAATGGTGCAGCAGCACCTGCAGCCGATGGGGTAGAAGAGCCTGCAGCACCCGCTGCCGCTCCTGGGGAAGTTGTACCCGAAGCACCAAGTGAAGCCGCGCCAGCACCGGCTGATGAGAAAGCTGCAGAATAAATCTCTTAAAAATTTTTGCGATTTCTCGACCATAAGAAAGACCCACG
>JBPOIV010000073.1:0-16420 GCA_052034245.1 Myxococcota bacterium
GAACATGGGTAACAAATTCTTGGGTTGTAAAATCATCATTATGTAAGGTCACCACATACTTTTTTGGCTCTTTGGTTTCCTCTTTTTCAAGAACCAAGGTTTCCGGTGATTGTTCTTCTTCAAGGGATCGCTTTTTTTTCGCCATCTTGGCTCTCCGCCCCATTTTTTAGTTTTCTCAACCTAATTGGCAATGAGTCTACGCATATTTGCTACTATTGCTTGAGCATTACTAGCCTTGCTTTTTTTTCAGCAAAATCAATGCGGTAAAATGCGATTATAATGGCCGAAGAAGAGCAAAACCCCAAAGGAGGGTCCATGTATGCGAAAATCTTATATCATGCCTGTGCTCTCTTATTGATTTCATGCGGACTTTTGGCCTGCAAAAAAGACCAGGAAAAAGAGCCCATAGTAGAAGAAAATGCCGATTGGCTGCTTAGCGGCCGCCTCATCCGAGAAGCATCCAAGCAAGGGCAAATCCTTGCCCTGAGCACCACTGGTGAGCGTTATCAAACTATCATTCGCGAGGATAATAGTTTTACGCTGATGCTACCAGCCGATGAAAGCTTTGCCGTGTATTTTTTGCCAAGCTTGCCATTTGCAGGAACTGCAGAAAAGGAAAATAATTTTGATACGAGCCAAACAGCATTGCTGAGCTTTCACGGAGATTCCGAAACCGGCGTAACCGATATTTTGCGCCTACCAAAAAATAGCTCTTACAAAAGCCTTGATCTAGGCACCATAGCCATCAAAGGTGAATACGCCTATCCCAGTACGAATCCCGCTAACAAATTAGATTTTGACAACGACGGTATTCCCGATTTGCAAGATCATGATGATGACAATGATGGTCACACCGATACCCAAAATAATGTCCTCATGGAACGTATCAGTGTTTGTCACGAGCATGAAAAAACTATTTCTATCGCCTTATCTCAATTACTCAGTCATCTTGAGCATGAAGATAGCATCGGAGACTGTGAACAAGAGCAGTTAGATATAGGCACGGAACATGCGCAAAATAGGGATAAGATAGCCCCGCCATCACTAGATCAGCTTGGTGTCAAGGACGAGCAAAACATCGTTGATGTTCAAGAAGAAATGAACTAATTCTTCCTAGCAACGACTCATCACTATGCAATTCTTAGCCCGAGATTCTTATGAGATATATTAGCCTGCTTATTTGTTATTTGTTTTTCAGCACGGTGCATGGCGCTCCTGCAGAGATTTACGATAGTCATAAAAATGGACTCACTTTAGGAATTGGTGCTGGGGGTACAGTCTTTGAGACCTGGGGTTTCACTCTTCGTCGCCATTTCTCATCGCGTTGGGGTATCAGTGCAAGCATGGGAGGTTGGTTTATGAATAATCATGGCCATGCTGGGCTTGCTGTAGGACCGATGTTCACTTTGGCCCATCATGCTTTCCCTAAATCTTCTTTATCGCGTTCTTCCTTGCGCATTTACTTGGTTGGCTACGCCGCGGGATTTTATTTCCTCGATACTCGTTATGATCATATTGAGAGAGACAAGACCACCATTCGTAGGCTTGAGCATTCAGCAGGTTTTGGTTTAGGGGCCGGCCCTGGCATTGAATATTTTTTCACTGATAACTTCGCTATTCATTTAGAGTTGCCCTGGATGACAAGGTTTCGAATTAAACCTGTTACTGGTTTTGAATTTCATAATTCCTACCCTAATATCGGTGGCGGCTTTACTTATTATTTCTAGGAGATCCTCATGAAAAAAGCGCAAGTGTTAGTAGCAGTGGCAAATGGCACCGAAGAGCTCGAAGCGGTAACGATCATCGACATTCTTCGCCGGGCAAATATCGATGTGCGGGTGAGCAGTATCCAAGATCGCACTATCAGCTGCGCTTTAAACACACGTCTTATCGCCGATTCCGAGCTCATCGATGAAGTTTTTGACGATTATGATGCACTCATTTTACCCGGCGGTACCGAAGGCGCTAAAAACTTCGCTGAATATGGTTTATTGATCGACGAGCTAAAAAAATTCCTAAACGAAGGAAAAATAGTGGCTGCCATCTGCGCCTCCCCTGCTCTTGTACTCGCTGATCATGGCCTGCTCGAAGGCAAAAAAGCCACCTGCTATCCTGCCATGAAGTCACATATTAAAAATTATGTTGATCAGCCAGTAGTAATCGAGGGTTCCATCATTACTAGCCAAGGTCCAGGCACAGCCATTGCTTTTGCATTGACCTTGGTAGAAATTCTAGCGGGCAAAGTGATGCTGAACGAAGTTAAAAAAGGCATGCTCTTAAGCTGATTACAAGGTAAAAGTCGTTTTTCTTACATGGCCATAAACCTATGGCCATTTTTATCTTCTTAAAAGGACAATGTCCTTAGGGTTGTGGATACACTACCTGCAATTGTGGATAGCTACGCATCAAAAGAGCAATTACTCTATCAGCTCGCGATATGGCCGTTTTGCTGAGATCTAAAATCTGTAGTTGTGACCATCTTCATAGATAAAATCAGGCTTGATAAGATCAGACATCTTAATAGCGCCTCGTAGAGAACCAGATGTCGTTAAAAAGACCAGTAAAATTGTAGATATATTTCTTTGCACTAACTCACTCATCATGTAATTCACCAAAATATTTTTATAACAACTAAATAAGGTTAACTTCCATGACCCCATTATGCATAATTTCAAACATTAAAATCTATTTAAACAGACCATCAGCACTTCTTAAGGAATCATGTCAAAGCTTTTATCCGGTCAATGCCCGGCAAAATGAATAATTTTTTAGCTAAACGATTGTGCAGGTCGTTTCCTTGTAAAATTCATTGTGGACGCTTCTTACAAGGTGCCTTTCCATTATTGCCAAGGAAATTTCTCTCTATAATTTTTCAAAAAAAATTCGCGTGGGACCTTTATGCAAAAAGTGTTGGTGTTTGTATTCTTTATATTTCTAAGCGCTTCTTTATCGGCAATGCATGCCTTTGTTCGTGAAGATCCTAAAGGAGGCCAGCGTGGGTGGAAGCCGGACTTAACAAAAGATTTTGGCCAAAATTACACCGGTATGATTCCGCGCCAAAGGCCATGCCCAAAAAAATGTTATCCTCTACAGAGACTTCCCTCAGATTCCTCCAATCCGCAAAATGCAATTGAAGAAGAGAATGCTCCTCTTCGACGAAGTGTCTCTGACTCGAGCGTTCCAGAGGGATATCAAAGACAAAGCTCTTCGACTACTGAATTTTCGCAAGGACAGGAAAAACCACGCGTGATTTGGGCAGCTCCTGACGATGACGAAAGTTTAGATATTCCTGATCAATGGCAGAATAGCGGCCAAGAGCATAGGCTCGACGCAGATGGTTGCGATGAAGGCCCAGTTCAAGACCAAAATGAGCCTAGCCATAATTATCCAGAATGTGTGCGTCAAACTTTTTCCGAAAGCGCAATAAAAAAGTCCTGGCGGCATCACAGGAAAAGAAGGCCAAAAGGAAAGGAGTTTATGAAACTAGTTAATATTCTCAATCCCACGCGAGAAGACTAATGCTCGCCAGCCTTGATAAAAATTAGCTTATCTTTTTGTGGATCTTGCAAACCAGGCCGAAGGGGAAGTTCTTCAGGCTTTTCCAAAGTGTGTTTGTAAACACGCTCATCACGCGGCAGATAGTTATTTCGTTGGGCATCAATGTCGCCGCGTGAATCCATATCGAGAATGGGAAAACCAATAAAGAGCGCAAGAAAAAGAAAAGACGTGCCGACAATGACGGCGAAAAATTTGCTATCAAAAGCAAGGTGCATAAAAATGCCAAACACGAGCAAAGCCTTGGTACCTGCAATCATCAAGGTGACGATAAGGTTAAGCTTACCAAAATCATAGCCCGCCAGGAAAACAGTGGCACCAGTGAGACACACAAGAGCAAAAAATACTGCCCAATAAAGCCATACCGAATGAGTGTGAGGCTTTGGTCCGCGGACCATGTTTATATGGGACATGCCAACTCCTAAACAATCAAATAGAGTAACGGAAAGAGAAAAATCCAAATCACGTCGACCAAGTGCCAATAAAGACCGCCAAGTTCAATGGGCATATAATATTGCGACGAGAAATCGCCTTTGATGGTACGAAGCAAAAGCCAGGTAAGAAGGATAATACCAATAACTACGTGAACACCGTGAAGGCCAGTCATAAGAAAATAAATGCCAAAGAAAATATGAATTTGGTCAGGATTGGACAGGGTTCCGTTGGTAAAAAAATTTCCTGGCAGAAGTCCTGCATGTATTTTATGCGAGTACTCAAAATATTTCACAACGAGAAATGCTAAAGCACACAGGATCGTGATGGCAAGATTTATAATCACCCATTTTTTCTTATTTTGCTGAGCCGCATGAATAGCAAGTACGACGGTGAGACTTGAAAAAAGCAAAACAATGGTATTGATTGCTCCTAACTTAACGTCGAGAAATTTATGGGCTTCCTTAAATAAATCAGGATGCATGTAGTTATAAATCGAATACGCGACGAAAAGACCACCAAACAGCAGAATTTCTGTGGCAAGAAAGAGCCACATGCCAAGCTTCCCTGCCTCAAGCTGTTGTTCCGGCTCGGCGTAGTGATCGGCGAGTGGAAATAATGCCGTTTTATCATTGTGTCCCATAAGACTCTCGCTCCTTAGACCTAGTGAAGGTTGCCGTGAATTGAATGAGGGACATCCTCGTAAATATATGGTTCATGATTATAAATCGGCTGCCGCTCAAAGTTATGAGTAATCGGCGGCGACGCCGTGTTAGTCCATTCAAGCGTCGTGGCATGGAATGGATTTACTGGGGCTTTTTGTCCTCTAAGAAGCGAATGAATCAGATTAAAAAGTGCCACGAAAAAACCCAAGCCTAGGATGTAAGAACCGATAGTCGAGACCTGATGCAAGGTTTGGAATTGCTCTAAATAGCTATAATAGCGTCGAGGCATACCTTGGGAACCCATATAAAATTGTACGAAAAAGGTTTGATTAAAGCCCCAAAAAATAAGCCATGCACCGATAGCACCCCAGCGCTCGCTATACATTTTGCCAAACATTTTCGGCCACCAGTAATAAATGCCGCCGATGAAGGCCATAAAGGTCCCGCCTACCATCACATAGTGAAAGTGTGCGACGACGAAATAAGTATCGTGCAAGTGAATATCGACCGACAGCACGCCCAAAAAGACACCCGTCAAACCACCAATGGTAAACAAAAACAAAAACGATAGCGCATAGAGCATCGGCGTGCTAAAGGCGATGGACCCCCTGAACATAGTCGCCAACCAGTTAAACATCTTAATTCCTGAAGGAATAGCGACAAGAAAGGTCAAAGCTGAGAAAATCATACTTACCAATACTGATTGACCTGAAGCAAACATGTGGTGGCCCCAAACCAAAAAGCTGATGATGGCAATGGCGATGGACGAAAAAGCAATCAAGCGATAACCGAAAATTCTTTTTTGGCTGAATGTCGTTATGAGTTCTGAAATAATCGCCATGCCAGGCAAAATCATGATGTATACAGCGGGATGGGAGTAAAACCAAAAGAAATGCTGAAAGAGCACCGGATCCCCACCGAGTGCGGGAGTAAAAATACCAATACCAACGACACGCTCGACAATGACAAGAGCAAGCGTAATACCTAGTACCGGTGTAGCCATGACTTGAATAATGCTGGTTGCATACATACCCCATACAAAAAGAGGCATGCGAAACCAAGTCATTCCAGGAGCCCTGAGCTTATGCACCGTGGCAATAAAATTAAGACCGGTGAAAATGGAGGAGAAGCCTAAAATGAAAGCTCCCGTCGTCATCAATACGACTTTTCCTTCAGCTGACGTGGAATAGGGTGCATAAAAGGTCCATCCAGTATCGATTGCGCCAAAGATCATTGAGCAAATAGCAAAAATGGCGCCAATAACGTAGATGTAATAACTTAACAAATTTAATCGAGGAAATGCTACGTCTTTAGCACCAAGCTGCAGAGGCAAGACGAAGTTTCCTAAGCTGGCCGGAATACCAGGAATGATCACCAAAAACACCATCACCGCGCCATGCAAAGTAAAAAATTGGTTATAGGCTTTGGCATCGACAAAATTTTTGCCTGGCGTTAACAGTTCGGTCCGCAATAAAAGCGCGAAAATTCCGCCGACCAAAAAAAAGGTCATGATGGATACCAAATACATTACGCCGATACGCTTATGATCGAGGGTCAATGCCCAGGATAAAAAGCTCTTTTGGCTATTTAGGTAGTTGCTACCCTGTTTATGCCCATTAGTACTCATGTTTTTTTCCCTATAGATCCAAAATTCTTATTACTTAATTGCTCAAGGATTTAATAAAAGCGGTTAACCCTAAAATATCTCGCTCGCTTACACGCCCTTGAAACGTAGGCATGACCGGCGCATAACCTTTGGTCACTTGCTTTTGGGGTGTCAAAATTGATTGACGAATATAATCGTCATTTACGATGACAAAAGTGCCGTCAGTGAGCTCTTCTTTTTTACCATAAATACCTTTAAAACTTGGGGCAAGCTTAGGAGTGCCGTCGGTAGAGTGACAGGCCACACAGCCAAGTTTTGTATAAAGCTTTTTACCTAAGTCAGGCAGCGGCATTTCTTGATCAGCGGCTTTTTGCTCATCAATCCATGTCGCAAAGGCATCAGGCGAAACCACAATGAGTTTAGCCAACATCTGACTATGTAAATCACCGCAATATTCCGCACAAAAAATTGGATAGATGCCAACCTTATTAGCCTGAAACCACAGGGTCGAATAACTTCCAGGCACAACGTCTTGCTTGACGCGCAAGTTGGGAATGAAAAGACTATGGATAACATCTTGTGACGACATTACTAATTTTATAGGCGTATCGACCGGCACATACACTTCTACTCCTGCACCTGCCACCGAAATCTCTTCAAGAGAATAATCGAAAGACCATTGCCATTTTTGTCCAACGACACGCAGTTCTTTAGCGTCATTGGGCGCCACATACATATCGAGAAACTGATAAAAGCCCCACACGAAAAGTATGGTGAGATAAATGAAGGGCAAAAATGTCCATGCCGATTCGAGCCAGAAATTATGATCTTTTTGGGATTCAGCTCGTTGTTCAGGACTCCGACGACGATAGCGCGAGGAAATCATGATCATCGGCACTACGATCAGCAAAAACAAAATGCCGCAGGTGACAATCAAAAACCAAAAAAGCGTATCAAGGGCTGCCGCGTGTTCAGAAACGCCTTCGGGCATCACGCTAAAAAGCCAATCAACCGGTACAACCATTTTGAGCAGTTCGCTTAGATTTTCCATCACTAATCCTGCACCTTTTTACGCCAAAGGAATCTCGCGTTTTCTCTCACCGCGGAAATATAGAAGTAAAATCGTTCCTAGAATCAAAATCGTAAGAATGCCGCCAAGTCTCATTACGCCAAAAATATACACCCCATAGCGATGCGAATCTGGATTGTAATGAAAGCAACTAAGGAGAACCTGATCGATAAAAGATCCAATCTTTCCATCCGCCGCTTCACTGAGAGCAAGCTTGATATCACTCGGGCTAAAGCTAATGCCAAAGAGAGTTCGTGCAAGCACGCCTTTAGGCGACAAAACAAAGAAGCCAGCACCATGGGCAAATTGGTCATTCTTTTTATCGAAATAATAATTAAAACCAACTGCATCGGAAAGACGCTTGGCCTCAGTGGCACTCATTACATGAAAAGTCCATGCCTTCTCATACTCGGCGGGAACACCCAAAGCCGCCGTATAAGCATCACGTTTTTTACGCGCTAAATCTGGCCCTTCACGATCATCGATACTTACAGAAATAATTCGATAATCCTTTCCGATGTCATAACTAAGCTCTTTTAAACCATCGAGCATGCCATTAAGCACTAAAGAACAAAGCATGGGACAGCCGTAATAACCGATGCTGAGAATCGCAGGCCTAGTATCACTTGACGAGAAATAATCTTGTAAGAGCATGGATTTACCATCTTGATCGGTCATGGCGATATCGAGAGGCACTTGGACCCCTGCCTTATCTTCAATCTGGCTATTTTCCAATTCCATAGGCACACGCAAGGAGCCTTCCTTGCCTACTTCTTCTACGCTTGAAGAAGGCAATGAACCTTTAAGAGCAAAAAATAATGCTCCGCAGACTACTGCGATACAACTGATGCCTACGATCACTCCTCTCATAAATTAACTATTGTCCTCGACGTACTGAACTTAGAAATTTAGCCATGGCCTCATCGATAGGAATATTTTTCTTATCGGGGAAAACACCTTGCTTACCAGAAAGATACGCTTCGCTCATAGCTTTATAGTCGAGATATTCGTGGCTCAGCACTTCGCCAATTTTTTTCTCTTTTTCATGATCAAGCTGAAAGCGAAACATAATGATCAAGCCATAAATGGTCACAAAAAGAAAAACACATAGAATAACCAGATAAAGAACTATGTGGCGATTCGCCGATTGCTTTACGTCGCCTTCCGCCGCTATGTGATAATCGTGGGACATAAAAACCTCTAAAAATTCTCAAACGCTAACGATTCTTTCAAACGTGGATCGCCAACAGCAAGAAGTTTGCGCCGACCAAGAATCAGCAAATAGACGCCGAAAAACAGCGATAAAAGACCAATGACGGCGAGAACATCAATAAGCATCACCTTGAAATGTGTGGGACCTTCGTGAACAGTTGGATCATTGTAACTAGGCAAAATAAGCCAGTAAAGATCGATCAGGTGCACGAAAATAATCCAAAAACAATTGATGCATAGAACCAGCTTCACTCGCTTTAAAAAGCGAGACATCAAGGCAAAGAAAGGGATAAAAAAGTGGATTACAGGAATGGCCCAAGAAATTACGTCCCAACCATTGTGCATGCGATGGGTATAGAACTCGATTTCTTCAGGGATATTACCGTACCAATAAAGCATGAATTGGCTGAAGGAAATATAAGCCCAAAATACGGTGAAACCAAATAAGAGCTTGCCTAAGTCGTGATAATGCTCACCGCTAATAACATTGCGCAAAAAGCCTGCTTTTTGTAAAAGCATGGACATGAGCGTGATAAAAGCGAGGCCAAAAAGTAAACAACCGGCAAAGAAATAAACGCCGAAAATGGTAGAATACCAATGAGGCTGAAGAGACATCAACCAATCAAATGCTGCAAAGGTGATGCTCAAGCCGAAAATAATTACGCCCGGTGCACTCAGAGCCTGCATGGTTTTAGTGAGGTCAAATTTATGCCCTGGATCTTGGCTCACCGAAAGACGGTAGAAAATGACTCCCATCACTGCCCAGACTAAGAGATAGGCAAAGGAACGCATGAGAAAGAAAGATTCATTAAGAAAGGGCAACTTCTTCGACAAAATTTCGTCGATATGATCTTCGTGAGTCCACGGAAAAAGATCATGAGTAGAAAGCGCGATGGGAATGAAGAAGATGATGAAAAGAGGTAAGACCGAAATACCCGCTTCAGCAATTCTTCGCACCGCCACTGACCATCCTGCCCTCGTAATATGTTGAATAAGCACAAAGACTAAACAACCTAAAGCCAAGGACAAGGCCACAGTGAAACCAAAAAGATAGGCAAACATGGCGCGCGCATGATCAGTTTGATACAGCACTCCCCAGTACACCAAAGCTGCTATGCCGATGCCAATAAAAGCCAGCGGTAAGCGACTTAAAAGCGAATTCTTTGAAAGTTCAATATCGCTTGGTAAAACTACGGTTGTTTCCACCACGATGCACTCCTTTCTATCCACGGACCATTAACATCCTGGCTAATTTGCAGACTTCTGATGTATGTCACCACGGCCCAACGATCCGTCTCGCTGATCATGTGTTTATAGGGCTGCATGGTACGAATACCGTTAGTTATGACATCAAAATAATGTCCGGGACTAAGACCATACATGTAATCACTGTGTAAAGATGTTGGCTTGACCATGAGGCGTCTACCCACCAGTCCGTCGCCATTACCACTGCTGCCATGACATGCCGCGCAGGTGCGCTCATACATATGCTGGCCACGCTTCATAAAATTTTCGTCTATAGTGATTGCCTGCGGCAGTGACTGCGCAAGTTGCCCACTTACTTTACCTAAATAAAAATGCTCATCTTCTTTTAATTCTCCCCGTGCAATGGTGCCTTCTATCGGAGCACGCATATATTGCTTATCGGTGAAAAAATCACTTTCTCGATAAGCCTTGCCCTTTCTTTGCGTATCCATATTGGGATTAAGATGGATGGGCGGCTCTTCGCTCGTATAGCCACGACAGCCCATATCAAGAAGGGCTAAGAGAGGGACTATGAAGAAAAACTTTTTCATATGTTAGCCCTCCACGACGACAATAGTTTTTGCGCCGGTCTTTCTAAGAAAATCAGTCACGTTCTTCTGATCATATTTTTTATCGCGCGATTCAATCATGACGAAAAAAGTGTCATCGGTAACACGCGCGAAATTCTTGATGCTAAACAGTGGGTGATACCATGTTGGCAGTTTATTGAGCGCAAACATACCAAATACCGCCGTCAAACCACTAAAAAGTACCGTCACTTCGAAGGTGATAGGAATAAAGGCAGGAATACTGAAGAGAGGTTTTCCACCAATGTTGAGAGGAAGATCATAGACGGAACACCAAATCATAAAAAACATGGCGAGACAGGCACCCGTCGTTCCCGCACATAACACGAACCACGGCAAATAACTTGGCCCTAGGCCCATCGCCTTATCAAGTCCATGCACAGGAAAGGGTGTGTAGGAATCAAAATGCTTAAAGCCGGCGTCACGAATTTTTTGGCACGCCTCATAGATTGCATGAGGCGAATCATATTCAGCCAACAATCCAATTTCTCTTTTTTCCTTAGCCATAAAAAAATGCCTTCTTCTTTGTTCGCTTTAAAACTAATGATGGTGAGGATTTGCCGACTTCATGATGGATTTAACCTCAGCCATTGCAATAACAGGGACACGCCAAATAAAGAGCAAAAATAGAGTAAAGAACAAACCAAAAGACCCAATTAAAAACATCAAATCAAACTTGGTCGGCACGTAATAATGCCAAGCACTTGGCATAAAATCACGATTCAGCGACGTCACCGTAATAACAAAGCGCTCAAACCACATGCCGATATTAACGAATATCGAGATGATAAAGCTTGCCGTAATATTATTTCTTATCGCCTTCGACCAAAATAGTTGCGGCGTTATGACGTTACACGAAACCATGATCCAATAAGCCCATGCATAAGGACCAAAAGCACGATTGATAAAGGCGAAAGACTCATATTCGTTGCCGCTGTACCACGCTATGAAAAACTCCATAGCATAGGCATAACCAACCATTGTCCCTGTCACCAAAATAATTTTGTTCATATTTTCGATGTGCTTCATGGTGACTAAGTCTTTTAGGCCAAGCCACTTTCTTGCCGGCAACATCAAAGTTTGCACCATGGCAAAACCGCTGAAAACCGCACCCGCAACGAAGTAGGGAGGAAAAATCGTCGTATGCCAGCCAGGCAATTGAGAGACGGCAAAGTCAAAAGACACAACGCTGTGTACAGAAAGCACGAGAGGAGCTGATAAAGCTGCAAGCAATAAATAAGCTCTTTCGTAATTAACCCATGCTCTCGTTGAGCCGGTCCAACCCATCGAAAAAAGGCCGTAGCCAATCTGCGCCATTTTGGTTTTCGCACGATCCCGTAAACTGGCTAGATCGGGAACAAGACCGACCCACCAAAATAACAATGAAATCGTAAAATAAGTACCAACCGCAAACACGTCCCATAACAAGGGCGAGCGAAAGTTAGGCCACATCGACATTTGGTTCGGCAAAGGAAACATCCAATATACCGTCCAAATACGACCAACGTGCACGCCGGGAAAAACCAAGGCGCAAATAACCGCAAATACGGTCATGGCCTCAGCATAGCGATTAATACTCGTTCGCCATTTCTGACGAAACAAGAAAAGAATAGCGCTGATCAAAGTTCCTGCGTGGCCAATACCCACCCAAAAAACGAAGTTAACAATGTCCCAGGCCCAATATACCGGCGACGTATTACCCCAAATACCCACGCCTTCCCAAATCAAGTAGCCGATACAAGAAATAAACATCGTGCATAAGCTCACTGCGACGGCGAAGCCAATTTTCCAACCGATGTGCATCTGGGCAAAAGTGCGTTCAGCAGGTGTGCAAACAATGTTGGTAATATCACTAAAAGTATGGGGACCCCGAACAAGGTCTTCGCGATGCTCCACGCTTTCGGGAAGCACCACGTCGCCACGAGCGACGGCGCCATTTCCTATTTCAAGTGTATTCATAGCCATTATTGCACCAAATCAGGGTGAGGGTTACGAAGCTTGGACAAATAAGAATTCCTCGGCCGTGCATTGAGAATATCGAGCAGCGTGTAATTACGATCAATTTTTTTCAACGCGCTTACACGTGATTTTGGATCGTTGATATTGCCGAAAGTAATTGCTTCAGAAGGACAAGTTTGCGCGCATGCAGAAATAACGGCACCGTCACTCAAATTATCCTGATCGCGGCCTTCTCGACGAGCAGCCATTTTGGCTTCTTGAATACGCTGAGTACAAAACGTACATTTTTCCATGACACCACGATAACGCACCGTCACATCCGGATTTCTTTGTAACTCAATAGTCTTTTGGCGCAGCGCAGTTTCCGCTTCAACGTGAAGATTTCCGGTATTGGAAAAATCGAAGTAGTTAAATCGGCGCACTTTATAAGGACAGTTATTGGCGCAATAGCGTGTACCGATGCAACGATTGTACGTCATCGCATTGAGCCCTTCATGATCATGGCTCGTCGCTGCTACGGGACAAACAGGCTCGCAGGGCGCGTTTTCACAATGCTGACAAGGAACCGGTTGCGAAATGGCTTGGGGCGCATGCACATCGCCGACAAAATAGCGATCTACACGTAACCAATGCATAATACGCCCACGGATGACCTGCTCTTTTCCGACGACTGGGATATTGTTTTCGCTTTGGCACGCCACAATACACGCATTGCAACCAGTGCACTTAGCAAGGTCAATAACCATGCCCCATTGATTGCCCTTGGTGTAATCCCACGCATCCGTAATTTGCAGAGGAACTTTCTCATCCTTGCCAGGCTCTTTAACGAGCAAACTCTGCGTCATGCCCTTTTGCTTGGCTGCAAAGGGCTTTTTAGCATATTCGGCCAGCGTCGTAACGCGTGCTGGGTCGCGGCTTTGAAGGCTTAATACTTCTGCTTCTTGTACCACATCACCATTCATAGCGAATTGCTCTTGAGTGGTTGCTATCCTATGTGTTCGCAGAGTTCGTTCTATTTTTACGCCGTGAAAAACTAACTGAGAATAGTCTGAGAGCAAAGGATACAAATCTACGCCAACATCGTTGCCAATGGCACCCGCCGCTTTGCGACCATAGCCCAAGGCGGCGACAAGACTATAATCGTTAAGCCCCGGCACCACAAAAACGGGCAGCTCGACTGCTTGATTATTCACACTGAGCTTTACAATGTCTGCAACATAAGCATTTTTCTTGACGCCACTCTTAATGCCATATTCACGCGCTGCAAGTGGACTCATCAACAAAGCATTGTCCCAGCTCATTTTGGTAACAGGCTCAGGCAATTCTTGCAGCCAGCTATGATTAGCATACCGCCCGTCGAGAACCTTTCGATCAAAAGACAAAATTAGTTCAAGATTGTCTTTGTTGGGCGCGCGGGAGGAGAGTGCTGCAAAACTTGTAAAGGTTTTTTCAGCGCCCAAACTCATCGAGGCACGGGGGAAAGCGGAGCCGGCTACCACGCCATCGTGTATGGCTTTATTAAAAGCTTTTTCACTATCAAGAGCTTTCGCATAGGTCGAAAATGTATCTTTTACGATGGAGAGCGTTTTCGCTGGGCCCTGCCCCGCTACTTGAGCAAGGATTTCAAGCGCTGATCTCGCGCCATGCAATGGCTGAATAAGCGGCTGAATAATGCTGATAGTCCCGTCGTGGGCACGGGTATCAGAAAAATGCTCAAGAAAATGCGTAAGAGGCAAATGCCAGGTAGACAGGGCCGCAGTTTCATCGGCATAAAGACCCGCATGAATACTCACTGGCACTTTTTTTAGCTGGGAAGTGAAATCAAGACGGCCAGGCGCGTTGTACACCGGATTTACGCCGAGCATCAAAAGAGTGGATACTTTTCCCGTTTTGAGCTCGTCGCGAAGAGCAGTTATTTGCCCTTCTGCTAAATGTTTTTGTGCCGCAGCATCATTGATATCCAAAACATCAAAAACTTTATCTGCGCCAAGAAGAGCAAGATTGATCAGGTGAATCATGGCCAGGATTTCTGGACCAAGATGATCCCCACCTACCACCAAAGCTTTGCCTTTATGAAGCGCCAAGTCACGAGCTAAAACAAAGAGAAATTTCTTATCAATACCTTTGATCGGTATCGGACGATTAACGATGTTGCTAAGACTCTTGGCACCTTTGATCGAAGGATCGATATTGAGACCGTGAGTCGCATGAAGTTCATAGGCCAACGCTTCGACAAAAGTTTTCGCAAGCCCTACGGGAAGTTTAAGGCGATTATCAGCATTGATTCCGGTTAAACTATGATCTGCTTCGATCGCGTAGACACGATTCATTTTATTCGTATCAAGGGGCGAATAAATGCCGCGTTTATCGCCGTAGCCCTTTAAATGGCGAATAGTATCTGGGCCCAGAGCGAAAGGATCAGCAAAGATAGAAGCAATTATTTTTGCTTCACCAAAATGGTAGCGAACTCGTTTATTCTCACCAAAAGCAAGCGCTGCAGCGCGTTCGGAATTTATTTGACGCATGGGATCATGCACAAAAAATTTAGCTTTCGGAAAGCGATTGAGGACTTCGGCTTTAAGACGCAAAAAGCTTGGCGATAAATCCGTGTCACTGACAATGACAAAACCTTCGCCTTCCTTATTTTTTAGATCGAGAAAATGCGCGGCTGCAAATGAATCCCACTCACTCCACTCGGCAGGAAGTCTGTCACCTGCGCGAACCGTGGTGGGATAACGCGAACGATCAGGATCATAAAGCTCCAAACTCGCCGCTTGGTTGAGTATGCTCGCTTTGCCCAAACTTTCCGGATGACTTGGATTGCCTTCAATTTTAGTAGGCCTGCCCTCATGAGATTCAACCAAAATTCCGCTAGCCCCAAAAGGACCAGGTTGAGCAGTTGCAAAAAACTTGGCGATGCCGGGGGTAAATCCTTCGGGCTCTTTCACATAAGGAAGAATTTTTTCTTCTGGCCGTCGACAAGCAACGCCCAATCCGGAAAGCGCAATTGACGCACCCATCACTTTGAGCATGGATCGTCTATCCATGGCAGTGATATCGGTTAGATCAGGCGCAAATTCATCCTCGATAGATTTGACATATTCTTCTGTACGTCGACGATTATCGATCGATCGCCAGTAGGTAATTTTTTCGGCCTTATGCTCGCTAACTGATCGTTTCATCGATGGCACCCTGAACAACTTTCCACTGGCGCATTAAGCGTTTTCGCCCTTTCTACCGCCATTTTTTTATAACTTTCCGATTGATGATAATTCATGTTCGTAACTTCTTCGCGTGGCCTTAAATTAGGAGCGGGATTACGGTGACAATCTAGACACCAACCCATGCTCAAAGGTTTTTGTTGACGAACAACTTGCATTTGATCGACGCGGCCGTGACAACTCACGCAGCCCACGCCAGCGCTAATGTGCGCGCTGTGATCGAAATAGGCATAATCACCTACTTTATGCACACGTTTCCATTCGATAGGAGCGCCAAGAATTCCGCCACCATTCCAAGAACGCTTTAGTGGCGCCAAGGAGAGTTTATCTTTATTGGCTTGGTGCTCGTGACAGTTCATGCATGTTTGCGTCGATGGCACGCCGGCAAAAGCAGATTTTTCTGCTTGTGAATGGCAATACATGCAGTTAATACCCAAATCCGAAGAATGCAGCTTATGGCTAAAAGGAATTGGCTGTTTAGGCTCATAACCAACTTCTAAATGCAGTGGTGAGAACCAATACCAAAAAACGAATACTACACCACTAAGGCCAATCACAAGGATGAGAGGCACCAACTTGGCGAGGGTATTACTCCACTTTGGGAATATCTGCGGCATAGCAAAATCACTCTTTTTTTTAGCTAATGAAACACGCTTTATCTGAAATAGACAGGTGAGTAACAAATGACAAGTCGGGTTATTTCTAAAATAGCGACGACAAAACAACTACACACTACTTTAGAGAAGTTCTAAGCGATTATGCCGCATTCAATAGATAAACAATCAAATTTAAAATGAAGTGAAAATTTGCTCACTCGGATATAGGTCATTCTCGCGTGCGAATGCGTCAATATCAGCTTTGCCCGAGCT
>JBPOIV010000202.1:0-10626 GCA_052034245.1 Myxococcota bacterium
GGCAATGTATTGACGGTATTTTTGCCGATGAGCGATTCAACATATACTACAGCGCTATAACGCGGATTTTTCGTGCCGGTACTGGCCCATAATAATTTTTGCTTTTTAGCGCCTTGTCGAATGAGACTTTTTGCAAGATCACTGCGATAAATTTCTTTATAAGCCACGTAGGCCATTTTGGCATTGGCGATAGCAATTTTGCCAAGCAAGGAACGCGCGAGATCTTTCGGATCGCTCACATCTTTAATCGCTTTTTCCAAGAGCGCGTCGATTTTTGTATCAATGCGACTCAAAAAGAAACTTGCAACACTTTGCACCGAATCGATGGGTAATCCCTTAATCGCACGATCGTTAAGGCCCGTTAAATAAGCGTGTGCTGCATCGCGATAAGCATCGACGCTAAAAAGCAAGGTCACGTTGACATTGATGCCGGAAGCAATGAGTTCACGAATAGCGGCCATCCCTTTTTTGGTGCCCGGAACCTTTACCATGAGATTGGGACGATCAACGTGGTGCCACAAACGCTTCGCTTCTTCAACGGTGCCATCACTATCAAAAGCGAGATGGGGTGAAACTTCGAGGCTTACAAAGCCATCTCGCCCTTGGCTTTCTTCATATACAGGCCGCAACAAATCAGCAGCAGCCTGAATGTCGGCGATAGCGATATTTTCATAAACAACTTTGGCATTGTGAGGATCTTTCTGGCTCAAGACCGCAATTGCATGATCGTAATCATTTGTTTGGGCGATAGATTTTTCGAAAATGCTCGGATTCGAGGTGAGACCTTTGAGATGATCTTCTTTAACCATGCGGTGAAGCTCGCCGCTTTGCATAAGTTCTTTGGAAATAAAATCAAGCCAAATTGATTGGCCTTCTTTTTCTAATTCAATCAGGGGATTGGTGCTCATATGGTCCTCATTCTCATTAATTTTCTAGATCGATTATTTTCTTTAGTCTTCGCACGTGTCGTTCTTCATTGCTAAAGCGGGCCGATAAAAAACTTTGTACCAATTCTTGTGCGAGATTTTCGCCGATAATCCGCGCGCCTAACACTAAGACGTTCATGTCGTCGTGCTCTACTCCTTGATGGGCGGAGTAAGAATCATGACAAATCGCCGCTCGTATGCCTTTTATCTTATTGGCAACAATAGAAGCACCTACGCCGCTGCCACATAAAATAATGCCGCGCTCAGCTTTTTTTTCTTGTACGCTACGAGCAACTTTCGCTGCAAAGTCCGGGTAATCCACGGGAGCTTCGCTCGTTGTGCCACAATCAATAACCTCATGGACGCGACTAATTTCACGTCGTAAAGCTTCTTTCAAATGAAAGCCTGCATGATCCGAACCGATAGCTATTTTCACGTCTACTCCCTAGAGCAATACCGCTTGTCGCGCGCAATATAATTCTTTGTCATATAATTTTTTTATATCGACGAGACGCAATTCTTTTACCGCGTCCGAAAGAGGCACAAGTTCAATCCCACCTCTTTTTAATGAAACCATTTTGCCAAAATAACCCGATTGTATGGCCTCGCAAGCCGCGATGCCAAAATAATGTCCCATGCGTCGATCGTAGGCGCTTGGGCTTCCACCGCGCTGCAAGTGGCTAAGAACAACCGCCCGGCAATCAAGGCCACTTAATTTTTCAATTTTCTCGGCAATATAATGCCCGATGCCGCCTAAGCGAACATGACCAAAAGCATCTGTTTCTTTCGAGCTTAGGCTTAAATCTGCGCCTTTAGGACTGGCTCCTTCGGCGACAACGACAATGCTGTAGCGTTGCCCAGCGCGCTTTTTAGCGAGCACAAGCTCCCTAACTTTCTCCATAGAAAAAGGCTCTTCAGGAAGAAGAATAATATCAGCACCAGCGCTAATGCCGCCCTTTAATGCGAGATGCCCAGCATGCCGCCCCATAACTTCGACAACAAAAGTTCGCTGATGAGAATCGGCCGTGCTTCGCAAATTGTCGACGGACTCAGTTATAACTTCCACTGCACTTTCGAAACCGAGGCAATAATCAGTGGCAGAAAGATCACCATCAATAGTTTTAGGAATACCAACCACTTTGAGATTGAGTTCCTGATGAAGGCGACTCGCAACCCCTAAAGTATCTTCGCCACCAATGGCAACGAGGGCTTCAACACCTAAGCTCTTCATCCGTGTTTGCACAATGGCGGGACCGCCCGTGATTTTAAAAGGATTGGTCCGCGATGAGGCGAGCATGGTGCCGCCCAATCGATCAATGTGATGCACCGTGCTTTCGCTAAGGGGAATGGGCTCAAGCGACTCAACGAGCCCACGCCATCCTTCAGGAATGCCGAGAACTTTATATCCAGAGGCTATCGCTTTCAGGCAAAGCCCTTTGATAGCAGGATTTAGGCCAGGGCAATCGCCCCCGCCGGTCAAGACGGCAATGCTCGCTTGGCTCATGCGCACTCCTAAAGGTGGTTGTTAAGAGGCATTATCGCGCGTTGAAAGCTAAAAAAAAGTGAGGGTAAAAAAAATCCTGAGTGGAGGTGCTCATAAGCGTCGAATTTTTTGCTTGAATAGGATTAAATTTTTTATTCAGGCGATAATTTTTTCATAAACTTTGTCATTCTAGGTTTGAACTGGCGTTGTTGCATAAAAGGAGAGGAAAACTCTGCAGATTCTTCAATCATTAGTCGCCTTCCCTCGCTGGGAAAAACCCCACAGATTATTCCCCAATGCCCATAAATTCTTCGTCATTGCGAGCGTAGCGTGGCAATCCAGGATGATTATCTAAAGGGTGTGGCTGACTAATCCCTAGTCTCACAATGATGTGCAGAGGTGTTTGAGTCGGCAGTTCTACTGAACACCAGCACTCTTAAAACCTGCATGATGGCATATCGCGAGCAACCTTATGCAACAATCTGCCAGATTGAAAGGAAGCGCCGTCAGAAGAGCTTAGCTTTATTTTAACGATTTAATTCATCTTGAAGTTTTGAAAGCCCTTCATCCACGAATGATTCGGGAAATTGATTGAGTATCTCCACCATATCATTTGAGTCTGGGGTTTTGCGCATTAAGCCCTTCAGGAAGCTTACTTTGAGCATCGTTTTGGGAGTCTTTTGCAAGATTAAGACTGCTTTTTTAAGATCGTTATCAGTGCTCGCCTTAGTTTTTAGCAAGTTGGCAAATTCCGGAATGCCTGCGAAAAGTTGCATTTTTTGTTGTTCGGTAATCTCGGTGCCAGCAGGAAGGATCATATCTCCCATTCGTACATCTTTTTGGAGGCGAAAGAGCACTTTGGCTGGGCTGCTATTAGCGACAATGTTTGTTTTGATCGTTTTTTCAAGGTTTTTTGTTTGCGGTAAACTAGCAGCGGCGTTTGCGGCGGGTGGAGGAGCTATGGTCTCGTCTTTTTGTGCTTCTTCGGCAGGATTCTTCGGATCAAAACCGCAGCCTAAGATCAAACTAATAGAAGAATATAAAAATAATTTTGTGAATGATGGCATTAGTGTCTCTTAAAATGTTGAGGTTTTATAAAATATATTTTATTGAAAAAATGTGTCAATAAGGTATAAAAATAAGCCCTGTGCAGGGCTTTAAGTTCAAAAAAACATTCTCGTCTTATTGCATTGTTATCATAGTGAAAAGCGTAACTTCGCCGGTGCTGATTTGGTTTTTTTGCATGAGCGTCATCAGTTCTTGCTCAAGCGTCTTTAAATCTGCACCGCATTTGGTATTGGCCAAGCGTGTGCCCATGAAATCGGAAAGAGTCTTGGCGATAGCAAAATAGCGCTCGGCCTTCATGGGAGCCGTCGATAAATTCGGGGCTTTTTTGGCCATCTTTTCGACAGCTTCAATGCATTGTCTATTTGCATCTTCACATTCGCTCGCTTTTTCAAATGAGAGAGAGGCGAGGAAGCAAAGCTGCTTTCTTAGCTTGTTGAAGTCGATGGTGTCTGCCAGGGTTGAGCTGAGTAGTGCTTGCTCATCGCCGCTGAGTTCCGACATATTTTTTTCACTGAGTTTCACCAGCTGCCCTGGCATATCTGTGCTAGCTTTCAGCGCGCTTCCTTCAAGTTCTTTGTTAGGTTTAGCGCAACTCAACGTCGTAAAAAGAGCGAATAAAGCCAAAATTTTAAATAGTTTCATCATAGAATCCTTTGTGGTTTTCCATGATGATAATAAGCCCGAAAGCGGGCTTATTATTTCTAGCAATCGCGCCAAGATAAGTGATAAACAAGCCCCGCGTGAATATCTGTGGTATCCACCGCGCTATAAACTGGCTGATCCTGGCGATTAGTTTTAGCGGTGATAGCAGTATTTATGCGGAGATTCACATCTTCGCCGCAGTTTGACCATACTACTGCCGTAGCAGGCAAAATGTTTTGAATTATATATTGATCTTCATAAATTCCATCGAATCTTTTTTCGAACTTAGGTCCTTGGAAGCCAGCGAAAAAATATTCAGCACTAAAGGTTGCATAGGCGCCTAAAGGAATACTGTTAAAACCTCGATAATCAATGGTAAAAAGAGATACACTTTTTCCTTCAGGAATACGCACAGGAATAGCTATATTGCAGGTCTTTCTATCGAGGCTTCGCCCATTGCCCGCTTCGGCAACGTAATTATCGAAAAGAATGGTTAAAGCGCTAAAATCTGGGCTCAAGGTTACCGCAGCACTTCCGGCAGGACAGCCCGTGCCCCCATAACTTGGTGTTCCTAAAGAAATTCCCGAGGCATTTGCCATTATACAAAAAAACCATCCACCTAAAATCGCCATGTTCGAACGCATAACTTCCCTCCCTCGGGATAGTTGTTTGTTGGCTATGGGTGGAAGCTTAACTACAAAAGCGTTTTTATTAATTTGAGGCCGAATAAAGCCATCATTCAATGCTAACAATGTTGGCGCAATGCGCCGGCATAGTTTTTTCTATTCTCGCGAGATGATGCCATAATCAACAAGCCTTGCTCGTCTTGGGGATTTTATGGCCCATCCACTATTCAGTGTATTTTTAGTTTTGCTGACCATCACCTTTTTCTGGCAAGCGCAATTAAACAAGACCATTCCCCAGCCCTTTACTAAGAATTTTAAAAAAGAAGAGCAGCTTATTGCCCGCAATGAATATTTGGTGCTCTTAGAGCAAGAACATCGGCAGGATGCCCTTGAGCTTCTCAAAGAACTACATTTAGAGCTGATTGGTCCCGTGGGAGAATGGCTGCATGTGGGGCTTAAAAAAAGTCTTGAAGTGCAAGAAATGACTGCGCTCAGTACTCAAGAAGCTCTTGATGCCGATAACATGATCGCTCTTCTTGAGAGCCACCCCTTCATCCATACTGCTCATCTTAATTATAGCGAACCTGATGAGGGCGGCTGTCGCTCTTGTTTAACAGATGAAAAAACGAATGATGTAGCGCTCGTCATTCCTAAAGATCCTCTCTATCGGGAGCAATGGCATTTATCAGGAAAAAAAGGCATTCATATGCCGCAGGCTTGGGCTCTTACGAAGGGCAATCCGAAGACAGTGATCGCCGTGGTCGATCGGAATTTTTCCCTTGATGATCCAGATTTTAATCCATTATTATGCGCATCACGTCGCTATTATTACGATAATGTTTTGGATTATATGCCTCAGCAACGCCGCTTAGCGCAGAATGACGATTATGCTCATGGACTTGCGGTGCTCAATGTTTTAGCGCCCTGTACCGATAATGGCGTGGGCCTTGCGGGCATAGATTGGTACGCGCAAGTTTCTGCCGTCGATACCAAGGGAGATAAAACTTTATCTGGCAGACTTTTTGGTGTTATGTGGGCCGCTGGCATAGACCTCTGCACCTTTGGAATTGCTTCGTGTCCTTTGGGGAGCGCCTTTAAAAAAAATCAGCATCCGGCAGACATTATCAACGCTTCCTTTGGTTTTTCCGGAAACTTCTTAAAAGACCCGCCCTTTGGCCCCGTGCTCGATATGCTCGGGCCTATCAACAGGCAAGGGCGCATTGTTGTGGCGAGCGCAGGCAATGAAGGCATTAACGCCGACCGCCGCCTGCCGGGAGCTGCGGGCGGTATTATTTCCGTAGGCGCTTCTACTATCGATGGCAAAAGTCCTGCCTACGCCAATTTTGGCCGAAGCATCGATGTGCTGGCTCCTGGGGACAATATTTTAGGGCTCATTGAAGGACAAATGGTGAGTCTTGACGGCACTTCTTTTGCGACCCCCATTGTCTCAGGAATAGTTTCTCTCATGCGTTCAGTAAATCCGAGCTTATCGTGGAAGCATGCCGAATATATTTTAAAGAAAACAGCACAACCAATACCCTGTGATAACTATTGTCCTGCAACCATGGCTAATAATATACAAAAAGAATGCCAAGAACTCTGTTGTGAAGGCGAGAAAACTATCTGTGCAGCAGGCATTGTCGATGCCTTCGCTGCGGTAGCCATGGCGAAAGCAGGCATACCAAAAACGCCTTTGATCGATGTCGATGATTATTATTTAGCCTTGTCAAAAGAAAGCGGTTTAAAAACCAAGCTAATCGTCAAAAATTGGGGCGATGCCACCGCAGATGTGCACCTCAAAAAAACTGAAGCATTTTTAAAAATATATCCCGAGCAATTTTCCTTGCCCGCAATGAAAAATGGGCAGCCTAGTACCAAAGAAATTCTCGTTTATTACGATAAAAATGCCACTTCGCCCGTGATTTTATCCCTCGTGCTTGAGAGTTTTAGCGGGAAAAGTGGCGTAAGTGACAGTATTGAAGCAATCGTCGAAATTGTGCCTGATAGGCCGCAAGCTCTATGAAAATTAGACTCCCGAAGAGCTTGTTTGCTTTGAATTTTTAAAGCTTCTTTTTGCTCATAAACATGAAGTTTTCTCAAAAACTCAAGTCCATACCCAATATCACGAGCCTTTGGAAAAGGTCCAAGGTGGACGTGTAAAAAGTCCTCACCTTTAAATCCAAACAGGGGGCGAAACTCAGCATTTTGAGAAAGAAGGTCTTCTTGTCGAAGGTCTTTAAGTGAAATTAAAGATAAAATATAATTATGTTCTACGCCGGGCATCAAGCATATAAAAAAAGCAATCTCACTATTTTCGAATCGTTGATAAAGAATCTCGTCGTCGAGCAGAAAATGAGAGAAATTAGCGGCAAAATTTTTGGCTATACTCGTTAATTGTTCTGCACCAGGAATGCTAAAAGTAGGCTTAATGATCGTTTGGAGATTGATCATGAGCATTTGCTTAATGAGCTGCTCGCCAAAATGGCTATCACCAATGTTATGTTCATTTTTCAACAGAAGGGAAGAATAAGAACACTGGTCTAGTCTGACAATAAGTCTTTTAAAAGTAGGATTTGCGCTATTTAGATATTTATTTAATTGAAATCTTAAATTTTTTAGCTTCTGAGCCACGCTTTTCTTTTTATCGATTGCTATCTTGAACTTAGGCAGAAAAATTTTGAGGGCCTGCAGCATATTTTGAAATTCATGTTTGGTCGGATTTTCAGGGTTTCTAAAAAATAAGGCAATGCTATCTATCTTACTGTCATCTAATTTAGCGCTCAAAAATTCTTGGATTTCTAGCTGGGTACTAAGGCTAGCTGGGGATAATTTTTGTGAGGTCGAAAGTTTAGGGCCAATATCTTGGAGTGGTGATGGCCAATGTTTATTGCTGGTTAGGGCGATATTGAGGAGGCTTTCCCCATGCCGTTCCCAAATTTGTTTTTGCGGGTTCCATAGAAAAAAACGCGAAAGCCCGATATTGTCATCAGGTTGGGGACGGTAAAAAGAGGAGAGATTTGGAAAAAGAGTTTTAATATAATATTTTCCTTTATTCCGCTCAAAATATCCCGCTACTTTGAACTTCGTTCCATCTTTTTCAATTTCAGCCCAAAAAGAACCGTTTTCATAGTTGGTTTGCTTTAATCTAAAAGCTTCTCTAAAGGTGTCAAAGATAAAATTTTTATCTAAAACTCCTGGTGGAAAAAGTGTATGATAACGAGCGTTTTTATTGTTAGCTATTTTATGTAAAATATCGCTTAATTTTTCGCCTTTTTTTGAGTGGGCTAAATAATAGAATTCCTTTTGATCAAAAGAGGCTTGGGCGCCAGGAATATTTTTGAGATGGTGTTCAAAATAATGAGCCCAATCGTGTCCTCCCAAAAACCCATCTTCAATCTCTTGGCCAAAAAAGATGTGATCCCAGTCCTTTTGCTCCAGAATGACGGTTATCTTTTTCTTTCCTACTCTGAAGGACCACTGTGTGTCCTCGGCATGAACGAAATTAGGGAGTAATAAAAACGAAATAAATATCAAGCAATAAAAATACTTTTGTTGCATAAACTATCCTTTAAAAGTATTTTTTAATTGCTTTAAGTTGACGATTTTCGCAATAGATTATCGAGCAGGCATAGCTTTTTCTCTCAGGTCTTAGAACTAGCGATGAAGATTATTCAACGTTGAGGGGGATTTTATCGCTTATCTTGCCGTGATGCCGCACATCTTCCCCTTTCACCATAAAAATAATCAGCTCGGCCAATTTGTTGCAATGGTCCCCCATGCGCTCAAGCCATTTTGCAATGGATAAAAGGTTAAAATGAGATTCAAAATCTTGGCCGCCTTCCGTCATTTCTTTGATGAATTTTTTTGCTGTTAGATGATAAATGTTGTCGATAACTTCGTCCTGTTTCATCACCAGGTTAGCTTTTTTACAATCTCTCTCTAAAAAGGCCGCGACGATAGTTTTGATCATTTCTTGAACGCCTACGGCCATGTCGTCTAGGCCTTTGATCGAATAGTCTTTATTATGGCGATTGAGTTTGATGGTCTTTTGACAAATTTTTACCGCTAAATCACCCATACGTTCGAAATAAGTCACCATTTTGATTACCGAGACAATGAAGCGTAAATCTTCGCCAAGCGGTTGCCTTCGAGCTAAAAGCTCAATGCATTGGCGGTCGATGACGTATTCGTCGCGATCAATATTTTTATCATAATCAATGGTTTCACGTGCCAGGCTCACGTTTTTATGGGCAAGGGCGTCCATAGAATTTTGCATCATTTTTTCTACGCGCCCAGCGATAAGAAGGATTCTATCTCTTAGAAGTTGCAGTTCATGCTCATAGGCTTTATTTATGTGATTCTTATTCATCACCCAAATTTCCCCGTTATGTAGTCTTCGGTGCGCGGATCGCTCGGGCTCGTGAAGAGACGTTTAGTAGTGTTGATCTCAATGAGTTTTCCATCCAAAAAATATGCTGTAATTTGTGAGACCCGTGCGGCCTGCTGCATGTTATGTGTCACGATAACAATGGCGTAGGTTGAGCGCAGCTCATTGATGAGATCTTCGATGCGCGCTGTCGATATGGGATCTAGCGCCGAGCAAGGCTCATCGAGCAGCAATACTTCGGGCTCCATCGCTAAGGCGCGCGCGATGCAAAGACGCTGCTGTTGTCCTCCTGAAAGCGCACTGCTTGGAGCATGAAGGCGATCTTTTACTTCCTTCCAAAGTGCGGCGCTTTTAAGTGCTTTTTCGGTGATTTCTTCTTTGCTTGCGGGCAGTTTTTTCTTGGTAAAAGTAAAGCCACTTAAGACATTTTGCATGATGCTCATGTGAGGAAAGGGATTGGGTTTTTGAAAAACCATTCCCACTCGTCGACGAATGTTGACGGGATCTACGCCTGGGGCATAAATATTTTCACCATCAAGCAATACCGAGCCAAATACTTTGGTGTCGGCGGTGAGCTCGTGCATGCGATTTAGACAGCGGATAAAGGTTGATTTTCCGCAGCCTGAAGGCCCGATGATAGCAGTAACTTTACCGTTCATCACGTCGAGAGAAACATCGCTGACGGCTTTGGTTCTGCCATAAAAAACATCGAGATGTTTTATGACCATTTTCGGTTCTAGGCTTAGGCTCATAAATGTCCTCGCTTCTTCTCTTGTTGATGGCGAAGCCATGCGGCAAGTCCGTTAAAAAAGACGAGAAGAATTAAGAGCACCACGATCGCTGCGGCGGCATTTTCTATGAAGCCTGGCTGCGGTCGTTGTACCCATTGAAAAATTTGTAAAGGTAAGGCTGAAAATTCGCTCATCAAACTATTCGGTGCAAAAGCGATATAGGTGGCGGCGCCAATGACAATGATAGGAGCAGATTCACCAATGGCGCGCGAGATGGCTAAAATAGCACCCGTAGTAATTTGCGACATGGAAAGAGGCACAACTACTCTTAAAATGACGGATAATTTTGTAGCACCGAGCGCTAAGCCTGCTTCGCGCAAATTATCAGGGACCGTTTTGATGGATTCGCGAGCGGCGGTAATAACAACGGGCAAAATCAACAAAGAAAGCGTCAGAGCGCCGGCCAAAAGGCTCGGCCCTAAGTCGAGAACGCGCACGAAAAGTTCTAAGCCTAAAAGACCAAAAATAACCGAAGGCACCCCGGCAAGATTGGTGACATTTAATTCAATAAGCCGTTTAAGCCACGAGTCACCGCCGTATTCCTCAAGATAAATGGCCGCAAAAATGCTTAAAGGCAGGGCGATAACGGCAGTCAGCAGCATCAAATAAAAAGTTCCAACAAGGCTTGGAAAAATGCCCGCTTCGAGAGGAAAGCGCGAAGGAATATTGACGATAAAATTCCAGTTTAGACGTTTTACTCCGG
>JBPOIV010000301.1:0-4642 GCA_052034245.1 Myxococcota bacterium
AATGACATGGCAGAAGTTCGAGATTTTTGTCAACAATTTATTGAAGACGAACGAAAAAAAGCCATGGAAGCAGAGTTTAAAGAACTTCAAAGAAAGACCAATCTCAATGGCGATAAAGCAGCTTATATGAAATATCCTTCATACAAGAAGCTTAGCCAAAGGCTCAATAATGCTTACGCGGCCGGGCAATATGCGAGACCAAAAGCTATTAATAATCAGCGGCTATATAAAGTCTTTCAAAAGATATATAAGAAAGCCGCGAGATACATGACTCATTCTATGGGGTATCTCGACGATGATGATCCTACGCAAATGAATATGTTTGACGCAGCTGCTAATTTTTAGATTCCGCTCTTTGCTATTTTAAAAGGCCCTTTGGGCCTTTTTTTTCTGCTTGTAAAATCAAAGATTTTATTGCTGCGCCATAAGAGCTACTAAATCAATTCCATTTTTGGCTGCTAAACTGGCACTACCTTCATCGATACGGGCATCGGCTTTTATTAATATCTTGGCTTTTTCCTGGTCCTTATTTTTTAGCACCACATGAAGCGGCGTTTGCCCCATGGAATCTTGTGTATCGATACTTGCTTTATCGACGCTATTTACTAATGCCAAAAATGATTCAATCGGCATATTTTTTGTAGCCGCCGCGTTATGCAAGGTTGTAAAGCCACCGAAGGACCACCAGGCCAGCCGATTTGCCCCCTCCTTCAAAATTGCATCAATAAGATGCCATTCTTCGAAGCATATGGCGTTATTTAGTTTCTCATCTGGCGTAGGAGCATCTTCATTTTGGCTGAGCGTCGCCGATTCGGCGCCTGACGCATTTTTTTCACCCGAAGGAGCATTACCGCCCCGACAAGCTATACCTGTGAAAATAACTAAAAAATATATGAGTGCATATTTCATAAGTTCCTCATATTTCCCTTCTTATCTAAAAATAAAAATCACCAATATGCTTTCCAGCCGGCTTAACCAAATCTTTGATGGGCAAACTAATTTTGCGACCACTTTTTCACTGCCTTAGCAATACGCTTTCCAAATATCTTTGCTGTAGAACCATCACCGTCATTTATTTTAATAGCTTTGTCGCTTGACGAAGTCGCCATAAGACCTAACCAAGATCCCGATTCATTAATATTTTTATTATCGACACTATAAATGCTACCTAAATGACTTTGTCCCAACCAAATCATGGAATGCTGGGCGGCAAAAATGACTAACTGTATCAAGGTATTTAACTTATCACCACTATAAGCAGTGCCCACGGTAAAGGCTGCAGCCATTTTATTGGCCCAGGGTTGCTCAAGCCAATATTCTCCTGAAGCATCCATAAAAGCTTTGAAAGGGGCAGCGACACTTCCCATGTAAGTTGGTGAGCCAAAAATTATCGCATCGGCATTTTTTAGCATGCGCCAAGAATCCTCACCTAATGTTGCGACATTCATACTTACAACTTCTGCCGTAGTCTCGCAGAGAATACCCTCCCTTATAAAGTTTGCGAGTTTTTCTGTGTGACCATTTCCACTATAATAAACAATACAAATTTTCATTTTTCCACCTAGAATTCGGCCCCATGTAGACACGTCTACATAAAAAAAAACCTGGAGTATCCCCAGGTTTTCGCCATTCTTAAAACCAAAGCTTATTTCTTGCGAAACTTGCCTGGGCCCTTACTTGCTGCTCCTGGACGCGCTTTGTTCCCGCCAAAACTTGGCTTGCCACTGCGGCCTCCATCGTGCTCAAAACGAGCTGGTTTAGAAGAGCGAGCGCCATCAAACTTTGGCCGGTCCCCTCTAGGTGCCGATGGAGCAGATGGTCTCCTCGTATCATCACCAAAACGTGCCTTACCAAAACTACGTGGCTCATCACGATTACTTGTGCGTGGCCCAGCAGGACGATCATTAGTTTTCGCAAAATACTCGCGACGTGGCGCATCTTTCGCTCTCTCTCTATCAGGAGTGTAATCCCCTCTTCCACCGCGTTCTTTTCTTCGATCAAATCCACCACGGTCTTCAAAACGACGAGGAGAAAAGCGAGATTCTCCACCGCGACCACCGCCATTACCACGATCATCACGACGACGCTCAGAAAAACCTGCACCTGAATATTTCTTGCCACGAAGTTCGTGGAAAGCATCATCGTCCATCGCATGTTGATCAAATTTTTCTAGGGCGATTTTAATCAATCCCGCAGCAACATCTTCAGGAGAAATATTTTGCTTTGCCAAAATTGAGCGATACTCTGCAATCATTTCTGAATCGAGAGCAGTCTTCACTTTGCCAAAAAGATTAGCGAGCTTTGCGTACTTCACTTGATTGATCGTCGGTGGTTCTTCTTCGACAATGTCCGCGCGAGCAAAATTCATAATCTTTCTAAGACGTGAATTATCTCGTGGCTCTACCAAAGATACAGCGCGACCAGTTCTGCCCGCACGTCCTGTTCGACCGATACGGTGTACATAATCTTCTGGATCATGAGGCAAGTGATAATTGAGTACCAATTCAATATCGTCGACATCAATACCACGTGCTGCGATATCAGTTGCAATCAAAACACGAACTTGTCCGCCTCTAAATTGCGCCATTACACGATCACGTTGGCTTTGGCTCAAATCGCCATGAAGCACACCTGCTTCAAAACCACGACGCTTAATATCTTCAACAAGCTCATCAGCAGTGCTTTTGGCGTTGCAAAATACCACCGCTAATTTGGGATCTCTATAATCCAAAACACGGCACAAGAGCTCAGTTTTTTCTTTTCCACGTACCTTAAAATAGCTCTGCTCAATTTTAGCTACCGTTAAAACTTTTGAATCAGTCTTAATGATAACTGGATCACGCAAATAGCTATGAACCATGTCCATAATGGCTTTCGGCATAGTTGCAGAAAAGAAAATACGCTGATTTTTTTCTGGCAGAAGCTCAAAAATTTGTTCGATTTCTTCTCTAAAACCCATATCAAGCATTTCATCCGCTTCATCAAGCGTAATCATGAAAACTGCTGAAAGATTAATGCTGCCACGACGTAAATGGTCAAATAAACGACCTGGAGTAGCAACAATAATTTGCGGTCTTTGGGTTTTAAGCGCGCGAAATTGCTGATCAATGGCCTGGCCACCGTAAAGAGCCGCCACGCTAACGCCTTTAGTATGCGTTGCAAGGCGTTTAATTTCTTGGCAAACCTGCAAGCAAAGTTCACGCGTAGGGCATACAACCAAGGCTTGAATTTCCTTGCTTTGTATATCGACTTTTTCAATCAAGGGAATCGCAAAAGCGGCAGTTTTGCCGGTACCCGTTTGCGCTTGGCCTAAAAGATCTCTTCCTAAAAGAAGTTCAGGAATAGATTTTTCTTGGATAGGAGTCGGATTAAGAAAACCTATTTCAAGAACAGTTTTTTTCATGCCATCTGATAAAGGCATGCTATTAAAAGTGCTGCGTTCAGTCATAAAAACCTTTGTCACCGGGCGCTACGCCCAAAATGAATTTGATAATTTTTTACAAGATTTGATGTGAGGTGGTAGCGTCAACGCTCGTAGTGCCAGAGTTATACTATATACTTATGCAGCACTGCCAAATCTAAGTTTTTACTATCGGAGTAATTTCAAAGGCGCAATTAGGGATAACACAGTTTCATAATGTATTTTGGCAGGATTTAGTCTAAGACTTCAGATATTGGAAAAAACCAAAAAATTGTATTACTTTTTAGATAGTTTATCAGCAAATTATCTATATATTATAAATACTTGGAAGCCATGCAAGTCTGCTTCATCTGCACTAACAAATCCTGCTCATGGGTGCCTAAATAGTTCAAAGCCCTTAAAAGCCCCCCTTCTAAAACGGCTGTAGCACGGGCCTTTTCCAGGGGATCGGAAGAGGTTAGGCCTAAAGCGCGCCTCAAATTGAAAAATAGCCAACCTAAAACACTATGCCCAAGCCAACCATAAAAAGCTCGATCGTGATCTTTTATCTCTTTTTGAGAATCATTTAAATAACTCTGAAGAATGGCGCTGAAAATAGAAGCATTAAATTCACCGAGCAATAGGCCACTCCACTCCAAAGCGAAACCAACTATATCCATTTCCGCATCAATGCTTCCGCCAGATTCCCAATCGATAATATGCGGCTCATTACCTTCGTCCCAAATTAAATTGCCATAATGTAAATCGCGATGGCTTGTTAGTAAATTATCTTTGGTCAACAAAAATTTTTCTCTATATAATTCATTCCAATGAAGAATTTTTCCAGCAAGAATGTCGTCGACAAAATTAGTAGATAGAGCACAAATTTCTCTCCACTCTTCCTGCGTATGATAAAGATAATTAGGCTCATTGAGCTCAACCAAATGCGTTCCAAGCTCATGCAATTGCGCAAAAATTTTGCCAATTTTTTGGGCGTGATGACGGCGAATTTGCCGCGCTTTTAAAACTTTTCCTTTGACTGCGGGATAGACTATATAAAAATTACCTTCATATTCATGCACATAATGACCATTTATTTTTAAAGCACCCACCGCGGGTGCGCCTTGGACAGAAAAGAGATTGGCAATTTTTTCACTCTGCTCATAATCGCTTAAAAAATTGGCATTGGCGCGAACGGAAGAAACTAGCTCCTTAACAACTAAAGGCCCTTGATCGGTCAGG
>JBPOIV010000155.1:0-5464 GCA_052034245.1 Myxococcota bacterium
TGCTTACTCGTCATTGCGAGCAAAGCGTGGCAATCCAGTGCACTTTGATAGAGAGGTAGGTATTACCTTTGCTGGATTGCCACGGCCAATACTTGGCCTCGCAATGACGATAAGCCACGGGGCCAGTACCTGCCTCGCAATGACGTTAAGCCACGGGGCCAGTGCCTGCCTCGCAATGACGGCTTTATTGGTTAACCATCTGCTTATGCAACAATGCAATGTCAAAGAACAATTAGGAAGCTATAACACGTAACTTCCATTTTGTTCCTTCACGAGTCCTTCTGTGCAAAGCTGCTTAAGAATCCGCGAAAGGCGGGCCTCTTCGTCGGCAAAATAGGTATGAATATCACCATCGCCTTTCAGTAAAAACTCTAAAATCCTTCCACGAAGTTGCCTGTCCGATCCCGCAAAACGGGATTGAACTTTATAGTGCACACTTTGAGCATTAAGGCTTCCTACTTCCTTTTTAAGCATGACGCCATAATCCATTAAGGCATAATACCAATCCCGGGCGCGCTCACGCGGAAGTGTTTTCTGAACGAGAAGAAGGATTTCTCGATCATGCACCCGTTGATCCTGAGCAAAAAAGAAAAAGAGAAAAACGGTGCGGATATTGGTTTCAATAAATGCAACCGGTTTATTAAAAGCGAAACTGACAATGGAGCGAGCCGTGGCCTTTCCGATGCCAGGAAAAGTCTCAAGCAGAGCTTCCTCTTCGGGCAAGAGGCCTTGATGCTGCTCCATAACTATCGTCGCTATTTTTTGTAAATTCAAAGCTCGACGATTATACCCAAGGCCCTTCCACAGCGCCAATACCTCCGAAAAAGGAGCCTCCGCCAGCGCACTAAAATCTTCGAACTTCTCTATGAAACAATCATATTTTTGCGCAACACGATGAGTTTGCGTTTGTTGCAACATGATTTCCGAAACCACTACGCCGTAAGGAGTTATGTTCTCTCGCCACGAAAAATGCCGACCCTGTTTGGCATAATAGGTCCAGATTTCTTCTTGAAAAAGAGCAATGGCCTCAGCCTCCGGTGCAGCAAAAATAGTCTCTCGCAATCTTAAAAAATCCTGCATCGGGCTCTCTGTCTAAATAATTAATTGGACTTCATAAGCAAATATGCTTCGATAAAGGGCTGTATATCGCCGTCGAGAACAGCATCGACATTGCCCACTTCATAGCCGGTACGCAAATCTTTAACCAAACGATAAGGCGCCATTACATAGTTACGTATTTGCGAACCAAAAGATGCTTCGAGTTTTTGCGCTTGGGCTTTATCACGTTCGGCCAAACGCTTGCGCATTTCTAGTTCGTAAAGCCGCGCTTTCAATAATTTCATTGCAGTCGCACGGTTTTTTATTTGGCTGCGTTCCGCTTGGCACGCTACAACGGTATTGGTAGGTAAGTGGGTTATTCGCACCGCCGAATCGGTTTTATTCACGTGCTGTCCACCTGCGCCGCCTGCTCGAAAAGTATCAATGCGCAAGTCATCAGTCTTTATTTCAACATCAATGGTATCGTCGATTTCAGGAATGACCCAAACCGATGCAAATGAAGTATGTCGTCGAGCACCGGAATCAAAGGGCGAAATGCGGACTAAACGATGCACCCCTATTTCGGCTTTTAAATAACCATAAGCATAGAGACCAGAGACCAACATCGTAGCATTTTTTATGCCTGCTTCTTCTCCATCCTGCCATTCCATGATGGTCACTTCAAAGCCGCGTCGTTCAGCATAGCGACGATACATACGCATTAACATTTCAGAAAAGTCTTGAGAATCAACGCCGCCCTGACCCACATTCACGCTCAAAATGGCGTTATTTTTATCGTGCTCTTCGCTCAGCATGCATTCCATTTCGATGATGGAGATTTCACTCGCGAGGCTATCCACATCGTGGCTCAGCTGAATTAACGCATCTTCGTCATCACGCATGAGTTCGATGAGTTCCAGATAATCTTTGTGGGCATTTCGCGTCAGACTAAATCGCTCTAGTTCACGAGATAAAAATGATTTTTCTTGCTGAGCTTTCTGAGCATTTACCACATCACTCCAAAAATCCTGCTCAGCCATCTTATCTTCGATGTCACGAAGACGAATCGACTTTTCATCAAACTTAATAGCTTTTTCCAATGAAGATAATTTCTGACCAAGTTCAGATAATTTCTTATTGATTTCATAGACTAAATTCGCGGTATCTTTTGCAGCCATTTTTGCTATTCACTGTGGTTTTTGGGTGAGCGTAGCTTTGCTCATACGAAAGGCCAAAAGATAAATCAATACGCTGATAAGAAGACCCGCCAAGAAAGCAGGCGATTCAAAATAAGCCAAAAGTAAAGACACCACAGCCGTAATGCTTCCTACACTTATCAAAAATCCCTGGCTTCGCTTGCTTTTTCTAAGACACGCCACCATGAGCATCATGGAAAAAATAATAATCCACAGATTCTTAGTACGCGCGGACTCTACCGCCATGAAACGAGCATCGCTAAAATACCATTGAGAACTAATAGCAATGGCGACGAAAAAAGCCACGATCGCCAAATCTTTTACGCGACGTTCTTTGAACATTTCCAACAGCGGAAGCAATGCGTTGATAAAGGCTATCAGAAGAAAAAGAAGACACGCTATGGGAACAATATCACCAATTATCAAATAAATGGTTGATTTATTTACCAAAGGCACATCAGCAACAAGCACATCTCGGACAAAAAGCGGCAGGTGCTCATGCAAACGACCATAGGCATCCACCCATGCGGAAATCCCGCTGTTGGTAGCGCGCACATAAGGGCGACCGCTTTCTGCTGAACGCACTTGGTACATCAAAAGGTGCTGATAAGGAGCCGATGAAAAGCCATACCAAGCATCATTCGTTAAGTTGACCAATAATTTGGCACCGTTATTAGCATAGGCACGACTAATTTCAGGAAATATACCTTCATAACAAACGGTGGTACCGATGGCGACACTTTTGCCACGCCCCAAAGCGAGCTCTACCGGCGTGAAGGAAATACCTGGCTTAAATGCCCCTAGACCCGGAACAATTTTATCCACCATTTTACTCATCGGCCACGGAACATATTCACCAAAGGGTACGAGGTGAGATTTATCGTAGCGGTCAATAATTTTTCCTTGATAATCAAAAATAAGCGCAGAGTTTTGATAAAAGGACTGCCCTTCTTCGTAATCAACATCATAAGTGGTAGCACCAATGACGCTTGCAATCGAAGTCGGTTTCAAGGCAAGAGTAGGCTTTTTTTGGTAAACGGCTTGCGGATAAACACTTTCGGGCCAGACAATTAATTGTGCTTCCTCGGCCTTTGCTCTTTCATGCAACTCTTCATAAATTTCAATAATGTCTTCGGCAAAAAGTCGGGCGCTGCTTTTTACTTCTTGTGGAATATTGCCTTGCAACATCGCCACACGAATGCTTGGCGCAAAATCGGTTTCGGCTGATTTCAAACGAATACTGCCATATAAAAAGCTCAGGCCAACCAAAAGAAAACTTGCCAGGAATAGTTTATAGCGTTGCAATTTGGTCGACAACATCCCTTTGGCGAGAAGAGCATTCACTGCACCAACAAAAAATACTACGCCATAAACGCCTACCAAAGATGATAATTGAAGAAATTCTGGTATGCGCCCCAAAGAATAACCAACATTGCCCCAAGGAAACCCGCCGAAGAGATGATAATTACGGAAATATTCAGCGGCACAAAGCGCCACAGGGGCGAAGTAAATGAAAGATAAGCGGTAATGAATACTCAAAAAACGCGCAATGGTAAAAAAAACGCTGCCCATCGTCGCTAAAATCATCGGTAACATCAGCGTGATAGCTGAAGCCGATAGGGGTTCAACGTGGCCATAAACATGGACAGCAATATAAATCCAAAAAAGCACAACACTAAATTGTGCCGTCATAGTTAAAAAACTGAGACCAAAAACGGTTTTTAAATTCTTATCCCGCACCGTCAAAAAGAAAGGAACATAGGCAATGAGAGCAAAGAGTCCACACCATGACGACCAAGGATGTGAAAAAAGCTCAGGCATATAAAGCGGCTGTGAAATACCCAAAAGGAGTGCCGACAGTAAACACCAAAACATAGATTGTATAAGCTTTCTATTCATCCACAAACCTTTGCTTTTTTTTTGCCTTTTTAGCTTAGCCGCTTGGCGGGCCTTGGCTAGTATGAAGCCACAAAATTTTCATTTTGGGCTAATTCGATGCACCTATTTAATAAAACTATCGATATTAATTTTATATATCTTAGGAGCATTAGTATGAATCTGCGCTTTTACCATAAGTATATTTTCTTTTTTTATATTTTTCTTTGCCAACAACTATTTGCTATTCAACATCTGCATCGAACTCCTCAGAATATAAACGATGTTATTACCTTTCATTTTAACGATCTTAAAAAGATACAAAAACGCTATCGAATCGATATAAGAAAGGTATCGTTCTTTAATCAAGAACAAAAAGCCATGATTAACAACGAAGAGCTTTTTGTTCTCATCGATCTTCTGCTCCTTCACGACGACATCGTGCTCGATAGCACCGAGGATTTGATCGAGTATGCTCGAATGATACAAGCGAGTGAGTATAGCCTGACTAAACTCAGGGATCGCATTATTCGTTATCAAGAGCGAGGTTTTGAAAGTCTTCCTGCGCTGGAAAAAGCGATTCAGCAAGAGCAAAAAGCGGAATGGTATTTAAGACAAAGAGATGCTCTTTCGGACTATGATGCTTTGCAGATCAGGATTAACACTTTGCTTCTTGCCCCCCTGGACCGAGAAAAAGTGCTCAGCGTTTATGCCAAATGCGTTAATCCTTGGCGCAACGAAGAATATAGAAACACTATACTCGCTCCAAAAATTTGCGACCCACTCGATAACTACAAAAGTCCTCGCCATAAAAGTAATCCAGCAAAAGTACGCACCAAAGAAGGCACAAGAGACACGCCGCGCAATCGTGCTTATGCGATTCTCGTCGAGGAATCAGCTGCTATGGCGGAATCATTGAATATGAACGCTGCAGAGAAAATTGTTATGGCTAAATGTGTGGCTGAGCAAAGCTTAGAATTTTTTGTTCCCTCACATAATCCTCTTCGAACAATGGAAAAATTGCGAGCTGCGCAAAAAAGCTCACCTGCACATACTTTTTTTAGTAATCACGGCGTATGTACTAATTTTTCTGCGCTGGCCTATAATTTCGGGCGAAAAATGGGTCTTCAGGGACAGCTTTTTCTTGCTGAGCGGCACTTGCATACTTATTTAGAAATTAATATCGACGGCAAATGGTACAGCAGTCATCCCTTCAATAGCATGAATAAAGGCTGTGATTTAATTCCCTTTGAAGATTCCGGCGAGGAATAGAAATTCTAGCTAAGGCGGCGAGGAAAACCACCATCAATCCGCCCGATGAGAAAGCCGCCAACAAGCATCACATCGCCATCATA
>JBPOIV010000055.1:0-4721 GCA_052034245.1 Myxococcota bacterium
ATTATTAAAAAATTGAAGACCTCAAAGCTTAAGACTTTAAGGCCTTCAAAGAGAAATTGAGGAGAGATGAATTGTTTAAAAAACTATTCATCGTGGCAAAATATTTCCTCTAGAGAAAATAGGCGAAAATTCGAGTGAGAAAAAAATCGGTAAACACGATGACCAAAGACACATTCACCACGGCACGAGTAGTGGCGCGGCCCACGCCTTTGGTGCCAAATTCACAAAAGAGTCCCTCGTAGCAACCAACAAGAGCCACCCCAAAACCGAAAAAAAATGTTTTGGTGACACCGCTTATGAGATCCATCATTTTGACGGTAGCAATCGAAGTGCCATAAAACGAAATAGGATTAACTCGAAATTCTCCCCAAGAAATAATCGCCGCACCAAAAGCGCCGATTACCGTTGCTATTATGGATACGATGGGGATCATCAGGGTGCCTGCTATCACTCTGGGTACAACCAATTTTCTAATCGGGCTTGCCCCCAAAGCTCGAATCGCATCAATTTGCTCCGTCACTCGCATTGAGGCAATTTCTGCCGCCATCCCAGCACCTACACGTCCACCAACGACTAGCGCCGTAAAAACAGGGCCAAGCTCACGAATCAAGGACACACTGGTTACGCGCCCAATGAATTGGACTGCGCCCAGGGCACGTAAGGTAATACCAAATTGAAAAGCAAACACGACACCGACGAAAAAGAGTGTAACCGATGCAATGGGCATAGAGGCGATGCCTACGTGATAACATTGCTCGCGCAATTCAGGCGTAAGAAAGGGCCGCTTAAAAGCATGTCTATAAAAACGTAAAATCAGCAGCGTCAGTCCACCAAGATAGCTGATTTTTCCTCGTAAATAGGCGCCCGCTTTCTCTATACTTTTTATGGCGGTGATTTTTTTTATAGTTTCGCCTATCTTCATAGGGCCGCCTCAGCCCAAAAGCTATCGACCATGCGATCAAATTCAAAAACAAGTTCTTCAGAGCTCAAGGCTGAACTAAACACTCCATCAAAAACGCAACGATTTTTTCTAAGCACCATAATTTTCATGTAGCGCGTGACGCCGTCGACCTTGGCAGTCAATTCACTCACAAGAACTTCGCGATCGGCAAGCTCTTTAGCTTCACGCTTTTTAATATCAATGTCATTAAAACCGATAAGCATTTGTGCGGTCAAAGCTTCAAGGGGACTGTCGCTAAATTTTTCGCATTGAGTAGAGAAATAGATTGATGCCTTTTTTGACACATGCTCAAAATATAAATCGGCGCCCCGAAAGCTCTTTTGCTGCCATTCTTTGGAAGGAAGGCTAATACCATAGGTCGCATGATGCTTTTTAACCAAGTTGGGATTCGCAAGGCACGCGCCCAAAAATAACAACAGTGCTGAACAAAGAATAGTTTTCATAGACAAATCTTATAGTGTTTTATTAAAACTTCAAATCTCAAAACAGCGCTAATGATTCTCAGTTAAGAGGCATTAACAATGGTTCACCCGGAATGCCCAATTTTTTTGGCACTTTATATAAAGACGCCATGCCCACTGGCTTATTTGATATTGAAAAATGTAGCTGTTTTTTATAGCCCATAGCGTCGCCGGCAAACTGATAAGGCAAATCTTCGGTAGATTCTATGCTCACATCTTTCACCAAAAAGTCATAAAGCTTTGGATGCCGAAAATTACCATTCCAAATTGCAGGATAAAGATTCGCCAAACATACACTTAAGGGCACGGCGCTAATGCGCAAATGCATATAACCGGGCCGCTTATTCGCAAAAGGAAACATCTTTATGCCATAGCCAAGCAAAGGAATAGTGCCAACACAAATAAGAGGCGAGCGGCCGTGGTAAAGCTCCAAACCCTCTTTGAGATATATTTCTTCGTCTTTGCCTTTATTATTCACAATACGATAAGCGGGCATTGAACTTTTAACATGGACAATGGGTAATTTTCGCCCAAGCTGACGAGGAAGAGTTTTAAAAACGCCGGCGATACTAAAGCCTAAAATATTGCTAAAAAAGTTTTTAAATGGCGAAAGAGCAAATACCTTTTTTACTGCTTGAAAGTCATTCATAAGCTCGCCATCATAACCAATTCCAGCAAAGGGAGCGAGCATACCATCGACAGTCTCAACCATGTTGACCATGAGCGGCCTGAGATTTCGCCCGCTCAGAATAGCCTTAACATCTTCTTCGGGAGTGCGGGCACCAAGCATTCTCGCCAGAGCATTACCTGTTCCTAAGCGCAAAAGACCTATTTTTGGAATGCAGTGATCGGGCATTTTTTTTGCGATTTTGCTGAGCAAGTTTATCGTGCTCACTGCCGTACCATCGCCGCCACCACTGAAAATATAGGAATAGTCCAATGATAAAATCTCAGCGATCATCTCTTCGGCCTCTTGGAGACTGCGAGAAAAGTAGAGATCTCTGGCAGGGATGAGTTTTGCTAAGTGGGCCCTTTTTTGAGGAGTCACGCTTTTCGCGTTGGCATTCAATAAAAAAGCGACCCGTCCGTGGCGACGATGCTCTTTCATAACTGGTCCCGCATAAAAGTTTGATGCAAGCAATTTAAGGCTTCGTTGAGCCTTTCATCTTTAACAATAATAAAAATCTCATTAAAACCGATAATCATATCGATTAAATCGATTTTTTTCTCCGCCAAAATAGTTACGAGTAAAGAGAGAGATTTTAATAGAAAAGATCTATCCCCTATTTGCAAGCTAATTAACGCCAAGCCACCGTTGTCATTTGACCCTAAGTTAAGTTCTTGAGCAATATCATTCGATGCGTAAGCATAGCACTGTCCGTCTTTCATGCCCCCGCAAAGAAAATAACTCTGCACATCGCCGCGAATTTCTTCTGGATCAATTTTGATACCTACCACGCCGCGTAGATGGCTCATGGCTAAAATAGCATTTTTCTTTTTATGAATAATTTTTTCATCGATAGTAGTGCCCGGTGTTGATGCGCCTGTTTCTGCAACTATCAAAGATACCTTTAATTCTTCGGCGATCAGTGCGGCATCATGAGCGAGTACTTTCGCACCATACAGCGACATCGAGCTCATTTGTTGATGGCTTAAACTTAGAATAGGCTTCGCACAAGCAATAATTCGCGGGTCTGCATCCATGACGCCCGCAACATCGGTGTAGATTTCACATGCTTCTGCATTGAGCGCAGCTGCCATCGCAACTGCCGTAGTGTCAGAACCACCTCGTTGCAGCGTGGTTATTTCTTTATTACGAGACACGCCCTGAAACCCGGCGACGATTACCACGTGATGCTCTTTAAACGCCTCAAGAACGCGATTTGGCCGAATGGCCACAATTTTTGCGCCACGGTGATTTTCATCAGTGATGATCCCCGATTGTGACCCGGTCAAACTCAAGGCTTTTACGTCGAGCGCAGCTAAGGCCATCGCCAACAGCGCCATTGACGAGCGCTCACCACAGCTAATAAGCATATCCATTTCGCGCTTTGGGGGATGGGGATTAATGGTATGAGCCAGGTCAATCAATTCATTAGTACTATGGCCCATAGCAGAAACAACGACGCAAATACGCTCTTTCGTTTGGAGAGACTCTTTAATAAACTGGGCCACATGACGAATTTTATCTGGCGTCGCGACAGAGCTGCCACCAAATTTTTGTACGACCACACCTCTTTTCATGTCCCACCTTTCATAGCCAATAATCAACTGAATTTGGGCACATTATTTCGTGGCTACAATAGAGGGCGGGCCCGCTTTTATAGCAATCCTTCAACAAGTTTTAATGAGAAAGACGCGTAAGAAATCCATCCTTGATGGTAAATTCTTCCCTCACCGCTTCTGAAAGAGTCTCAGTGGCTACCGGAATTTTATGTTCAGCAATGATCTTGGCAGCAAGGCGTGAAACCCGCGCTGAATGCTCTTCACTGGTCAAAAGGGCCAGCATTTTATTGACTATGGAGGGCTCCCTAGTCTGAGCCAAAGATTCGATGGCTAGAGCCTGCACATCATCGCTATGATCTTCAAGATAAGGCACAAAAAGAGCCTCAAAATTCATGGTCTTCAAATCGCTAAGAGCCGCGATAATTTCTCGTTTTGCCTGAACACTACGATGATCGCTAGGGGAGCGTTTTTGCAAAGCTTCCACAAGAATTTTGCTATAAGTTTGATCATCCGAAATCAACTTTCTCAAGGTGAGAATAGCATAGTTGACCTCATTTTTTTCCAAGACAAATTCCCTCAAAATGGGAATGACCCGCTCGCCTCTCTTTACCATCTCATCGACAAGCCAGCGTTTTTCCTCTTCATCCCAGTGAGGCGATTGAACAACAGCAGTCCAACGCTCCAACAAGGCCTTAAGACTTTCATCAGTATCCCATTCTAGGAGTTTATCCATGGCCATACGGCGATATTCAGGCTGCCCATAATGCTCTTTAGCCTTACGCATTTGGCTCGCTATGGCCTCAGGGTTAGGACCTTTTTTAAAAAAATCTAATAAGCCCATCGTCTGCTACTCCTTTTCTGCCAAAACAGAATACTAAACCTCTGTCTTTTCAAAAATAATCTATAAAAATTAGCCTTGTTCAATAAGTCCATTTAAAACAAGATTCAAAAACTTTGTTTTTTGTACCTTATGACATGAAATCGGCATAAATACAAAGTCTGAATTTTTAGGGCGGGCTTCCTCACCAAATATGAGGATTTCTAAGTCTGATAGGCGCGTAAATGCACTTTTA
>JBPOIV010000184.1:0-13549 GCA_052034245.1 Myxococcota bacterium
CATCGGCTTTGCTTCTCCTTGGTCTTTTGGTTTTAAGAATTTTAAAAAGACTCAGTCGATAGGAATTGGTTTGGAGTAAATAAAAAGGCCCCTATAAAAAGGGGCCTTTTTTTGCGGCTAGATGTTGATTTAGTTTTCGGCATTCCGACCGAGCTTAGCCTTGAACTCGCTCATTCGCCTATGAATATCCCTCAGCCGTATAGTGCTTGCTCTCAATGTGTCGAGATGTTGTAGGCACAGTCGCATATGTCGAGAAATATCATTGGCCATCAAATCGAAGGTAGTGGGAAAATCGCCTTTACTTATCGCAATTCTTTCTCTACCACTTCTTAAAACCCAAGATTCTAAGGAACTCAATTTTTCTTGGGCCTCTTTGGCATGCAAAGCCCGTTCGATGCGACAAAAATCTCCGCAAGGATGCAAAAGTATATTTACGCCCGGCGCCTGCGATATGCCATCAAATAATCTCTCGACATGCTGGTCAGTACTCGCTTCCGCCCAAATGACGTAGCGAATATCCCTATCTTCAATCCCTTCTTGTATGCTTTTTACGATTTCCAAATTCGCCTTTAAGAGCTCTCGGCATTCATGGAGTGCGCTTTGACTCTCTTCTTCATTGAGGCTGGCCACGTCGTTAGCAAGATTAGTCGTCTTGTCGAGAAAATATCTACTTCTTGTGCTGCTAAATTATCTTGAGGCTCTCTATCATTGCTCACGCTCAAAGTTTCACAACTCTCTTCTATCAGAGAACTTTGTTTCGCTAGGTGCGACTCTTCAACAAGAGGTGTCATTTTTTGTTCTTCAATTAATTTTTTGTCCTTTTGGTGAAGCGAAGGATGTAGTCTATAAAAATTGAAAAAGCCGCCTCGTCATTTTGAAGAAAATGAATAAATATTTTTTCTTTAAGAACTCTTAAAAAAGGAGCACGGCGTAAAATTTCGGCGTTTTTGTTGCGCTGGTACCGGTTCTTTATTTGTGTAAAGCAAATAATTTTTCAAGTTTGTAAAAGATGAAGTTAGGAAAAGAAAAACTTCTTGAAAGGCGCTAGAAGAAGATATGTCTTCGACATCCTTAGCTCCGTAAATAAGTCGCCAAGCCGGCAAACTTAATGCCAGATGCTCCCGCTTGAGAGTGAGGGCCTTGATATCTTCTAGGCCTAATCCCCATGCACTACTTGCTTGTCTTCTTTGGTCTTCAAAAATGAATAGTGCACCCATGCACGCCAAATGAAGTTATTATAGACGCTCGCCGCGAAGTTGTGATGAGCAGCTAGTTTTTGAAAGAAGGAAGTAGGACCTAATTCCATAGCTCGAGATATTGAAGCAAATACAAAAATAGAGATTAGAAAGATGTTTCTCATACACAACCATTTAAATTGTGCATAAAAAACCTTTAAATGACTTATATATCAAGAACAATATGTTTGTTTGGTTTTTTAAGTTTTTTATATTTGTAGAAAACTCTTTTAATATTATTTATTTATATCAAAATTTGCTGAGTAAATGTAAACAATTTTGAATACAGTATTTGTATCATGTTAGCGTAAAAATGGCTTGTTTAACCTCTTGAGGTCATCGTGTCATTTATTTCGCATATAACAAGGTTAATACAACCTGTTATCTTTCTTCTAAGCTGTCAGAGTATGGCTGCTCTCTTTACGCCGCTTACGCCGGCGCAGTTAATAGCTGATATGACTACTGCTAATAGTAACGGTCAAAATGACACCATTGATTTGGGTGGTTTAACTTTTACCTACCTCGCTGCTTCATTTAATTTCGTGGGGGGAAGCGATACTGCTTTGCCGGTGATTGATGAGGTGGGTTTTAGCCTGCTCATTCAAAACGGTATTATCGAGCGAGATCCTACAGCTCTGCCTTTTCGCTTGCTTGGCGTTGAGATAACAGGAACATTGAGTCTGGATAATGTCACTATTAGGAATGGCTTGGCGGAATATGCGGACAATACTACCGGTGCAGAAGGCGTAGGGGGCGGGATACTTAATGTAGGAACTATTTCTGCCATAACGGATTCAACTTTTTTTAATAACGTTGCTCATGGTGATCCAGCTCTATTTGCCGTTAGTAAGGGAGCAGAAGGTGGCGCTATTGCGAACGTGGGCGATATTCTTTTGATAGATAACACTATCTTCGATAGTAACTCTGCTTTGGGCGAAAGTATTGATGCAGCTTTGGGTGGTGTTTCTTTTGCTGAAGGCGGCGCGATCCACAGCTCATCAATAGGAAGCACGATCGGCACGATTAGCAATTCGACATTCACGAATAATAGTGCGATAAGTGGCGATGCAGCAGTAGGAGTAGTTTCACTAACTCTGGCAGATGGTGGTGCTATATATTTACTAAATTCATCTTTAACGACTCTTGATAATGTAGTCTTCGAAGGAAATAGCGCCCAAGGTGGAAATGGTGCCGTCATTTTGGCACAAGGAGCAAATGCTGCTCCAGCGCAAGGTGGTGCTCTGTATGCACAAAGCTCATCTATCACTAATATTTTAAATAGCACTTTTAATGCTAACACCGCAGAGGGTGGAGATTCGGCTGTGAGCCTTTTATCTGCACCGGGCTATGCGCGTGGTGGTGCGATTTATTTGCAAAGCACCACGGTCTCTACCGAAACAAACAATACCTTTACAAATAACCAGGCTTTAGGTGGAATAGGCGCGTTAACACTTGCTTCTGGCGCAGGTTTTGGTGGTGCTGTTGCTGCCTTTGGTTCCAATCTTGGAACTATCTCTTTTTCGACCTATTCAGGTAACTCGGCGATCGGTGGTAATAACCCACTCCTGGCTGTTGCCGATGGAAGCGGTTTTGGTGGCGCTATTTATATCGCTCCCCAAGGTCTTACCGGTTCAACTATTACGGCTATTCAAAATACTACCCTTGATACAAATACGGCGAGCGGTGGTGATTTCCTTGTACTGCTAGATGGTAGTGGCCAGGGCGGCGCTATTTTTGCGGAAAGTGCGAGCCCTACCGTTTCCACTATTTCTAATATTATTAACTCCACTATTTCGACCAACTCAGCCAAGAATGTCGGTAGCGGTATCGATTTAAGTGATGTCAGCGTTCTGACCAATCTTTCTTCAACAACTATAACGCTTAATAACGCGGGCGATACGGCCGGTGGTGGCGGTATCCTTATCGAAGCAGGTGCCACGATAAGCAATTTAATTAGTACGATTGTTGCCAATAACAATGATGGTGGCACCGATTCTGGTGAAGATATTCAAAACAACGGTACCATTACTTCCGCTTCATTCAATCTCATCGGCGTTGATGGTGGACATACCATTACAAACGGTGTGAATAATAACCAAGTTGGTACTATCGCTTCTAATCTCGATCCGCTTCTTGGTCCTCTACAAAATAATGGCGGCGTTACTGAAACGCACGATATTCTAGCGGGCAGCCCTACCATAGATACTGGTTCCGATCCTGGTACGCCTTTTGATCAACGCGGTACAGGATTCCCGCGCGTCATTAATGTTGCGGCAGATGTAGGGTCGATTGAAACTGCACTATGTGCAGTTGATACGGATCTCGATGGAATTTGTGACCCAGCTGATAACTGTCCTGGGGTCGCAAATCCGGCACAAACAGATACGGATGGTGATGGACAAGGCGATGTCTGTGATCCATGCCCTGCAGATCCGCTTAATGCTTGTGCCCCATCCGATGTCGATAGTGATGGTATTCCGGATTCTACCGATAACTGTGTCGGTGTTCCCAACCTACTGCAAACAGATGCTGACGCAGATGGCATTGGGGATGAATGCGATATTTGCCCAAGCGATCCGACCAACGCTTGTGATCCCGGCGATGTAGATGGCGACGGTATTCAAAATGATGATGACAATTGTATTGCCAAAGCCAATCCTACCCAAGTAGATAGTGATGCTGATGGAATGGGTGATCCTTGTGACTATTGCCCAAGCGATCCGTTAAATCTTTGTGATCCCGGCGACGTCGATGGTGATGGTATCCAAAACAGTGCCGATAACTGTATCGCTAAAGCTAATGTGACTCAGCTTGATAGTGATAGCGATTTAATGGGTGATGCCTGTGATCCTTGCCCACTCGATGCAACCAATACTTGTGCCAGTGATACCGATGGCGATGGAATACCCAACACAACAGACAATTGCATTGTCATAGATAACTTCTCTCAAGTAGATACTGATGGTGATGGACAAGGTGATGCTTGCGATCCATGCCCGAACGATGCAACCAATACTTGTGCGACCGACACCGATGGTGATGGTGATTTAAACGTCGCTGATAATTGTATCGCAGTAGCTAACCCAACGCAAACCAATACCGATGGAGATATCTTCGGAGATGCTTGTGATCCTTGTCCAAACGATGCAACGAATACCTGCGCAACTGATACTGATGGCGACACTATTCTTAACACAGCTGACAATTGTATTGCTAAAGCCAACCTCAGCCAAGTTGATAGCGATCTCGACGGTATGGGCGACGCTTGTGACCCATGTCCAAATGACATCACCAATACTTGTGCAACCGATACTGACGGAGATGGTGATCTAAATACAGTTGATAATTGTATTGCGGTTGCTAACCCAACGCAAACCAATACCGATGGAGATATCTTCGGAGATGCTTGTGATCCTTGTCCAAACGATGCAACGAATACCTGCGCAACTGATACCGATGGCGACACTATTCTTAACACAGCTGACAATTGTATTGCTAAAGCCAACCTCAGCCAAGTTGATAGCGATCTCGACGGTATGGGTGATGCCTGTGACCCTTGCCCAAATGATATCACCAACACTTGTGCAACCGATACCGATGGTGACGGCGATCTAAATACGGCTGATAACTGTATCGCCGTAGCCAACCCAACCCAAACCAATGCCGACGGCGATATCTTCGGTGATGCTTGTGACCCATGTCCAAATGATGCAACCAATACTTGTGCTACTGATACCGATGGTGATGGTGTATTGAACGTCACTGATAACTGTATCGCTGTAGATAACATCGCCCAAATTGATACTGACGGTGATGGTCTTGGTGATGCCTGTGACCCATGTCCAAATGACCTAAGCAATACGTGTGCAACTGATACAGATGGCGATGGTGATCTAAATACAGCAGATAACTGTATCGCGGTTGCGAATCCAACGCAGAGTAATGCTGACGGCGATATTTTTGGTGATGCCTGCGACCCATGTCCAAATGATGCAACCAATACCTGCGCTACCGATACTGACGGCGATACCATTCCGAATACAGGCGATAATTGTATTGCGAAGGCAAATCTTAGCCAAGTTGATAGTGACCTTGACGGCATGGGCGACGCTTGTGACCCATGTCCAAATGACATCAGCAATACCTGTGCAACCGATACTGACGGAGATGGTGCTCTAAATACAGTTGATAATTGTATTGCGGTTGCTAACCCAACGCAAACCAATACCGACGGTGATATCTTCGGAGATGCTTGTGATCCTTGTCCAAACGATGCAACGAATACCTGCGCAACTGATACCGATGGCGATGGCGTACTTAATACCGCTGATAACTGTATCGCAGTAGATAACATCGCGCAGATTGATACCGATGGCGACGGTCTTGGTGACGCTTGTGATGTTTGCCCAAATGATACCACCAATACTTGCGCTGATGACAGCGACGGAGATGGTGTACCAAACAGCATTGATAACTGTATTGCGAAAGCTAACCTGAGCCAGGCTGATGCCGATGGTGATGGCATGGGTGATGCGTGTGATCCATGTCCAAATGACCTAACCAATACCTGTGCAACTGATACAGATGGCGATGGCGATCTCAATACAGCAGATAACTGTATCGCGGTTGCGAACCCAACGCAGGTCAACGCTGACGGCGATCTTTTCGGCGATGCTTGCGATCCATGTCCAAATGATGCGACTAATACCTGCGCAACTGATACCGATGGCGACAGTGTATTAAACATCAATGATAACTGTATCGCGGTAGATAATCTTAGCCAAGTAGATAGCGATGGCGATGGACTAGGCGATGCGTGTGACGCATGTCCAGACGACCTAACCAATACCTGCGCTACCGATACCGATGGTGATGGTACCCTCAATACGGCAGATAATTGCATAGCAGTACCAAACCCAGCGCAAACCAATGCAGATGGCGATATCTTTGGTGATGCGTGCGACCCATGTCCAAACGACGCTACCAATACCTGCGCAACGGACACGGATGGTGACACCATTCCGAACACAACCGATAACTGTATTGCAAAGCCAAACCTGAACCAAGCTGATGCAGATGGCGACGGAATGGGTGATGTATGCGATCCTTGTCCAAATGACAGCACCAATACTTGTGCGACTGATACCGACGGCGATGGCATTCTCAACACGGCAGATAACTGTATTGCTGTAGCGAACCCAACCCAAAGCAACGTTGATGCGGATGCATTCGGTGATGCCTGCGACCCATGTCCAAATGACAACACTAATACCTGCGCAACTGATACGGATGGCGATGGTGTTTTGAACACTGCCGATAATTGTATCGCTATCGATAATCCATCCCAGGTGGATAGTGATGGTGACGGTCAAGGTGATGCTTGTGATCCATGCCCCGATGACAACACCAACACCTGTGCCACTGATTCAGATGGCGATGGAATATTGAATCTAGTTGATAACTGTTTGGCTGTGCCTAATCCAAGCCAAACAAATGCCGATGGTGATATTTTTGGTGATGCCTGTGATCCTTGTCCAAATGATGCCACCAATACCTGCGCAACGGATACCGATGGCGATACCATTCCGAATGCTTTGGATAATTGTATAGCTAAAGCAAACCTGAATCAGTCGGATGCCGATGCTGACGGAATGGGTGATGTATGCGACCCATGCCCAGATGACGCAACGAATACTTGTGCCACTGATACTGATGGCGATGGTGTACTCAATGTCGACGATAATTGTATTGCGGTAGCGAACGCCGACCAATCAGACCTTGATTCGGATGGTATTGGTGATGCTTGCGATGCTTGTATTAACGATAATACCAACACCTGCGCCACTGATACCGACGGTGATGGTGTACCTAATACGACTGATAACTGTATTGCAAAACCTAACTTGAACCAAGCTGACGAAGATGGCGATGGAATGGGTGATGTATGCGATTCATGCTTGAATGATACCATTAATCAATGCTCCATCGATGCTGATGAAGACGGCGTACTCAATGCAGATGATAACTGTCCATTCCTCCCGAATCCATTGCAGTTCGATACCGATCAAGATGGCATAGGTGATGGATGCGATGGCTACAACGAAGATGCCGATGGCGATGGTGTACCAAACGATCGTGATAACTGTCCTACTGATGCTAATGCAAATCAGCTCGACACTGATAGCGATGGTCTTGGAGATGTATGCGATCTTTGTACCGACTCCGATTCCGATGGTTTTGCTGACCCTGGCTTCAGCACAGCTGGATGCTCCATCCTCATCGCTGATCAATGTGCGGCCTTCGATGACAACATTGATATCGACGATGACGGTATCCCCGATGGATGCGATCCATGTGTAGATCCTGACGAAGACTTAGTCTGCGATCCAAACGATAATTGCCGCTGGGTACCAAACCCTGGTCAAGGTGACCAAAACGGTAACTTGATTGGTGATGCTTGCGAAAGTGATTTCGATGGTGACAATGTGGTGAACTATTTGGATAACTGTCCAACAGTTCCAAACCCCACGCAGATAGATACTGATATGGATGGCCAAGGTGATGCTTGCGATCCTTGCACCGATACGGATAACGACGGTGCCGGTGATCCGAACGTTATGCCTGTGGGTATGCCAAGAAAATGTATCGCTGATAATTGCCCAACCGCTTTCAATCCGGCCCAAACGGATACTGATGGTGATGGTCTCGGCAATCAATGTGATATCTGCCCACTCGATGCCGGTAATGATGCGGATATGGATGGTATTTGTGCTCCACAGGATAACTGCCCAAATCTAAGAAACACTGACCAAGTGGACCTCGATGATGACAATATCGGAGATCTTTGCGATTCTTGTCCGAATGATCGTCGTAATGACATCGATGCCGATGCAATCTGCGGTGATGAAGACAACTGTCCATTTGAGTTCAATCCGAACCAAGCTGATGAAGATGGTGATGGTGAAGGCGATGCCTGCGTTCAAAGCGATACCGTAACCGTTGTAAGTCCAATACCTCCTCCATTCGGTCCATTCCCACCTCCATTCCCACCAGTACCTCCTCCTCCAGGTGGTGGCGCGGGCGGCTCTGGGCCTGATGGTGAGTTGGAAGTTGGCGAAACTGCTCCAAAAGCTGATATCGAAGTCTCTGTCGATAGCGATAAAGATGGTATTTTTGATAATGCTGATAACTGCCCCGGCGTTTATAATCCAAGTCAAGCTGACAGCGATGGCAATAACATCGGAAATGCTTGCGATGAAGGAACCATAGCCGCGAAAGAAATTGGTAGCGACCGAATCGTCTCTTCAGGTGCGAAGAGTGAGGGTGGATGTTCGCAGCTCAACGGAAGCAACAACCTATGGTTTATGTTCCTCTTGATTTTCGGTGCGCTAAGAATGCGCAGAAGAAAGTCGGCCTAGGCTAGGCCTAAAACGCTAAGAGCGGCTCCTTCGGGAGCCGTTTTTTATTGCTAAAAGCGCTTGTTTTTTTTGAGCCTTTTATTATTAACTTAAAGTCTTTTTTTGAATAAATTTAGCTGTGGCGCCCATGGGGCTTAGTCGTTGGAAATAAGCAAATCCACAATGGGAAAATAACGGCACTAAAATATATAATCTCGATTGTTGGAAGAGAAGCTCAGTTTTGGACCTTATGCTAAATAAAAATTATAAAGAAAGTATAGGTGTAAATAGGTTTTTTTATATAAAAAAATCGAATTTAAAAGAAATACGTCAAAAGCTTTGTTTTGAAAAAACAGGGCCTGTGCCAAAGTCCCTATGCATGGTAGGCTGGCAGCTGAAATTTAAAACGAATGAACTATTAAGAGAGCTACCGTGGTGCAAACAATGACTTCCGCCAGTGATTCAAGAAAAAAACCTGAAGCATCTGTTTATGACGAGTCTTCTATTAAAGTTTTGGAAGGTTTGTCCGCTGTAAGAAAACGCCCTGGCATGTACATCGGCGATACCGACGATGGTTCAGGACTTCATCACATGGTTTATGAAGTCGTAGACAACGCCGTTGATGAAGCCTTGGCCGGGCATTGTGACCAAGTTGACGTTGTTATCCAGGAAAATAATTGGGTTTCGATAAGCGACAATGGCCGCGGTATTCCCGTCGGTATGCACGAGTCAGGGCGCCCAGCGTGCGAAGTCATCATGTGCGTACTTCACGCTGGTGGCAAATTTGACCAAAATTCCTATAAAGTTTCCGGCGGGTTGCACGGCGTTGGTGTGAGTGTGGTAAACGCGCTGAGCGAAGATCTTAAACTTGAAATTTGTCGTGACGGCTTTATGTGGGAGCAAAATTTTTCCCGCGGGGACCCCGTTACTGGTCTTATAAAACATGAGCCCACCACAAAAACTGGCACTAAAATTACTTTCAGGCCAGATCCCCAAATTTTTAATAATATTGAATTTCATTTCGATATTTTAGCGGCACGTTTGCGTGAGCAGGCTTTTTTAAATAAAGGCTTAAAAGTCAATATTATCGATGAGCGCAGTGGCAAGGCTCATAACTTCTTTTTCGAAAATGGAATTTCGGAGTTTGTGCAGCATATAAATCGTTCCGCGACGCCTCTGCATAAAGAGCCGATCTTGATTGCCGGTGAGCGTGAAATGAGTGAGCAAGCGCCGGGAACCATGTGTCACGTCGATATTGCCATGCAGTGGAACGGCACCTACCAAGAACGAATGTATTGTTTCACCAACAATATTAAAAATAATGACGGTGGAACGCACTTAGCAGGCTTTAGAGCTGGCCTTACGCGCAGCTTAACTGCTTACATTTATCGCCAATATGAAAAGCTTGTCCCTAAAGGCATTTTGAAAAGCGAAGATGTGCGCGAAGGGCTCACGGCCGTTTTAAGTGTGAAATTACCCGATCCAAAATTTAGTTCGCAAACTAAAGACAAATTGGTTTCTTCGGACGTGAAAGCTGTAGTTGAATCTTTAGTTGCAGATAATCTTGCTGCCTGGTTGGAAGAGCATCCGACCGAGGCTAAAGCCATTTGCCAAAAAGTAATCGAAGCCTCCCGGGCTCGTGAAGCCGCGCGAAAAGCGCGTGAGCTTACCCGCCGCAAAGGCGTTCTTGATGGTATGGGTCTTCCAGGAAAATTGGCGGATTGTCAGGAAAAAGCTCCTGAAACGGCCGAACTCTTTATTGTGGAAGGGCAGTCTGCGGGCGGTTCGGCAAAAAATGGTCGGGATCGTAAATATCAGGCTATTTTGCCCCTACGCGGAAAGATCTTGAACGTGGAGAAAGCGCGCTTTGACAAAATGCTTTCGTCTCAAGAAATTACCACGCTGATTACAGCTCTTGGCTGCGGCATTGGGCCGGATGAATTTGATGCATCGAAAGTCCGCTATCACAAAATCATTTTGATGACGGATGCCGACGTCGACGGAAGTCACATCCGAACCTTGCTTTTGACTTTTTTCTATAGACAAATGCGTGAACTTGCTGAGCGCGGTTATTTATACATCGCTCAGCCACCACTTTATAAAGTTCAAAAAGGCAAACGTGAGTCCTATCTCAAAGATAATGCCGCGCTGGAAAGTTATCTCATTGAACAGAGTCTTTATCAGGCCGTGGTCAGTATTAATAAAGAGCCCATAGCTGAGCAAAAAGCTCTCGCTGCACTCAGTGCTTTTTATACTTATCGTCGCGGTATCTCACGCTTGCGAAAACGCTATGACGAAGAAATTCTCGATGCTTTGCTACGTGCAGAGGGACTTTTGATCGACGATGTGATGGCACTCAGCGCCGCTGACATGCAGCGTAGTCTTGAGTCTTATTTGAGTACAAAAAATTCTTTGGTATTGCCCATCAGCGTAGAAAAAGCAGAGCTCGATACTGAATCGTTTTTTGTGGTCAACTCGCAACGCGACGGTGCCATGGCCACGACAAAAATCACCTCTTCATTTTTAAAGAGTGTTGAATACCGAGAACTGGTGAAGAATTTTTCGCTCGTGCGCGACCTAGGGGCAGGGCCGTTTTCAATTTTTAGAAATGGCGTTGACCATAGTTTCGATACCTTTGACGCCTTCGCTGATTTCATAGAAAACTCTTCAAGAAAAGGCCAAACGATTCAGCGTTATAAAGGATTGGGCGAAATGAACCCCACTCAGCTATGGGAAACAACCATGGACCCGCAGCGAAGAACGCTTTTGAGAGTAAAGATTGAAGATATTGTCGAAGCCGACGAAACCTTCTCCGATTTGATGGGCGATGAAGTAGAACCACGACGTCAATTCATTGAAAAAGTGGCACTCGATACTTTCGATTTGGATATTTAAGCCACTTTCACCAGTAATTTCTAATCTTCTTGTCCCCCGCGTTCTTGGGGATAGTAGACCATGATTTTGCTGGTGAATTTTTTTATTGAGCTATCCGCGCAACGACATGTCAAATAATCCAAAATTTTAAATTTTACCTATGCCAGTTTCTAGGCTGAAGTAAAAAATAGAAGTCTTAGGCTCATAGCCTTGGCCATTCATTATGCGAGCCTTCGCCATACTCGGGCCTTTTAACAAAGCTGATTTTTAGACCTTGATAAAAGGAAAAACTATATAGTTCGCTACCATTTCCGAGAGAAGACTTTAAAGCAAAAATAGTTCTCTTCTAAACTCCAATTTCTGTCCCTAACTGCTATCTCAAACACTGCTTGGGGACCATAATGAATCGACGTCTCATTTTTTTCTTATACTTTTTTTCTCTACAATCGCTTGGGATAGAAGCTAATGAGGATTATCCTCCAATGAAGCGCGCGTTAATTTTGATTCATTCACGAACAGGCAACACGCTTTCATTCGCTAAGACTCTCCAAAGTGGTTTGCAAAGCAAAGGAGCTATAGCCGCCGAGATAAAGCGGGTACCGTCATTTGCTTTTGCTCCGGCAAGGTCTCAAGAAATTGAAGAGCTTCCTATCGCTAGCATTGATGAGCTTAGTTCCTATGATGCACTTATCTTCGGCTCACCTGTTTATTTTTTTGCCCCAGCGGCAGAGATGATGGCCTTTTTGCAGCAAGGCATGGAACTATGGCGACAAAAAGCTCTTAAGGCTAAGCCTGCTGCCGTATTTTTTAGCTCGAATAACAATGGCCTTCCATTTGCGGCCGATAGTTTGCGGGCTAGCATCAGAGCCTTGCATATGAATGATTTTCTCGCCACGCGCTGTGCTCATGCAATAGATAAGCCGCTGGATTTAGCCTCTTGTCTCGCAGAAAATCTAATTGGAAATAAAATAACTCCCATTGAGCTCCCTCCTGTACCTCAACCGGTTGGGCTTTATCAACCATTTAAAATTTCTGGGAATCAGATCTTCATAAATCAAATTGCGCTCAAAAATGGGAAGATCGAATATCCCGGTGTTATTGGCGATAAGGTCAGCGATGAGCAAGCTATTGTTTCTACGCGCGATGCCATGCTCAATGTGCTGGCTGTTTTAAATCAAGCTGTCGGTGGCGATTTGACAAAGATAAAACAGGTTGTTCAAGTGTCGGGATTTTTCAATGCCGTGCCTGGTTATAGCACCCATTCACGGCTGCTTGATGAGGCGAGTAAAGTCACTCTCGAATTTTTGGGAGAAGAAAAAGGTAAACATACACGGGGAGCATTTGGTCTAACTTCGCTTCCCGCCAATTCGCCTGTGGAAATCCAGGCGATTTTTGAGCTTGAACCAGAATGATTATATCCTTTAGCTCTTTATTGAGCTTCAGGGATCAGCGTTGAAGGCTTAACAACCAATTTGGGAACGTAATAACTATTCTTGGTCCAAAAGGACTCGCCTTCAAGATAAACAGTGTCTGAAAGTTCATAACCTTTGCGAGGATAGAGCCTTACTTGCTGGTTAGGTCTACTGCTTAGATTTTGCCCTAAGGAAATGGTCCAAACATAACGCTCTTGGCCATTTTCTGTGATCTTTTCTATCCAAATGTTGGCGTAAAAAGGCACATCGTCGCGTATGCGTTCGCTCTGAAGTCCGCCAAAGCACGATTTTGAATTCTCGGTGACGGAGCAATTGTCTAAAGCAATCAGAATATTTTCCTCGGGCGAGTTTTGAGTATCACAGCTCACACCTAGGCCGCCTTCTCCAAAGCTACATTTTTCTACTTCGAAATGCGCATTTACCCATACTACTTCGCTTAAGTCTGACTCAGCAAAACCAAAAGTCATCGATGATAATAATAAAAGACAGCTAAGTTTTTTCATGATCTCTTCTCCTTAAGATTGCTCTAATAGGATATCAAAATAATTTAATTAATAATTTTTATAAGTTAATTTAAGAAAGTTTTAATTTTATGGATATCTATTAAATT
>JBPOIV010000152.1:0-13456 GCA_052034245.1 Myxococcota bacterium
CTTTCTAATGCACCAAGGAAATAGTACTTTCTTTTTTCACAGCGCGTTCTTTGGCGGGTGATTCCGTGGCTAAGAGAAAAAACGCTCCGCCCATTAGGCTGAGATTGCGTAAGAATTCAAAAATGACAATATTTAAGTGCTCGCCTGCAGTAAGCGCTGGCACATGAATCATAATGACATAGAGACTAAGTAGCCCAATGATGCCCCAAGCGGCAAAACGTGGCTTAATATTTAAGGCCACAGCCAGGCCTAAAAGAAGCCATAAAACCCCACCTACATAAATAAGAGCAAGGCCCCCGGGGATAAAACTTGTAAGACTTTCCACAGTACCTTGGGGATTCACTAAGTACACAAGACCGGTCAAACTTAGGGGTATGCTGTAAAAAATCTTTGCCCATCCTAACCAGTTATTTTGTTGCATGTGCCACCTGTGGATATTATTAATCCGCTTAATAAGAGCAAATAATCTTACTAATTAATATCACAATTATTAGCTTATTCAAAAAAGATAAATAATCGATTATAGCTTGTGCTAACCTTGCAATATTGTTATGCAAGAACTAAGGATCCGGTGCTTCATCCGATGGATGCTAAAAAAGGTTTGAATGTGCCTCAGCTATCACAAAATAGCGAAAAAAAAGTCGAGCGGCCTAAGGGTGGAGAAAAACGCCCTTTAGTATCTCTATTTTTTTTCTGGTCCATTATTTTATCTTTTATTTTCCATGTAGGCTTCATTATAAGCTTGCCTCATTTTTTCTCAGATGAGCCGAGAAAACCCTCTATCATGAAGACCGAAATTATCTTTAAAGAAAAAACTTTAGATAAAGAGCAAAAGCAAGTAGTTGAGCTTCCTTTGGAAAATAAAACCGAAAGGCCCAAAGATGCTGATTATGTAGCTGATGAAGACCATCGGGCCAAGAAAGAAACCCGCGCCCCGCTTAGTCCCGAAATGCCATTAAAACTAGCCCATGCCTCTGCTTCGCCTACTCAGGATAATCAGCAGGAATCGAAGAAAGAAGAAGTTGAGCTCGCCATGGAAGCGCCTACAGTTGATGATTTTTTTCGCCCGGTAAAGAAAACTAAAAGTCTAAAAAATAATGACCCCCTTGGCTTAAAAGACATACAGTTGCCTACTTCCGCCAATAATGATTTTTTGAAGGATGTTGATGAAGGTGATAAGACCGATCTCAACGCTTGGCAGTGGCGGCATGCGCCTTTTTTTAATCGCGTGAAAGCTGCAGTTGGCCGGGTATGGGCGCCAAATCTGCAAATTTCTCGTTACGACCCTCAAGGGCAATTATTGGGTCAGAAAGATCGCACCACGATTATGTCGGTCACCATAGATTTCGAAGGAAAACTTCGCGATCTAAAAGTGGCACAAACCAGTGGCGTTGCTTATCTTGATGAAGAGGCCGAGCGCACTTTCAAAGCTGCAGCCCCCTTTCCCTTCCCTCCCAAAGAGCTCTTTGCAAACCAGCAGGAATTTACCTTTAAATTTGCCTTTCATTTGGCTATCAATCGAGGGCTCTCTTTTGATTTCGACTGGGATTCACCGAACTAAGCGCCGGCCTTGCCTATTTATGCGGTCAGGATAAAACTTAGACATCTAAGATGTGCAACAAATGGTGAATGTGTGAAAAACGAAATAAAAGCGCGTATTGACGCCCTGATCAAAGAAAACGCCGTCATGCTTTTTATGAAGGGTAATAAAGAACGCCCGCAATGCGGATTTTCCAAACAAGTCGTAGAAGTTTTAAATCAGCTGACCAGTGATTACGCGACTTTCGATGTGCTTTCCGACCCAGAAATGCGCGAAGCAATTAAAGTTTATTCTGATTGGCCGACCATTCCACAACTTTATATCGACGGTGAATTTATCGGTGGATGTGATGTGGTGCTTGACCTTTTGGACAAAGGCGAACTTCCTGCCTTACTCCATCTCAAAAAGGCTGAGGTCGCTCCTAAAATCGTGCTGAGTGACAAGGCGATCCAAGCTTTTAAAAATGCGCAGCAAGAAGGAGAAGCTGATCACGCCATTCGCATCGCTGTCTCTGCGGATTTTGAGCATAGTCTTAGCTTTGATGAAAAAAGCGATGATGATTTTCTCATCGAGATAGATGGCTTAAAGCTCGTCATTGATGCTTATAGCGCAGCTCGTGCTGAAGACCTAAAAATCGATTTTGTTACCGACAAACTTGATTCAGGCTTTTCTTTTGAAAATCCCAATGAACCGCCTGCAGTAAAAGACATGAGTGTCGAAGAACTGTATAAAGCTCATAGTGAAAATAAACCTCTGCTTCTTATCGACGTGCGTCCGCATAAAGAGTGGGAGCTTGCCCATATTTCTTTTGCACGACCTTTTGAGCAAATGAGCAAAGAAGAAATTAACGCACTCGATAAAGAATCCTTAATTGTGTTTCATTGCCATCATGGTGGCCGAAGCCGCATTGCTGCTGAAAAATGGCGCAACAAAGGATTTAAAAATATCTATAATTTAACCGGCGGCATCGATGCCTGGTCGCGCAAAGTCGACCCTCAAGTGCCGATGTATTAGTTTTCCTAGATCTTTGAGGCTTCCTCTGATTTTGATTTTGGATTAGTGCAGGTCGCCTCAAGACCGGCTTGCACTCGTACTTTTCCACCGTTCTTTTAACGCCAAAAACTAATTAACTCGGTTTTTTCAACTCCACGCTAAAATATCGTGCCCTTGCTACAATTTGGCGTTCCTATTAACCTGAGTTTTGTTTAAGTAAAATGTAATTGCCTAGATAAAAAGCGTCTTTCATCGTCATTGCGAGCCGAAGGCGCGGCAATCCAGACGAAGAGCCAGTAGCATTTCAACTCCACGCTAAAATATCGTGCCCTTGCTACAATTTGGCGCTCCTATTAACCTGAGTTTTGTTTAAGTAAAATGTAATTGCCTAGATAAAAAGCGTCTTTCATCGTCATTGCGAGCCGAAGGCGCGGCAATCCAGACGAAGAGCCAGTAGCCCTGGATACCCATCCCGCATTACTCGTCGCTATGACGAGGCTAAGCACATATTTTTTAAAAATTTGGCCTTTCGCTTAAGCAAAACTCAGGTTAATTATCTCTTCAGCTCTACTTGTAAGAAGATAGACCAATGGAGGCGCCAAAATCGCATCCAAACACTACCAAAATCATGGAACAAATTAGCGCCCTTTTACTCACCCTGATTATCGAAGCGCCTTTGGTCACTTTTATGAGTGGCAGCCCTTATCTGCATTGGCGCTTTTTATTTATTGCCTGCATTCCCACGCTCATCACCCACCCCATTTTGTGGCTCTTAGCGAGTAAGACCCCTGCTCTATTGAGCTATTTTTGGTGGATTCTTTTGCTCGAATCCTTGGTGGTAGCGGCCGAAGCCTACATTTTATGGCACATCGTGCACCGCTCATTTTGGCGATGCTTCATGATTTCGCTTGTAGCAAATCTAGCCTCAGCGCTGGTGGGCATACTTTCGTGGCGCTTTCTTTAGCCAAAAAAGCAAAAAGTAGGATGGGTAATTCTATATAAGAATGCACCGCTGCAGCAATGCCATAGAAAGCACGGGCTTTAAAAAAATCGCTCCAATAAAAAGTTGCGAGAACGATGCTCAGCCCACTTATAATCGTCCAAAAAATTTTGTTGGTGGGCCAGGGGAAAAAACCACTATTTGTATGCGATGGATGATAGTGGACCAAGAGCCGCGGCATCACATAAATAACCGCTACATAGTGCATGCATTGAGCAAAAACCACCGCGCTAAAAGCATTCACGGCAAAACTAGTTTTGAGCAATGAAGCAGGGATAAAAACGCTTAGGTTATTGGCCAAGGGACCCAAGGGCAAAAAGCTAAAATCTGCATTGGCGATACCGAAAAAAGTAATGAGCGATGTCAAAGCGCCCAAAAACACTAACAGCGGCAGAAGAAAAAACACACTCGCACACACGATGAGAGCTACTCTCTTTCGCGGAGCCGGCACCAACTCAACGATAAAGCCCATGGGCGTCAGATTATGAAAAACCGTGAAGATAAGCAAAGTAAGAGTTGGCGATATAAAAATGCCCAAAAGGATCGTTGCGACAATGCCCAAAGCGATTTCTGTAGAGCGAAAATTGCTCAAGGGAATTTTATAAAACACGCTAAGAATCAACAAAAAAACTACAGAAAGCTCCCCGTAATAAGCGAGGTTCGCGGGCACAAGTTTAAAAACGAGAGCGCTGCGGGCCGCAATAATTCCTAGCAATAAAAAAGCCAACAAGATCCCATACCGTGGCCCAATGCGTGGGGCAAATCGTTGATCGACAAAGCGCAATTCACTCGCCACATGTGCCAAGCCAAATAAGGCAAGACTTGTGCCATAGGTGAATAAAGGAAAAGCCGAACTCAAAAAAAGGCTCAATAAAATCACAAAAAAAACCAGGCAATAATCCTGGTTCAGCGACGATAAAACGCGGCTTTTCATGTCTTAGCCCTTACGAACTTTTGTCAAAGCAAAGAGGCCGATGAGCAGGGTTGCAAAGGAAAACATTCCTGAAAAACTAGAGGATAGATTGCATCCTTGTTGGCTCACTTCATCTGCTTTAGCAGGGGCAGGTGTTGGCGCCGGGGCTTTTTCAGCAGCTTCTGCAGGCTTTTCCCCCTCTTCTTTGTGTGCAGGGGCTGCTGAGGCGCTAAGAGCTTCTTTGCCCGCTTTGACGCAGGTCAAACCTTTTTCTCTTTGCTCACAAAGGCCGTGAAAATAGCGTTCACCAAAAGCTTGGCATTCATCGCCTTCTTTTTGGTTTTTACAAGCTTCCTCGGGCGAAGGCGGAGGAGGAATATCACTGTTCAGTTGTGCGCAGAGGCAAAACAAAAGAGATATGATACTGAGGTTTTTCATACGAATGCCATGGTTTTAAGTGGACCAAAGCTTAGTGGCAGGAACTTTTAGGAAAGTTCAGCAAAGTATGATTTTTGGGAATTTCTATAAAAACTGGCGGAGCGACCGGGATTCGAACCCGGCGGTTGTGCGCAGGAGGTCATGTACGCGTCAGTTATCTGACCGTAACGAGAAAACCGGTAAACTTGCGATTGTGCCCATTTGATGGCTTGAAATCAGGCTGAACTATTTTAATTTTTTCCTAAGGAATATTTTTGAATGACCGTGCCAATAATTTTTTATTTCACCTATCCGTTGATACCCATTTTTTAAATAAAACTCTCCCGCCTGGAAGTCCCAGGTATCCACTAGAGAAAAAATGCATCCATTTCCGATGGCTTCTCGTTCCGCGGCACTTAACAGTTTTGTGCCATATCCTTGTTTCTGGAGGCTTTCAGCGACCCACAATACGTCGATGTAGCTACCTCTGTATCTAGGAATGCCTGTATTCCACCGAAAATGTTATCTGAATGGTTTTTCAAAAAAATAGAAAATGCTTTATCTCGCTCACCTATTATATTTTCATTAAATGCAATGATTCCTTCTGTTACAACGGCATTATCGGCCTCACTAGGAGCATAATCCACGACTATTTTAAACATAATTCTTACTTTTTTTAGTGATGTGATTCTGGAAGCTCAAGCCTGCGACTCCTTCTCAAGTTATCTGATGTTACATTTGTACAAGGGTTACTTCTCCGTCCTAATGCGACCTTTCAACGTAACAGCGAGGGCCCCTGTAAGTGTTACGTGTTACAGCCATTTCTCGATGTATTCTTTCGCTGCTTTCTTTATGTCCCTCACTTTGAACCACGCCTTTGCTTTTCCATTCACGATTTCATGCTTGGGCTTTAGCGGAAGCTTTTGAATAAACGATTTGACTGTTCTAACGTTTAGTTCAAAGCGCTCTGCGATTTCGTACGCATTAACCCAGATGTTATCAAAATCAGCCTCGGTAAGCTGATGTACCCAAGAAGCGGGCGGACGCCCAATGCGTTTTTGTTTGGTCATAACCTGTCCAAAAAATAGTTTGACGCTCTGTTTGACTTTACAGTCACATGATCTTAAAGTCAGCTTCGACGGTAAATTTCTACTTCAAAGAGAATTTCTACTGCGATGACATCGGCCTGTAAACCATTTTTAAGGAGAATTTATGTCACCTTGTTTGCAAACAGCTGTAAAAGATTTTGTAGATACGCTAAACGAGAGCTCTGGTTGTCTGACAGAGTTTGCTTTCGCCAGCCCCGGCACCTCAAATTTTAATCGAGCAATTTACTGTGAGCGTCCAAGCGAGTCAAGCCTTTTAGAGCATTCTCAATCCGGATCGAATGTCAGCTTTGCTACTGGTTTTTGCAAAGAGAGACTCGATAGCATCGCGTTAGGTACGCAAATTATTCGCCAGGGCGCTGATCGTTATGTGCGTTTGAAAAATATCTTGAGTTTTGACGTCGACTTCAAGGGGAACACGCCAAACTATGAGCCCTCTCAAAGGGAAGACCTCATTACCAGTATTTGGGGTAAAATAAGAGAAGCACTTTCTGCAGCCAGGATATCGACATGGATGACGGTGTTTTCCGGAAACGGGCTTCATCTGCATTTTAAACTTCGGCAGCCGTACGAGATATCATCCGCTCAACGCTACAGGCAGATTTACAGCGCGATACGTTGTTATCTAGAGTGCATTTCCGATATCAAATTTGATCCCGCTTGTTCGAACCCATCAAGACTTGTGCGACTGCCATTTTCAACCAATTGGAAGGATCGGCATGCCCCTGTTGCATGCGTGATACTTGAACATAACCCGACCGCAGATTTTACATCGCTCTTTAATGGATTTAGAGCTATCGCCGCACACAAGCTAGAAGCCGAAAGTTTAGACAAAGCCACGGTATTGAAGAAAATAAATCTCATCGGAGTTTTAGAATTTTTTGAGTACCCAAAAATAGCAAGTCTCAAAACATCAGGCGATCAAACTGTTTGTTCGAGCCCTTTCAGTCGAGACTCAGACCCGAGTTTCTTCTATGATCATAGCCGCAAGGTTTTCTACGACTTTTCGACATCGAAGGGCGGAGATATATTCAACCTAATTGGCGAGTTGGCTCACCTAGATGCCAAAAATGAGTTCCCAAAGATCCTTAAAATCGCAGCCAAGATTGCTGGCGAAGAGCCGGAAGAACAGAGCGCAAGCGGTTATCATATCAATGAAAAAGGCGTTTGGTATCAACAGGCAAAGGACGCAGATCCAAAGTGGTTATCGTCTCCAGTCTTTGTTGAAGCACTGACACGCAATGCCTCAGGACGATCGTGGGGCAGACTTCTTACATTTAAGGATCAGGACGGAGTGATTAAAAACTGGTCTATGCCTATGGAATTACTCGCTGGTGACGGTTCGGAGATTAGAAGAAATCTTTTGAGTCTTGGAGCAGAGATGGCGATCGGAAAATGCGAACGCCAATTGTTTCTCGCATATCTGCAGGGAGCTCGGCCTTCAAAGAGAACTCTGTGTGTCGATAGAATTGGCTGGCATCAAGATCAATTTGTTCTGCCAAATAAAATCTATCTTGGCGCAGGTACCAACGTAGATATTATTCTTCAGGGCACAGCCATAGACACATCTTTTGGTAGGTCCGGTTCGCTGGCAGACTGGCAAAAACACGTTGGCATGAATTGCAAAGGAAATTCGCGGCTGGTGTTCGCTGTGTCATCTGCATTGGCTTCGACACTGTTGAAATCTACGGGAGAAGAAAGCGGTGGCTTCCATTTTGTCGGGCCGTCTTCAATAGGGAAATCAATTACCTTAAAAATAGCCGCCAGCGTTTGGGGTAATACCAGTCTTAATGGCTTTGTGAAACGCTGGCGATCGACTTTGAATGGTCTGGAAATTCTGGCCGCGTTACGCTGTGACTCGCTGCTTATATTGGATGAGCTCGGCGAGATTTTGCCAAAAGATGCTGGCTATGCATCGTATATGTTGAGCGGCGGAACGAGCAAGAATCGAGCAACCAAAACTGCGTCTTTGTCAACACCGCTGGAATGGCGTCTTTTGTTTCTCTCGTCGGGAGAAATACCTCTAGCAGCTCATATTGCCCAGTCCGGGGGCCCAGTAAATGTAGGACAAGAAGTCCGGATGATTGATATCCCCGCTGAAACTGCAAACTCACAAGGTATATTTGAGAATATTCATGGTTTGCAATCGTCGGGCGCCTTAGCCTCCCTCCTAGCGGAAAATAGCGAAAAATATTTCGGCACCGCCATAGACCATTTTTTAACCCAATTGGTTTCGACACCGTCGGCATTAGATTTCGTAGCGATGAAGCGCGCCCAATTTATCAAGGAAGTGAATCAAAATTCTAGCCATGGTCAGATTGGCCGTGCCTTAAAACGCTTTTCTTTGGTGGCAGCAGCAGGTGAGCTTGGGACGGAATTCGGGACCTTGCCTTGGGCTGCAGGGGAATCCATTACCGCTACACGAAAATGTTTTCAAGATTGGCTATATGGTTGGGGTGGAAATGGATCTCGGGAAGAACAACAGCTTATAGAGCAGATAAAGTCTTTGCTTCAGGAATTTGGCGCCTCGCGCTTTCCCCTTCTGAGTGAGCTTAAGAAACACCAGGGTATTCACAACCAGCAGCTTTGGGGATTTCGTAAGGAAACTGAAGGAAATAGGTACCAATGGTTTATCTTGAGCGAAATTTTTCGAACCCAGTTTTGCAAGGGGCATGACCACCGTCGAGCTCTTCGCCATCTAAAAGAGCAAAAACTTCTTCTATTAGGACCCTCGGGGCAAACCTCATCTCCTATGCGTGTGCCGTACTTAGGAGTCACGCGATTCATCCATCTCGACAGTAGAATCATTGAATAATGGGTTACAAATTTATCCAACTATTTCAGGCACGTAACGCAAGTTACCTATGTAACGGGGGTAAGTCATGAAAGCTGAATTGAGAACGAACAGCAACGGTGAAAAGTACTACTCTTTCGTTTATTACGATCGAGTGACAAAAAAAACAAAACGAATAAGCAAGACTGAAATTCGACGACGCTTCGGTCGGGATATTACCGACCACGACAAAGCGGTCGAGGCGTGCAAATTGCTTGCAGCCGAATTCGATTCTCTTAAAAAGAGAATTGAGCTGCGAATTGCGTGGGAGTCGGAGTTCTACAGCTTCTCTCAGCTGCTTGAGTTTTATGAGGCTCAGCAAATAAAGAAGGCACCCAACAGTTTCAAAAATAATGTGCACTACTTGAAATACTACGTGCTGCCTTTTTTTCTTAGCATTAAAAAATGCAATAACATAACGATGTGGTTTAATTACTACACTGAGTTCAAAGACTGGCTAGAGGACGAAGCTCGGTTAATAATGCGCCCCGAGCAGAAGATTTCCTACGCCTCTAAGAATCATGCCATAAGCGCATTGAATACTTTCATGCATGGCTTGTTTCGACGAAGAACCATCGACCGCTATTTTGCTTGCGAGAGTTTTCCTGAGCATAGTCTAAATGAGAAAGGCATCGATGACATTATTAAAAATGACGAGATGGAACACATTTACGCGCGCCTAAAGCAAGACGGTCATCTATGTGAAGCGGTCTTTTTTCGATTTTTGTATTTCACTGGTATGCGTTTTAATGAGGCACTGGGGGTTCATCCAGGCAATCTATATGAGGGCGTAATCGAAGACAGGATTTTGACCAAGCATTTGGAACAAGAAAAACTAAGCTATTTTGGTTATGTCGTCATTGATAGCCAGCCATCTCATGAAAATAGAGGCTTGCGTGACAAATCGGGTGTTATTCACCGCAAGCCCCTCAAAGGTCGAGCACGGATCAATGACAAATCGGCCCGAACCGTAATAATCATGGACAAAACCCTATGGAACGATCTCGTCAGTATTCACAATGGAACTTTGTCTAAACATGAGGCAGGATTTTTTGGCAAAAAAATTGATCAATATCCGTTATTTGAAGGCATCGAGCGAACTACTTCAACAAGGAGGCTGCAAAATGCGTATGAAAGATGTGGGTTGAGATATCGCAGCTGGCATTGCTGTCGCCACACACGCGCCACGATGCTAATAGGCGAAACTGCCAATACATTTCTGGCACGTTTATGGCTTGGGCATTCATCAGAAAGGGTGTTGAAGCGGTATGTGCATATTTATGAATCAGTTATTCGGGCGGCCAAGAAAAATAGAACTGAAGATTCTTCGACTATTCGCAGGTTGAAGGCGGTATGATGCAGATGAACGCATAAATCTACTCTAATGCCTCGAGAACTTTCTGAAATGTTGGTCCCGCCTTGTCCTCTGGAAATTTCCTCAATGCATCCAAACAAAGGGGCCGAAGCATTTTTTTAAGAGATGGCAAGGTTGTTAAAAACTGTTGCCAAAACACAGGAAAGTCAGACAGCTCCATCTCAAATTGAGAATCATTTAAGAGAGCGTTGGTGGCTCGATGCACCCATTGATTGTATTGGGCAACTGGTTGCTCCAACGCTTGGCTCATCATCGAGGTTATTGTTAATTTTAATTTCACGGGTCGGCCCGGTACCGGCGGGGTTTAGATATCTATCTATAAACCCTTATATTTCAGCTACTTAATAGTATAAAAACTGGCGGAGCGACCGGGATTCGAACCCGGGATAGGATTTCTCCTATACACGCTTAGCAGGCGTGCGCCTTCAGCCACTCGGCCACCGCTCCAGCACATTGCCCACTAAGTGCCAAGGAAATAGTGAGCAGTCAATCGGTCTTTCGGAAAAAAAGCTTCTTTCCTCCTTTTGACAATGATCTTTTAGTTTTAATCATTTGAGGTGACTTTTTTATAGGAAGTACTCATGCCCCGACGACAAGACCTAAAATCTATTTGCATTATTGGTTCTGGCCCAGTGGTAATCGGACAAGCAGCGGAATTTGATTATTCTGGCAGCCAAGCGATTAAAGCCCTCAAGGAAGAAGGCTTTAGGGTTATTCTTATCAATTCTAATCCCGCCTCAATCATGACGAATAGCGATATGGCGGATCAAACCTATATCGAGCCTTTGACTCTTGAATATGTGACGAAAATTCTAGAAAAAGAGCGCCCTTGTGCCCTTTTGCCTACCGTTGGTGGGCAGACCGCGCTCAATCTAGCCGTAGAGCTTCACCATGCGGGCGTGCTCGAAAGGCTTGATATTGAACTTATCGGAGCTGATATTGAGGCGATCAAAAAGGCAGAAGATCGGGAGCTTTTTAAAAAGGTAATGGCTGAAGCGGGCTTGCCAACCTTGCGCTCGCACATCTGCCACAATGAAAAAGAAGCAATGCTTGCGCTCAAAGAATATGGGCTTCCTATTGTCATTCGTCCAAGTTTTACTCTGGGCGGTACCGGAGGCGGCATCGCGCGAGATGAACATTCTTTCTATGAACTGGTGCGAAGTGGTCTTGCGCTTAGTCCTAATCATCAAGTGCTGATCGAAGAAAGTGTGATCGGCTTTAAAGAATATGAGTTTGAAGTTATCAGAGACGAAGCTGATAACGCCGTGATTGTTTGCTCCATTGAGAATTTTGATCCCATGGGCGTGCACACGGGCGATTCTATTACGGTCGCACCTGCTCAAACGCTTTCTGACAAAGAATATCAAATTTTACGCGACGCAAGCCTCACCGTTTTACGTGCCATTGGGGTTAAAACGGGAGGCAGCAATGTGCAATTTGCGGTCGATCCTAAAACGGGCCGCTACGCCGTTATAGAAATGAATCCGCGGGTATCACGCTCTTCTGCTCTCGCCTCAAAAGCTACCGGCTATCCCATTGCCAAAGTGGCAGCCAAACTTGCGGTCGGCTATAGGCTTGATGAAATTATCAACGATATTACCAAAAAAACCACGGCCGCTTTTGAGCCAGCGCTCGATTATGTTGTCACAAAAATTCCCAAATTTGCCTTTGAAAAATTCCTCGCCCAAGAGCCACACTTAACGACGCAAATGCGTTCTGTGGGTGAAGTTATGGCCATTGGGCGCACTTTTAAAGAAAGTTTGCATAAGGCCATGGCCTCTCTTGAAGAAGGATTTTTTGGTTTTGATCAAGCGATTTTAAAAGGCGAAATTTTAGATGGCACTTCGCTCAATGTGGAAAAACCCACGCCAAAGCGTTTATGGCGTTTGGCTGCGGCCTTTCATGTAGGGTATCAGGTAGATGAAATCGCGGCGCAAAGTGGTGTGGATCCGTGGTTTTTGCAACAGATTTTTGAAATCGTCGAGCTTGAGCAAAAATTAAGCGAAATGAATTTACATGAACTTAAAGCCAAAGATTTTCTCAAGCTAAAACAAGCGGGCTTTCTTGATTGTCGCATTGGCCAGCTTCTTGGCGCATCGACATCCGAAGTGAGAAAAGCGCGGCTTGAACAAGGCATAAAGCCCATTTTTAAGCGCATCGATACGTGTGCTGGGGAATTTGTTGCTTTTACACCTTATTTATATTCGACCTACGAGCAGCCCTATTTCAATTTTAGCGACGCTAAGTGGCAAGAATTAACTGCGTGCGAGGCCAATACCACCAATAGAAAAAAAGTCGTTGTGATTGGCTCAGGGCCTATTCGCATTGGCCAAGGAATCGAATTTGATTGCTGCTCCACCGAGAGCATTTTGACGCTCAAAAAAATGGGCATCGAAGCCATCATGATCAACTCCAATCCTGAAACATTGAGCACTGACTTTGACATCGCCGATCGGCTATATTTTGAGCCCATCACCTTTGAGCACATCGCTAATATTTTGGAGCTCGAAAAACCTGATGGTGTAATTGTGCAGCTTGGGGGACAAACGCCCTTGAGTCTTGCACGATCTTTAAGCGAGGCAGGATTCCCTATTTTAGGCAGCACGCCGGATGCCATCGATCGCGCAGAAGATCGGAAGCGCTCAAGTGAAGTATTTGCAAAAATTGGCCTTAACCAACCAGCTTCCATCACCGCCTTAACCATGCCTCAAGCTATTGAAGGCGGGCGTTCTTTGGGCTTTCCCTTGATGGTGCGGCCGAGCTATGTTTTGGGCGGCAGAGCAATGGAGCGCGTCTACAACGAGGCTGAACTGCATTCCTACATGGAAAAAGCCTTCAAAGCCGCGCCTGATAAGCCCGTATTGATAGATCGTTTTCTCGATGGTGCCATTGAACTTGATGTCGATGCTTTAAGCGATGGTGAATCAATTTACGTAGCGGGCATTTTGCAGCATATCGAAGAAGCTGGCATCCATTCGGGCGATTCTGCCGCGGTTTTGCCGCCTTATGATCTAAGCCCTGCCTTAATCGAAGAAATAAATAGTGCCACCAAAAAGCTTGCTCTCGAACTTCATATCGTTGGCCTTTTTAATATTCAATTCGCCGTCAAAGATGGCGCCTGCTTTATTATCGAGGTGAATCCGCGGGCTTCGCGTACCGTGCCCTTTATTAGCAAGGCAACCAACATTCCCCTCACTGCTTTGGCGACAAAAATAATGTGTGGCGAAAAAATTCCAGAAGAGCTCAAAGACCTCGATTTTAGAAGTTTTATGCCTACAG
>JBPOIV010000113.1:0-1666 GCA_052034245.1 Myxococcota bacterium
ATCTCTTAAGAACGCGAACAATTTTTCCTCAACTTTTAAGCGAAAAACCCGGGCTTGGCGGCGATGATCTTTGTAATCAAAAGATTGGGTAAGCAAGGAATAAAACTTCTTGTTTCTATCTTCCCTAAAATTTATTTCAGGAATTTTAACATCATCATAGGCTTTCATGTATTTGCCGGCCATGGCTTCTTCGCCTATGAGCATTTCTAAAGTTCGCCAAGGATAGCTTGTCCCAGTTCGGCGAACATTATTTTCTATACAATAGGCAACGCGCTTGCCATCTGGTTTTGTAACAATAACGAAATCGGTCCCCACATTTCCTCTGACGCCAAGCTTACTCAAGTGCATACCGACTTTTAAACTCATCTGCACAATATTACTTGATTCATCTTCCAAAGGCTCGATGGGGCCTAAGGATCCTTTGAAATCTTGGCCGTCGCCAAGCAATTGATCATAGGTATACATAATTTTAACCCGATTTTCCGCGGTAATAGTATATACGGTTGCGGGCGAACTAAAATCATCACCCATGATAAATTCTTCGACAATAGCGCCATCTTTTTGTATACGGTTAAAGAATGACGGAGGAAATACTTTTTCATCTCTAAGACGTGCATAAATAATATCTTTGGCGCTTTTCTCATCAGGCATGCCATTAAGAAATTCCTCAAATTTCATGACTCTATTCCCATAACCTCCGCCTGATTCATCGAGTTTGAGAACAATTTTGGGATAGTCGATTTTTTGTAAAAGTTCATAAATATCAGCAGTAAGCACCAAAAGATCAGTGGCAGGGCGATTGGTACCTTGGGGATAGCGCACGCCAGCTGCTTCAAAGCTCTGACGGCTCATACTTTTTTTGATGTGAAATCCTAAGTCGCTTGGATTAGCAAGGTAGGGCAAATCCCAATCCTTCGCCATGTCTGATAAAATAGGTCCGGTAAAGTGCACCGTAAAACCTACTTTCGTTGATGCTTGAAAAGGATTTGAACTGGCATCATTAAGAAACTGAGGAATTCTTAATTTGCGCACCGCATTTTTTCCACGTACTAAATAGCGAAAAGGTCTTAATGCTGCTTCTTCTTCATTTTTAGCGGGCTTTTCGAATTTCTTTTTGCGCTCTTTGGCCGAGCGATAATGCGCCCAAAAACTGGTGTTGATAAATTCCTTAGCTCGCACTTTTAGTTCTCGCTCCTTATCTTCCGGATTAAGATGGTCAAACTCATTTCTATGGGCCAAATAATAAAGATAGACGAGATAATCTTTGTTAGTGCGAGCAGTAGCAATATAAATAACCATGGCACGTCCACCCATGGTCACCACTTTGTTGGCGAGCAAAAAGGAATCAGCTAACGCACGAAGACTTTTAACCTGGTTGCCTTCATGCATGTGCGTAAGCGATGATTCAGAAAGGCCCGTCGTGACGACAAGAAAGCGCGAGCCGGAATTGATGATTCTACGAATGTATTTTGTATCGTGGTAATCATATTGCGGCTCTCTCACTAATCTTGTTTCAACTGCGCTCGATCCATCTATAGAAGCGGTGCTCTCGCTTTTAGAAGTGGACTTCGATGAACTTTTAGAACTCGATTTTGAAGAGCTCTTTGAGCTCGATTTTGACGAGCTTTTGGAGCTTGTCTCCGAAGTTGAGGACTCATTTGATGAT
>JBPOIV010000110.1:0-13332 GCA_052034245.1 Myxococcota bacterium
AATAAATGACGCGGCAAGGGTGCCAAACAAAAAAATTACTTAGCTTTATTTTTTTAACTTGTGTTAGCAAGGATAAGGTCTGTAAGGAGCTTATCTTGTCTGATCTCAATGCCTTAATCGATACTATTCATGACGAGCAAGAAGCACGCTTGTTGCTTTCGGCCGCGGGATTTCTGCGTGCTGATTGGCCTTTTATCGAAAAATTAGGAGGTGCTCTTTCGTTAGTAAAAAGCGATTTGATGCGTAAAAAGATGCACGAGCTGCAGGCCAAGGATCGTTGGTTCAGGAATTTTTTGCTCCACTATGAAGCATATTTTAAGCATTTTTTAAGTGAGCAAGGCGCCTTGCTTGGGCCTCATGAAACACCTTTTTGTGCCGCCATTTTGCAAGCGCCTTTGGTGGCCTTTTCTCGCTTTAACCATGCCTTGCTGACAAAGAGGCCTCGGGTTGCCATCGTTGGTTCACGACAAGCAGACCACGAGGCCTTGATATTGACCAAAAAATTAAGTGCTACCTTGGCTTCACGCGATATCACTATCGTTTCCGGAGGGGCTGCAGGCATTGATACTGAGGCGCATCAGGGGGCGGTTGATGCATCGGGCTCAACCATCATTGTTTCAGGAATGGCCTGCTCGTTTAAAGACAACGCTCTCAACTACCGCTGGCGCAACTTAAAACTTTATGAACAATGTATTTTTTATCCTTACGGGCCCATGAGTCCTCAAGGAAAATTTATGTTTGTAGGCCGAAACCTTTATATTGTGGCCTTAGCGGATGCGGTGGTGGTAGTGCAGGGCAGCCCTGGTTCTGGCACTTTGCATACCGCGCAATTTGCCAAAAATTTATCTGTGCCTATGTTTGCTATTCCGGGTCAGACTGACAAAGAGCTTTCCTATGTCCCCAATATGCTTATTGCTAAACAGGATGCGGAAGAACTTGTTGATTTTGAGCATTTTGCCGATTCCTTGATGACAAAGTCGCCTAAGCCCCTTAAAAGTCAGCAAAAAGTGGAAGAAGAAAAGAGATTGATCCCTCAGCGTGAACTGCCTGCTTTATTAAGCCTTTTAAAAGATAAGGGAAAACGGGCCACTATGGATGAGCTTATACAATGGTCGGGAAGATCATGTGCGTCAATTCAGCAGGAAATGCTTGGCTTTGAAATGGATGGTTTAGTAATCAGGCAAGGATCTCAATTTGTATTACGCCTCAACTAATGTATGGTGGTTTTGGCTAACAGCCTTTTACTCGTTTGAAGAAAGAAATTTATGGAAAAATCGCTCGTTGTGGTGGAGTCTCCCGCCAAAGCAAAAACTATTCGCAAGTACTTAGGCCCAAACTTTGAAGTTATGGCCTCGGTGGGGCACATTCTCGATCTGCCGGCCCGTAGTATGGGCGTGGATCTTGAGTCGGGCAATTTTACCCCCGCCTATGAAGCAATTATGGGCAAGGCCAAGGTCATTGCCGAGATTAAGAAAAACGCAAAAAAAGCCTCAACCATCTATCTTGCGCCCGATCCGGATCGCGAGGGAGAGGCCATTGCTTTTCACATTGCGAGTATCGTCAAAGAAGCGCGTAGTGATGAGCCAAATATTGTGCGCGTGCGTTTTCATGAATTGACCAAAAAAGCGATCAACGAAGCATTTAAGCATCCTGATGCATTAAATCAGCATTTGTTCGATGCGCAGCAGGCTCGTCGAATTCTTGATCGTGTGGTGGGCTATCAAATCAGCCCTATTCTATGGAAAAAGGTGCAGCGAGGCTTAAGTGCGGGACGTGTACAATCGGTAGCAGTACGCCTGGTTGTTGATCGGGAACGAGAAATTGAGGCCTTTGTAAAGGAAGAATATTGGAGCATTGAAGCTACTGCTAAGGCTTCGGTAGATCCAAGTTTTCAGGTAAAGCTTGCTAAAATTGGCAAAAATAAAGCTGAAATTCATAACGAAGAAGAAGCGCTAAAAATTAAAAAAGCCCTCGATAATCAACGAGGGGTAGTAAGCAGTGTACAAAAAAAGGAACGCGTGAGGCGCCCTGGACCTCCCTTTATTACTTCCAAATTGCAGCAAGATGCGGCGCGTGCCTTTCGGTTTACAACCAAAAATACCATGCGCATTGCCCAAAGCCTCTACGAAGGTGTGGATATTGGCGATGAGGGCTCAGTGGGTTTGATTACCTACATGAGAACAGATTCGACGCGAGTAAGTGATGATGCTTTGAAGGAAGTAAGAAGTTTTATTGGCAGTAATTTTGGCGATGATTTTGTGCCGAAAACACCCAATTATTTCAAAAATAAAAAAAGCGCTCAAGAAGCGCACGAGGCTATCAGGCCTACTTCATTAGAATTAACTCCAGCGAAGATCAAAGCATTTTTGAAGCCTGAACAGTTAAAACTCTACACCCTTATTTTCGATCGTTTTGTTGCTTCGCAAATGACGCCTGCGGTTTATGATCAAACCACTGTTGATGTGAGTAAAGATGAATATTTGCTGCGCGCCACCGGATCGATTTTACGTTTTGCGGGCTTTTTGAAAGCGTATCGCGAGCAAGAAGATGAAGATGATCAAGGTGCGAAAGATGAGGCTGATGCTGAACGCATTCGTTTGCCGGATCTTAAAGAAGGCGAGAGCGTTGATTTAAGCAAAGTACTTGCTGAACAGCATTTCACCCAACCACCGCCTCGCTTTAGCGAAGCAAGCCTTGTGAAAGAGCTTGAAGAAAAAGGCATCGGCCGGCCTTCAACCTATGCAAGTATTATGTCCACCATCGTCGACAAAGGCTATAGCGAGAAAAACCAAGGACGCTTTGTTCCCACAGAGCTTGGTCGCGTGGTGACGGATCTTTTGCTTGAGAGCTTTCCCAATATCATGAACGTCGAGTTTACGGCTTCAATGGAAGAGAAGCTCGATTCGGTGGAAGACGGCAGTGAAAATTGGATTAAAGTTTTAACGGCATTTTATGGCCCTTTCAAAAGCTCGGTAGAAAAAGCCTCTGAAGCCATGCGCAATATTAAGCGGATGGAAGAAAAGACCGACATTAAGTGCGAAAAATGCGGCTCTTTCATGGTCATTAAATGGGGCAAAAATGGCTCATTTTTGGGCTGCTCTGCGTATCCTGAATGCTCTTCAACCGTGCCTTTTAAACGGGTTGATGGCAAAATTGTGCCCGAAGAGCGCAAGCAAACCGTAGATGTAAAATGCTCTTCATGCGGCGCGCCGATGGCTTTGAAACGCGGGAAATTCGGTGAATTTTTAGGCTGCTCTCGCTATCCTGATTGCTCAAATACCATGGCCCTTCCTTCAGGCATTAAATGTCCCAAAGAGGGCTGCGGCGGCGATATTGTTGCGAAGCGTAGTAAGCGCGGTAAGGCATTTTATGGCTGCTCAAATTACCCGGCGTGCGATTTTGTTTCGTGGCAAAAACCGGTGGCAAAGCCTTGCGAGACCTGTGATTCACCCTATTTGCTCGAAAAAGTAAGCAGAGATTCAACCAAATGGGTGTGCCCAAGTTGCAAAGCTGTCACTGCAGCTGAGTAATTAGCTTTATTTTATATAGTATTGAGATTAGTTATGAGAGTTCATCGTATTCACTGTGAAGAGCCCTGGTTTTCTTTGCTTAAAAATGGCCAAAAACCGGTGGAAGGACGGAAAAATTCGCCCTTTTATCAAGCCATAAAAGTAGGGGATAGCATAGAATTTTTTTTGGGTGCGAATTCTTTTCAGATGTCCGTGGTGGGCATTAATCATTACGCCTCTTTGAAAGAATACCTTGAAGTGGAAAGCCTTGCGCGAGCTCTTCCTGGCATCAAAACTATGGAAGAAGGTTTCGCTATTTATCAGGCCTGGAATAGTTCTTCAGAAATAGCCCGATGGGGATTTTTGGGAATTTTAGTCAAAGCAATAGAAAATAAATCTTAATTGTTTTATTTTTGTATCTATATATTCCGTTTTGTTGTCGAGAATTAGTATTTATCTATGTATTGACTTACTGTGTCAGGTAGTTAGTATATTTGATAATATTTATGGAATTATAGTTATGCAAATTTTTCAATTAATTTTTTTATTTGTTTTGTCTTTTTCATTTTTATCTCACGGAATGGAACAAAGGGATCAACTTTTTTTTGAACCCTGTCCGATGGGGAAATGCTCTAAAAATTCCCTCGAACGCTTCGTCGTGAACGATGATTTTATCGGTTTTAAACGTTATTTAGAAATACTCGCCCAAAAGCGAAATCTTGAAATTAGTTTCAGTATGGATAATAGCCTTCTATGCCAGGCCGTGTCTTATGGTCGGCTAGAAATGGTGAAGCTTCTCTTTGAGAAGGGCGCTATGGTAAATGAGCCAGATCCTACAGGCACTACACCCTTGATCAGCGCTGCGCTCAATGCTGATTCTCATGAGCACGTTAAAGTCGCCGAGTATCTGCTTGAGCGAGGGGCCGCTATGAATAAAAGCATCAAAGGCACCACTGCTCTTTGGGCATTAGTGAATAGGGAACCTTTGCCTTATGCCGAGGAAAAAAATAATAGGACAGAGCAAGAAATGCTCGCTCTGTTTTTGCGCTATGGGGCAGATATTAACTATGTTCATCCGCAGATTGACCGTTCCATCCTTGGAGCTGCACTTGTTCATCGACGCAAAGCTCTCATACCCTTATTGCTTGAAAATAAAGATCTCGATGTAAATCAGAGCTTTTATGTGAAAAAAAATCAGGCTAAGGTGGCGCCTCTTCAGTGGACCTTTCTTGATAAAATTTCTTCGGCCATTCGAGAAACACTCATTCGCCATCCGAAATTTAGTACGCCTAATGATTGTAATAAATTTGGTAATTCTTATTTCATGCAAGCGATTCAAGAAAATAACCTCGATCTTGCACAATTATTGCTTGAAAAGGGCGCTTTAATCGATTTTGAAAATGAAAATGTTGGTGATACCGCTTTATTAATTGCTATTCAGAACGAGACGAAAGAGAGCATCGATTTTCTCCTAAAAGCGGGAGCAAATCCTAATTATCAAAATCGTAGTCTTAACTCGCCCCTAATGGTGGACACAAGTCCTTCGGTTTTTAATCGGGAAATTTTTCAACAAATTCTCTCGTGGCCTTCAATCAATCCTCATCTCAAGAATAGACGAGGACAAAGTGCGCTGCATATGCTTGATAAGCGAACCTGGCGCGAAGCTTTGCCTCTTCTTTTAGAGAAAAAGGTCGATATTAATGATCAGGATGATAAGGGAAGGACCCTTTATATGTTGGCCCATATCGATGGAAATCGTGAACTGATTAAGTATTTGGAAGAAAAAGGTGCCGATACCAAGTTAAGAGATAACCAAAATACTACTTTATTAATGCATGCATGTACTAATGGCACTAACCAAGAATTTATTGATTTTCTGGTGCGAAAAGAGAATGTCGATGCGCAGAATACCGATGGTGCTACTGCGCTGATGTATGCAATTGATTATGCCAACTTTGATATTGCACGCGATTTGATTGAAAAATATGGCGCAGATCCAAGAATTAAGAATAATGAAGGCAAAAGTATCCTTGATATTTTAGATGAACTTTCCTTTCATAAGGAAAGAGCGCGCGTTTTCTATAACTTTGTTGTCGAAAGTATCCAACAGAAAAAAAATGATGAGAAGCATGGCAAAGCTGCCCTCATCGGCAAAGAATTTTTTTCTTCTATTCCAGGCAGAGCGCTCAATCTGGGCGCAAAAATAATGGCCTTAGTACCAGTTAAGATCACCTTCATGGAGGAAAATAAAGAAATACTAAGGGTAAAAGTTGCTTTTTTCCATGGCAAAAAAGATCAGGCATTAGAATTTTTTGTGAAACCGATCATGAATCACGAAGGCGCGATTAGCGAGTTGCTTTTAGTTGAAAGTCCTAAAACTCCTAATAAAACCATAAAATCGGCCGGCTATATTTTAGATCGCAATGTGACGCATAAGAAAAATCCTAAGACCGGGAAAATGGAAATAAAAAACGGTATTAGCTCTTTTGAGGGCAAACTGAACTTAAAAATATTCTCGCCCAAAAGTGCCATTTTAGCGGGCAAGATGCGTGTACAAGATGCGGGAAAAGCTATTTCCTTTGATTTTTCTTGGCAACTCACGGACAAAATAGAGGCTTTAGAAAAGGGCACAGAAAATAATTCTTCGTCCACAGGAAAAACTTTTGCCACCCAAAAAGCTAAGACAGAAGAAGAGATTTCAGCTAAAAAGTTTTATCCGTCTTCTTCAGAAATCTCTGGTCTTTATCAGGTGCTTCTTAATGGCGTCGAGGCGGGCGAAGCAAGCATCCCTGCTACAGCTTTAGATGGAGAGTTCGTGGGGGATGAGAGGATCCCACAAGCTTACGGTAGTTATAGGGGCATTCATTTTTCTATGAGGAGGAATGACGGCCAATTTAAAAAGCATCTTTTGCCTGTAGAGATGAAATATTCGGTAACTAATGAATTTAGAGAGTTTGAGCCTTTGGCTTTCGATGCCAAAGATAAGACCTGGAAATTTATTAAAAAGAGAACGAGCTTTGATGCCCTCATTCATATTCCTTCTAAAACAAAAACTAAGCGCAAAGCTAAAGGACTTTCACCTCTTTGCTTTGACACGACACTCTCCCTTGAGCCTCGGTTAAATGAAAACGATGACGAAGTGGCGTTTAAAGCAGATACCAGCAAGGGCGCACTTCGCTTGGTGAAAATCGCGTCGATAATTGAAATGCCGCCACATGGGCCAATGAATGAGCCTCAAGAGTTTACTTCTGATGAAGAAGAAGATTTTAGTAAAATTATCGTCGAGGGTCCTTATGGTAATGAATTTTATGAGGACGATGATCTAGCACAAGATGCTCACGAAGAAATTAATCAACCCGTGGTGGAAGCAGCCCCGGCGCCTTCGAGAAAAACTAAAAGGCGGCCAATAATAGAAGAATATGTAAATTGGAAAGATTTGGGGCTTGGGCCAAGTAAAGAAGAAAAAGAGCGTATTATCCGCCATGATCGAGCAGAACGCGAGTTCATGAGAAAGCGTGAAGAAGCACAACAAAATCTTGAGGTAAAACATCCTAAGTCGCTTAGTCCCAGCCCCAAAGTTAAGCAGAAGAAAAATAGTGACAAAGTTCATGAAGTACATCCAACGATTTATCTAAGTCCCTTCTCGAATTATGCCGACTGCGATCTAGTAAGAGACACCCTCAAAGAATCAACATGGTTTGGTCAAGGCTTCGTTGTAGAAAATGGTCATTTAACAAGAATTGCTCATAAAAAACTTGTCTTAGGGATGCATAATTGGCTTTCCTATCCTGCACTTGCACAAAATGCGGCATGGGGCTCGCTTATTTCTTCGGATTTAGGTGATAAAAACTATTATCTTGGGAAGAATGTTCATATTTCATATCATGAGCAATTGTATGGCGATAAAAAAGTTAAGTATCTCAATATCAGTCATCATTACAGATTTGAAATTCAGCAAGATAAAAATACCGGCAATTATCTTTTATATCAGATTATGCCTAAATCTGATCAACAAATTGTATATGTATTATCACCGTGGGATCATCGTAAAAGCCGTCGTTTAGAAACTCGAAATGGGAGTGACATTATTGCTGCTCATGCACGAGAATTCATTGCCTGGCATCCTTGTTGGCAGCAAGAGCTTGAGCAAGTCATGGACTTCGAAGCTCTTCAGAAGCAAGCAAAAGACATCAAGCAAAATATGCTGATGGCGAACAAAGCTATTCCCTTAAGCAAGCGCTTAAGCTTTTTTCCTGAAACTATGGACAAAGCAAAACTCAATACGAGTGAATGTGATTGGAATCTGTTTATGATTAATGATCACGCTGGTTTTATAGTTATTGATTATATTGATAGGAAATCTATTCGTAATAATAAAAATATAGTTTTTACTGTCGATTCTGATGGTGGCATTAGTTTCTAATTAGATTTGTAGAGCACTTTAAGGGCCAACTAAGAATTTCAGTGGGATCGCCGGTGTAGTATAAATAGCCTCTATTATCATCAATTTTTAGTGAGTAATTGGGGTTGTTGAATTCAATCCGCGTTCCTATTTTTAGCATTGGTCCCCGCTCTATGCGAGAAGAATTAGGCGTATCGATAATAAGTATGCCGTGTCGATGACTATCTTCTTCTAGACGTAGAAGAAAATAGTCGCCATTCTTTGTGCTTTCACAGCTGGTGATAGCACTAGCGAGCAGATTTGTTGAAGGACATAGGCCGAGCAAAAAAATAATGAGGGGAAGCAATGTAGCATGCGCCATAATTTCTCCTTTTGTTCTTATAGTAGCGCAGCGATTAAAATGGCCCTCTGATTCTGTGATTTGAATGATTCTTAAATTTTTTATGGAGTAGTTATGAGAATAAGTATTTTTTTAGCTGTATTTTTTTTAGCCATCGCGTCCCTGTCTACAGGGTCGAATAACGCGCCGAAAGTTGTTAACGAGCAACCCATTGTCGTTCGCGGTCTTTTATTAAGGCCTGAGTTGGAAGCATTATTGAGGAACACAGTGCTCTCTACTGGAGAGACAGCTTTTAGTCAGATGGTGCGAGAGCTTGCCTATAGCAATCAAATTGCCCAGAGAGCTAATGAAGAGCAATTGTCTGAAAGTGATTCTGATGATGAAGAAAGCGATTAGTGTGAAGATATTTTTGTTTCATACTATTAATTGAGCTATTTTTATCCGGTAAAGCTTGGAGCTAAGTTTTATACTTAGCTTTTTTTATACAAAAAAGGCTGCTATGTATACTCACTTTTCAGTGCTTTTTTTATTTTTAGCTAGCATGTTGAACTTATCTTTTGCCGCCCATAGCGCGCGCCTTGATAGAGCCTTAATCCTAGGTATCGATGGCCTGCGGGCAGATGCGCTTGATTTGGTTATTAGCCTAGGCAAAGCCCCCCACATCGCTTCTTTAGGAGCACAGGGCACTAAGGCATATTGTCCGAGTCTCGCTGCTGCAAGCTGTGCCAAGGCTCACCGTGCTTATGATTTTGATTCCTCTTTTTCTTGGGAAACGGGGCCAGGCTGGGCATCGGTTATCCTTGGCCTCGATGCTGATCGCCATGGCGTAAAAACAAACGATCATCACGACTTAAAAGTTTTTGCTACGACGACCAAGGAATATCCAAGCATCTTTAAAATTCTAAAAGATCAGGGCTTAAAAACAGCTGCCGCCGGCCTAAGTTCATTTTTAACTAACTTCAATGGTGCGTTGCTGACGCCCGGCGTTGTCGATTATGAATGCGGTGCAAAGCTCATAGGGCCCGCCGTTCATCCGCATGCAAAGAGTTCCTGTAATCTCGATTACCGCAAAGCCTTCAATAGTACGACTAAGCATCGCGACGATAGAATTGTCGATCAAAGCTTGACTTGGATAGAAAGCGACGCACACCTCATTATGGCCGTTCTCGACGAAGTAGATGGTACGGGGCATGCAAAAGGTTTTGATTTAGGTGAAGCATATTTAAGGGCAATAGAAGAGGCCGATGCTCGCGCGGGGAAAATCCTTTCTGCCATAGCCTTAAGAGCAGCTAAGCATAATGAAAATTGGTTAGTCATCCTCACCTCCGATCATGGTGGTCACGATGCCTCCGAACAAGACGATGCCCATGCGGCGCTCGGGCCAGGTGAGCATGGTGATGTTTCGGGAAAGGATAATATCGTACCTTTCATCGTGGCATCTTACGGCCAAAAGCAGATTGAATTCGATAACTTGCCGGAACACACCGACGTGCATCATTTTGATAGTTTTAAAACAATAGCGAGATGGTTTGGTTTGGATAGGCTCAGCACTGTTGTCGCTCGTGATGGAAGATCGAGGATTTATTGAGGGCCTTTGAGCCTATGATGCAATAAAAAAGCCTGGGAGAACCCAGGCCTAGAACACAAAAACAAGGAAACTATTAATGGTTTCCAGATTGAACAGGAGTAAAGAACAATTCTGTTAAAGCTCTCTTAAATTGATTGAATTCTTTATGAGAAGCAGGGTCATCTTTTTTCAGGAATAACTGACAGAAAGGAATTAGAAATGAATGCTTATTGGGGATGTCTATATCATCTTTCGACATGAGTTCATTGAAGCTTCTTTGCAAAAGAACTCCTAATTGGGAGTCATATTTCTTTTTCTCACCCTCGTTTAGATAGGTAGCATTTACTTTGTCCATGGTATGCATACTTATCTGCGATTTCACATTTTCCAGGAGATCCTCGAAAGGACGATCCATTTCTCTACTTTCGTAATCTTTTAATTCCTTATTAGAAAAATGAATCATATCGTATCGATCGCGTTTGATTAGGGGAGTAACGATATAGAGCATATAGTTGCTCATCGCATAATCGAATGGATTAAAACTTGGCTCGGTTTCTTCATGGCCAATGACATGTGCCAAATCATAGAAAAATTGCTTAACTTCGAGGGGAGTATTCTCGATAATGGGCACAATATAATTTTGAAGAAAGCTTAAATAACCAGCAGTAGAATCCTTAATATTTGGACTGCTAAAGAAGTTTAAAGCATCCTTACGGGTTGCAGCGAGTTGCGGATAAATCGACTCTTTGGTTATGGTTTTAAAATAATTCCACAAATCTGCATTATTTTCGCTTTCGCGCAAGTTTAAACGTCGTGCTGCAGGCTGAAGCATTTTTAACGCTTCTAATCGCTCTTTAATGTACGTCGCTTTATCTTGCTCGCTCTTGGTATTGAGAGGAGAAGAATAGCCAAAATAACTCTCAACATAATGTCTATATTTGTTCTTTACTTTCGCCCACTCGGGTTTTTGGGGAGCATCTTTTTTTAAGAAAGCTAAGCGGGATTTCTTGGCTGGAGTTATATGTTCATTACTCCTTGTGCGAAGTCCTTCTGGGCCATTTGGGCCACATCGAGGAGTGACAAGCCCCGTACTATCAACAGCTTTTGGAAGAGCATCCAAACTTTTACTTTTTCGTCTTTGCCCTAGTGGCTCGTTGCCACCGAAGGGTTGTAAGCGAGGAATATCCGCTTCTGAGCTGTTGAGTAAAATACTTTGTAGTTCTTCTGGCTGACGATGGATCTGATTATGCGATCCCGCCAAAGCAGCGCGCGGCTCAGGAGCACGGCGTCGAGGGCTGAGTACTTTTTGCTCATCAGGTGAAGTATCGAGCGCTGATGTAGCAACTGCGAGTGAGTTATCTACTTCCTGTGCTCCCTCTTGCGACCCAGTCAAAACAGTTCGCAGATCCCCGATTCTTTTAGTTCGCTGAAATTGGTTGCGAGGATTAGGGCGAAGAGCAGGGCCCTGCGGATCCATAGCCAAAGCACTAAAACTGCCTAAAATAGCTAAAACAATAGAGAAATAATTCACTAAATTCACGTAGATACCTTCAAGAAAATAAATAATATATAATAATAAGATAAATATTTATATATTTTATCCTATTTTATTGTTCAAATATGGCAATAGGGTACTGTCTTTTTTTTAGTTGAGTTGAAATACTATATTTCAAAGGTATAGACTAAAGCCCCTTTCCCAAGGATTCCTTTTTAAATCTTTTGTGCTCGCTTGTGCCAAGCTCAGCCATCTTGTATGGTCTGGCGCCTAAGATAGTAGTAAGTGAGCATAAAATGATTAAAGAAGCTATTGCGCATGAAATTGGTGGCGCTTTAAAAGCGTTAATGAATGAGGGAAAACTTGAAGCTGATGCCTTGGCGTATCTTTCACGCATGAGCGTTGAGCGCCCCAAAAACCCCCTTCATGGCGATTTTTCTACCAATATTGCGATGCTTTTAGCCAAAAGTGCGCAAAAACCGCCGCGTGATATTGCCCAGCTGCTTCTTTCTCAGCTTTCCTCCAGTATTTTTGATAAAACCGAAATTGCCGGCCCCGGTTTCATTAATCTCACGCTCAATAATCAGTTTTTAAGCACCGTGCTTCCTGCAATTGTGCGAGAAAAAGAAGCTTACGGTAAAACGAAGCGTTCGCCGGCCCCTAAAGCTTTGGTGGAATTTGTGTCGGCGAATCCTACGGGTGGTCTTCATCTCGGCCATGCTCGTGGCGCATTTGCGGGCGATGCCTTGGCGCGCATGCTTGATGCGGCGGGTTATGAAGTAAGCAAAGAATTTTATGTCAATGATGCTGGCAATCAAGTTGAGGTGTTGGCACGCACCATTCACAAACGGTATCGCGCGCTCTTTGGCGAAGACGTAGAAATTGGCCCTGGCGAATATCCCGGCTCCTATGTTATCGATATCGCTGAAGCTTTAAAGCGCATTGATGGCGACAAATGGCTTAATCAGCCTGAGTCAGTGTGGCTTAAGCCTCTTATAAAATTTGGCGTCGATTATAATTTGGCGCTCATTCAGCGTTCTTTGACTAGCCTCGACATAAACTTTGATTCCTGGTTTCACGAACGTGTTCTTCATGAAAGTGGTGCTCTCGAAGAGGTCTTCAAGGTTTATGAAGACCGTGGCATGCTCTATGAAGCCAATGAAGCGATTGGAACTGCCGATAAAGTTCGTCGAGCCGATAGTAAAGCTGCTCAATATGCCCATCAACAACAAGGTGGTTGGTTCGTAAAAACTTCCATGTTTGGCGACGAGGAAGATCGAATCATTAGGCGTAAAGATGGTCGTTTTGTGTATTTGACGGCGGATATTAGTTATCACCATCAAAAATTCTTACGGGGCTTTGACTTGATTGTCGATGTTTTTGGGGCGGATCATGCAGGTCACATCACTAGGATCAAAGCGTGTATGGAAGCTCTTGGTCACGACATTAAAAAAATGCGCTTCGCTGTTGTGCAGATGATGCGTCTTTTAAAAGACGGTCAGGAAGTGAAATTTTCAAAACGGGCCGGAGAAATCGTTGGCATCGATGAGTTGATCGACGAAGTTGGGGCTGATGTCGCGCGTTTTATCTTTTTAATGCGCTCTTTAAATTCGCAGTTTGATTTGGATTTGGCGTCGGTAATGACACAGAGCCATGAAAACCCTGTGTTTTATGTGCAATATGGCCACGCGCGCATGGCGACGATCTTAGAAAAAGCCAAGGAAAAAGGAATTAGCGTTGATCCTTTAGCTTTTGATGAGAACAACATGCGTAGCCTTTCATTGCCTGAAGAGCGAGAGCTTTTATTGAAAATTGCTGAGCTTCCGGAGGTGGTTTTAGATGCTGCTGAACATCTTGAGCCTCATCGTTTGATTTATTTTAGCCAAGATTTGATAAAATCTTTTCATAGTTATTTCACAAAATATCGTCATAGCGAAAAAATTATCTCCGATGATATTGATAAAACCAAGGCGCGTTTATCGCTTGTTTTTGCGCTAAAACTTACTATTCATAATGCCC
>JBPOIV010000267.1:0-5241 GCA_052034245.1 Myxococcota bacterium
CGATATGGCGGACCCATAAGCAGGGTTATGGTAACGATTTCATCAACCGATTGATGTTTTGGCTTCAAATTTTAGGCTTGGGTAGATAAGTATTTTCAAAAAAAGGCCTTTATCCTGCCTATACTCAGTTAAGCGGTTTACTTTATATATAAAAATGGTATCGTTCATTTAATATAATATTAAAGGCCTAAAAATATGTTTAAATTACCTGTATTTTTTTCTATTAATTTATTATGGTCTCTATCTTCTGAATGCTTTATTTCTCCTAAAGTCCTAATAATGAATTCTGAAGAGTTATCTGAAGAGTTAGAAAATGAGAGACTACCGAATAATTTTGATGATCTTGGTCAACCGCCACGGGAAACATATTGGGTAGAGGATCCTTTGTGGGGAGCAGGGGCAGAAGTGCTAGAAACTGTCTCTCCTGCTGACATAGAAAGTTCTGAAAATAATCCTGATGCGCGAATGACTCTGAGGCGTGTTATTCTATCTCGATTAAATCTGCATAATGCAATTGTTAATAGGCTATTCGGCGACAATATTCCTATGCTTCGTTCTCAAATGGAAGAAGAATAATATGACTAAGAGGAGCATTTAATTGGATTGGTTAATACTCCTGTTGACAACCATTATGTCTTAGGGATTGATGGATAGAAATTTTTTTAAAAAACCGTTTATACTTATTCTTAAATTACGATATTTTTATGAATTACGATATTTTTATGGATTTTTGATGTGAAAAATTATTTATTAACTATACTAATCTTTGTGTTTTGTGTTTCCCATACTATGCTGGCAGTAACCACTGAGGAGGACATGTCTAACTATGAAGAATATCTGGGAACGTTGTCGAGAGAAAACCTCGAACTGTATATAAAGTCAGACCCTATTCTAAGAAGAATTCAAATTACTGAGCATGTTGCTTCTGCGGAGCTGATCCGGTCGGCTGTGGAAAGCAATCGATTACGGCAACCGAATTTTGTGCGGGTACCATGCAGCGTGCAAAAACCAAAAGAAGGGGGAACTAGTAATACTATTGACTATTTTCTAGATGAGCATGGACTTATTAGCAAAAATCAAATTTATGAGCAGACAAAAACATCACTGGGTCTCGAATATATTTGCTTCTCTTTTAAGAGAAACCTAAGATTGGGTGATGGTGAATTGATGCTATACCCACGCCATATGAATAGTTATCCTGAAATTTGTGGAGAATCATTTATTAAAATTTATAATCTTAATAGTGAAGAAGACTTCCCCGATATCTTATCGATTTTTGATGGCAGTTATAATGATCCGTACATGGTATACGCTGCTGTGGGTATATTAAAATCGCGATCAAGAAATCCTGGGTCTGAGAATAGTTACCAAGTTCTGCATAAAAAAGTTTTATCTTTTATAGACCTCATCAGCCCATGGGAGAGTCAAAAATGAATTTGTCTCTATAGAAGGCCGTGAACCCGAGCGCAATATTATTTGGGATTATGAAGGAATGGCATACACTGTTGCCGATCTTCTTTATGAAGTGACAATTACAGACCTATTAGATTTTATTGGACCTTGTTTGGGGTATGACTCACCATTTAACGATAATGAAAAAATAGAGATAATGAAAGCCCTTAAGAATAAAGGATTTGGCAACATTTTCAGGCCTCTTTTCACATAGTCGTTTAAAATATATTTTTTTCTATAAATTTCACACCCCAAAAAGAATACTGATAAAACTTGTCTGTTTTTAATCGTATTAGACTGAAAACTATGATGTTTACAGCGCTCAGCAAAAAGAGCGGAATAATCTTGGTGCGCCATAGGTTATGTGTGCATGGCATACTCAACTGACTTGCGCGAGAGCGCTGTGAACTATTTTTTGAATCATGAACTTCAATACAAAGATGCTGCCGCCATATTTGGCATAGGCGCGGCAACGTTGCATCGGTGGGTATCGTCCTACCAGCATGATAGCTGATTGGCATACAAGACATCGAGTACAAGGCCAAGGCTTTTAAACCGCGAACAAGAAGCCTCTTTTAAAGAGATGGTAGTGAATAATTTCGACCGCACTTTGGAACAACTTTCCGAAATTTGGGAAGCCCAGAACGGGCAAAAAATGAGCTCCCTTAGCGTATCGCGGGCGATTCGTCGGTTAGTATTTACGCACAAAAAAAGACTTTCAGAGCTTCTGAGCGAGAGAATGAGGTCTATCAAGAAAAGCGGCGAGACTACTTAGCTCGTTTAGCCAAAATACCTGAAGAAAAACGCGTTTATATCGATGAAGCCGGTTCAAATTTAGCGATGACCACCGCATATGGGTGGGCCCCTTGTGGTGCACGCGCTTTCGATTTCGAACCCGGCCTTGGGTGGTATCGCCTAAGATCATGATTTTGGCACTTGTTGCGCCTTTAAACGGTTGAACTATGGTTTTATTCGATATGGTGAACCTATAAGTATGGTTATGGTAACTAACCAGCCATCAATTGTCGGTTTGGCCCCAAATGTTAGGCATGGGTAGGAAGGTATTTTTAAAAAAAGGCCTTTATCTTACTTATACCCTACTGTGCTGCGTTTTGATTTGTCGACACCCTTGGAACGGCTGCAAAATCTTCTCTCCGAGTTTGAACGTTTACTTTTAAATAATAATAATTTTTACACCGATATTTATCGCATTCGTCTGATTGCTATTACTAATTTAGGTTATGAAGTAGAAGTATACTCTTTTGCTAAAACCACTGAATGGCGCGTTTTTGCGGCTGTTCGTGAGGAACTCTTTTTAGCTATCTGGCTAAAATGGAAGAGCTGGAGTGAAGTTTGCCTTTCCGAGTCAGCATATATTTCTTCAGCAAGAAGAGGAGTGTTAATGTTTTAATGTGTGTAATAGTTTGAATTATCTGTGTTTTAATATCTTAAAAGAAGTGCTTGTTGGTGCTAGACGCAAATGTTTATTTGCATAAGATAAACCTTATTATTGTTTTTTAATTGTTAGGATTACGCGATTAGTGCGATAAAGATATGCGTCATATTTTGGTTGTTTATTTAAGTTTAAATAATGACTGTAATTGGTGATTATAAAGATGGTCATTTGTCTTCTTTTTCGGAAGTATTAAAATATAGATATAATGAAAATTATGCCGATAAAAATAAAGTATGGCTTCAGAAATTAATCAAATACCAATTTTTAGCTCCTTTGATAAATAATGAGCCTGTTGCTGTAAAAAATACTATGTTTTCTCCTCTAGAGGCAGGGATATTATTCCGAAGAATTTAGAAGGAAAATATAAAATTTCCAACCTTGATTGGAGTTTGTTGTTTCAATCTAATCAAGAGCTCATTGATAAGGCAATCCAGAGAATTTTGTCGCCAAAAGAGGGGGCAGAGAATAGTGCTGCTGAGAATTATTTTTCCCGTCTAGAGAAAGAAGAGATATTCAATGTCGCAGCTTCTCTCAATGAGCTTATGTCGAGAGGAGATATGCTTATTATTCTGGGCCAGTCTCCAGCATATATTGCTAAAGTGCTTGAATATCTCAATGAAGAAAAATATCAGCTTATACATATTCCATTTTCCGGCGTGGTTGATTTTATTGATATTGAACGTGCAAATGCTCAGTCCGCACAAATGAATTTTCTTCATCCTGAGCGTCAAAAATATTGGCGTGAATTAATGCAAGAAAGAGGTTACGACCCGCTTGAAGCAGCGCAGAGAAAAATTTTTATACTTGATTTAAAGAATACAGGAAGAGGAATTTCAAGCTTTATTCGTCAGCTTGTTTTGTGGAATACAGAGATTGGTAATGAAGTAATACCAGATTTTAATATTATATCTCTTAATCATTCACGAACGGCATTCGCAAAAAACCAAATAATAAGCTCTAAGAAAATAAAAAATGGAGTACCCACCTTTCTTCCAGATGGTCAAGCTTTGTGGGGAAGATTTTCTTTCGTGATTGATGAATATCTTGTAAACATGAGCGCTTCTTTGGTGAGTAAATTTGACAAGGTGGAAGGCGAAGCTCGCCTCGTTCCGAGTTTTCAAGCACGCTTTTGGGTGCCTGAAGCAAGCGCATTATTTGCTATTTATCCTCGGCCTTATGCGCAAGCCATTGCGGAAGATCTTGTGAATGAGGCTAAAATTTATTTTAGCCCATAGCTCGAAAACTTAGAGTAGGTGGTAGCCGGGGAAGCTTAAACTTCAATTTTTTTAAGCTTCTCATGGACCTCAAATGCGGCACCTGTTTTCGCTCGAATTTCATCGACACTCACGCCTGCGGCATGCTCGATCAAAATAAGAGTAGGCTCTAGAATAAAGACTGCCAAATCAGTAATAATCATATTGGTGCAAGCCTTGCCTGTTAAGGGCAGGGTGCAGTGCTTGAGAATTTTGTGCTCGCCATCTTTATTCACATGTTCCATCGCGACAATGACTTTTTTGGCGCCCGCTACTAAATCCATCGCGCCGCCCATGCCTTTGACCATTTTTCCTGGAATCATCCAGTTCGCAATATCGCCTTGTGCGGACACTTGCATGGCTCCCAAAACACTTAGATCTACGTGCCCTCCACGAATCATGGCGAAGGAGTCGCTTGATGAAAAAAATGCAGCGCCTGCAATGGTGGTGATAGTTTGTTTGCCAGCATTGATAAGATCTGGATCTTCCTCGCCCTCGTAAGGGAAAGGATTTTTGATAATGCTCGCCCTTAAATACATGTTGGACATAGGCGCCCGATAAATGAATGTGATCCGGATCTAGTGAGCCCAGAGAGACGACCTGCTCAACTTCGGCAATCGTAAACGCGGCGGCCGTGGCCATTATCGGGTTAAAATTGCGGGCAGTCTTATTGAAAATGAGATTGCCAAAAGTGTCGGCGGTGTGGGCTTTTATAAAGGCAAAATCGGCTTTTAAGGATTCCTCGAGGACAAAATCTTTGTTGCCCGGCCTTGGTGGCAATTCGCCTGAGATCATGATTGTGGCACTTGTTGCGCCTTTAAACGGTTGAACTAGGGTTTTATTCGATATGGCGGACCCATAAGATTAAGGCTGTTACCAATGGTAAATGAATAAGTTAAAGCAGGAGATCGATTATTAATATCGCTTAAATGCAGCGGCTCATAAATATATGTAAATTAACATTCTTAATAACTGCCGCTTTGCGAGTAAAAACAGGGCCAAAGCCGTTAAATGGTATATTGGCTCAAAAATCATGATTTCTTAGCTAATATGCCATTAAAACGACTTTGTGTCTGATGT
>JBPOIV010000241.1:0-4371 GCA_052034245.1 Myxococcota bacterium
TTTGCAAATAAATTAGGCAAAATGCCCTCGATTTTATCTCTGTTTAAAGGATATAAATAACCTATTTTAGAAAATTCGTCCGCTAGCATTTTATGAAAAAATTCTTTATTTTTTATCTTTATTTCCCTGAGTGTTACATCAATTTCCTTAGGGGTATCCCTAAGCTCTTTCTTTAAAAAATCATGGAAAAGTCTATAATCCCGGGCATTGGAAAGAAGCTGTGTATAGGTTTTTCGAATTGCCCGCAATCTCGCTAGGGCAGAGGTTCTCTCCTTCTCAGAAAGATGGGAAATATTTCTTAAGAAAGCCGCTGATGATGCTTTCCGCCAAGCTTTCATTGCTATTTTGAAATTGGGTGAATCTGCTTGCTCAGGATTAAAATAAGGATGACCATCCAAGCCAAGATGGGAAAGGATACTTTGCAAGCGAGGGAGCAGATTATCTGCGGTTAATTCAGAATCTATTTGTTTAAAAGTATTTCTCTTCTCGTTGTTAAATTCTTGTTTTAATTTCTCATTGACTAAGCTTAAAATTTTCTCTGCCTGCAGTGCCATGATAATTGCTTCTTTGAGCGTTTTGCCTCCTGATGAGCGAATTTTAAAGAACGATATGGCATCGAGCTGGGAGATTAATTTCTCTTCATCCGCTGCCTTAAACATACGGGCAAAGTTATCAACGATAGTTCTTATCTCAAGGGCAGATTTGCCTGATAAAATTCTATTGGCCTTAGCAATCGCTTGAATTTGAACTCGAAGATCCGTCGCATCATGGTATTCTTCCCACGCTTCAAAAAAGCCATCAGGATTATTGTGGAGAAAGAAGCCACGATAAACCTCATGCAGTAAATTTACGTCCAAAAGAGCGCTAAATTTTGGGCTCATCGCTTCTAGCGAAGATAAGGAGTTTGGGTTAGCGGCAAGAAGCATAATAAATTTGGCTCGTGCCTTCTCCCAATCCTTACCGCAGAGGGACACAAACTCATGCCAAAATTCCTGGCAGGAATTCTTATAGGTTTTGTAACGCTCTCCTAAGGTATTTTTGGCTTCTAATTCCTCTTTTTTTACAGGTTTTTCAATTGTGGATTTTGACGCAGGTGGAGTTGTAGGGGGATTTAATTCGCCAGAGCAAGTAAGCAACGATAGCTCGGCACTTGGTTTCCATTCCTTAAGTTTAGTAAGTAGTTCTGGATAGACCTGGCCTAAGCGCTGTAGAAAATAACTTTTATCCACTAAAGGCGCTAATTCTCCATGCGGGCTCATTCTCCTATAGAGAAAAAGAATGTGGCCCGGCAACACTTTTTCAATAAAATCGGAACGCCCTGGCCTCATATATACAGCGAGTAAGTCTTCAAAATGAGGTTTATTATAACTTCCCCATATTTCTGCGAACGAAGGTGAATAATTGAGGACAAAGTCAAGGAGTTTTACAATATGAGTATTACTCATTCGTTTGCCCGGCATAAAGCCCTTCACGTAGGCAAATTTCTTTTTCCACGAAGTAATTTTTTCAGTTTGACGATTGTATTCGTTCTCAAATTTCTCTTTGCATCGTGCTACAAGTTCTACTAGTTCAGGTTTCTGAAGGTCTTCTTTCTTTAAAAAGCGCTCTAAAAGTTCAAAACGACGTTCAAAAAATTGTTCAGAAAAATAATCTAGCTCTTCTAAAGCACTTTTATAGAAAGCCTCGAATTGTTCAAAGAGCTCTTCACGAGAACCTTTTTCAGGAAAATGAACAGCCAAACACTGCAGAGTAGAAAAGAAGACAACTATAATGAAAATGAATTTATTCATAAATCTCCCAAAAGGCTATTTAATGCTGCCCATAAGCAGTAAATGATTGTGTATACTTATTTTTTTAAAAATAAAACATATACCTTGTAATTATGAACAACTATAATTTCCGCAGTTATTATTTAAAGTTCAGTTCTATTTTTTTCTTCGCATGGGGATGGGCCTGATCGTACTGTCGGGTCAAAGATGCAAGATCCACGTCAGTATAACGCTCAGTAGTCGAGATACTTGCATGTCCTAAAAGCTCCTGAATCGCACGCAGATCTGCGCCACTTTCGAGAAGATGGGGTGGCGTAGGAGTGACGCAGGCGATGAGGCGAGGGATTTTTTGCGATGTCCAGCCGTTGACCTAGTCTTCCCAGCATCGTTCGCACGACACGCACATTAATGCCTTCACCGCGCTCGCCAACAAAAAGAGCTTTTTCTTCGAGGGGATTTTTTATGAGCTCTATTCGGCAGCTCATTATCCAGCGCTTAAGTAAGTCTGCACTGGTATGATAAATGGGAACAATCCTTCGCCTGGTGGCTATCATACAAAGAAAATGCTTCATCGACGCTCAATGGCTTGGGTAAAGGCTTCGTGACTTTAGGATTTTCTATGAGATCCGCCGGTGAAGATTTGATGGTACCTATGCGCACGTGATATTTTAAAAAACTGCGCAGTGCACTTAAACGACGGGCGATGCTGATATTTTTGTAGCGATGAAAATAGAAAGAAAGATGTTCGCGCAAATGATAATGCGTAAGAAGCGAAAGCCATTGGTCAGTCGGAATTTTTGTCGGATCCAAGCAAAAAAATGCTCCAGATCTGCGCGATACGCCGCGACGGTATGCTCCGATAAACGGCGTTCGAATGCTAAATGGTCTAAAAATTGACTTAGTTCGGTATTCACCGCTTTTTGCTGTTCAAGCATCACCGGCGATTAGGCCCATGATCACCGAGGACTTGAACGTATTTTACGCTACATGGGTTGTTCTCCATTATCTTCTCATCGACTACAATTGGCACCCGATGGCAAGAATTTGATTCTGCAATTAAAAACGCCGTGGCGAGACGGAACGTCGAGTATTTTGCTTTCGCATTTTGATTTGCTTGAAAGATGAGTAGCACTAATTCCTGCACCACGAAAAAATCAAATAAGATATCACGGGTTTCTTGGCCCGAACGCAGAACTAAGAGGTTAATTGCTGTCACACACAGAAAAAAGTGGTGACAACTTAAAGACCAAGGTATTTAAGCCGGAGAATATACAGTGTGCTATGAGGGTAGGCCGATCTATTCATGGACGATGTGCAATAATGTAGAGCTTAGGCCATTTATACTTCACGCGGTTCTTGTGGTAATTTGCCAAAAATCATGATTTCTTAGCTAATGTGCCCTTAAAACAACTTTGGTCTTGGTTTTAGGGCAGTTTCAAAAAAAGGCTTCTGTCCTTCCTATACCCTCAGCTTTGTTGCAGATTTTTTTATCGCATTCAAAATAATCAGCTCCCATCACCTTTGTGTAGTACCGCGGCTTGACCGCGGTATCCACCAAGACACTACGATGGACCCCGCGGACAAGCCGCGGGGCGACAGCTAACCCATGGGTGACGCTAATTTTCATGGGTATTGCTGGCGAAAATATTAAAAATAAAAAATCAGCAACAACGCCTGCCTAATCTGGAATGCCAAGTGCTCTATCCAAACAAGCACCACGGCAGCCCATTATTTATATAATTAGCATCGTGATTAGATCAACTCTTATACTTTGTAATACTTCTACTGAGCAATGCCATCATATATATAGGCATAAGGATATACAACTCTTAAACCCTCTACATTCGTAATACCCCAATCGGGAATATATCCCCGTGTATCGATGTCCGATAATGATCTATTAATTTTATTTTTCTCACGCTGTAAGATGAAATATTCTAAACGCGATTTACGATTAATTATTTGATTTAATTTATCTCGAGAAAAATTTACACATTTAGATATCTTTAAAATATTATTAATATAACCCAAAGCAGCGTTATATTCGTGACGCAATTCAAGCAATCCAATAAGCTGCAGAATAGTTGTAATGTTATTATATTGCACTGTTATTTTGCTTATAAAAGTGTCAATCATACCTAACGATTCACCCAATATTTCATAATTAAATTTATTTGAGATCAAAAAAATTGACTGAGCAATATGGTAATCAAGAACTTCGGGGTCAAAACTTTTTTGTAAAAATTTTTCCCCATATTTAAAGTCTTCATCAGCTAAATTAATGCTGTTGCTTCTAGCAAAATAACGAGCCCTTAAAGTATAAAATTTAAGATACTGCATTTTTCCTTCTAATAATTTTTCGACTTCTTCAAAATAATTCCCCCATGCTATTTCTTTATTTAAAATTTCTAGACTTACTTCAAGATAACCCAATAATCCCTCAACAATCCAGAATTTTTCCACGTTTTCATTCTTAGAAAATTCGTACAATTCAAAATAATTTCTAGCAGCTCGAGCGTAATCCATTTTAGAAAAATTCATTTCAGCAAGCATTTTTAAAATACAACATTTATCTATTGGCGATGCATCATTTAATAAATCT
>JBPOIV010000102.1:0-25086 GCA_052034245.1 Myxococcota bacterium
GTCACGCCTCGCACATCGTCATTTCGAGCGAAGCGTGGCAATCCAGCTTAAGAAGCAGAGACTTTTAAATTACACTATTTTCCAACCAACTCACGCGTAATAATTCTCCTTTGAATCTCGCTCATTCCTTCACCTAGAGCCTACAGCAAGCAGCACAAAAAGCGACCGTCACGCCTCGCACATCGTCATTGCGAGCGAAGCGTGGCAATCCAGCTTAAGAAGCAGAGACTTTTAAATTACACTATTTTCCAACCAACTCACGCGTAATAATTATCCTTTGAATCTCGCTTGTTCCTTCATATATTTGAAATATCTTGGCATCTCTCATTAATTTTTCCACAGGATATTCTTTATTGAAACCATTTCCCCCATATACTTGTACAGCATTGACACAGGTTTTCATGGCCATATCGGCAGCAAAACGCTTTGCGTGGGCCGCATACAAAGTGTTTCGTCGGCCGGCATCGATTTCAGTGGCGCTGCGCCAGACTAAATAACGCGCGGCTTCAACTTCGGTGGCCATATCCGCCAACATAAAGCCGATACCTTCATGTTGCCAAATCGGTACGCCAAAAGCATGACGTTCTTTTGCATAACCTATGGCATATTCCATAGCTGCGCGCGCAAGCCCCACCGCCCCAGCGGCAACTAAGGGACGGGTGTAATCAAATGCGCCCATAGCAATAAGAAAGCCATCGCCTTCGCTGCCCAGGCGGTTTTTGATGGGCACTTCTACATCTTCAAAAGTAATACTGCGTGTATCTGAAGCGCGCTGCCCCATGTTATTTTCTTTTTTACCAACGACCACACCCCGCGCATTGGCAGGAACAATGAAAGCTGTTTTTCCCTTGTGACGCTTTTCTTTATCGGTAGTCGCCAAGACAAAGAACCATTTGGCATGCCCTGCCCCTGTGATCCAAACTTTTTGCCCATTGAGGATGTAGGAATCACCCTTCTTAACCGCCGTGGTACCAATATTGGCGACATCTGATCCGGCCTGAGGCTCGGTTACGGCGTAAGAGCAAATACTGTGCTCAGTGGAAAAAGGCGAAAGCCATTCCTTCTTTTGCTCATCGCTACCCGCGATTATAACGGGCACTTGAGCCAAGGAATTCGCTGTCAGTGCCGTGGTAATACCCGTGCAGCCAAAACCAAGTTCCTCATCGATTAAGCACGCATCGAAAGTAGACAAGCCGTGGCCGCCAAATTTTTCCGGAATATGACAATTGATAAGACCAATATCAAAAGCTTTTTTAAGAACCTTTTCCGGCCACTCACCAGTTTCGTCATGATGCGCGGCAATGGGGCGGATTTCTTTCATTACGAAATCATGTGCTAGGGCCTTAAGCTGTTTTTGTTCGCTCGAGAGATCAAAACTGACCATACTAACCTCGTATTTTTCCTAGTTTTTTAGGCCATTTATAAATAATTAAGCAAAATGTCGACTGGAAATAACTCACTAATAATTCCAAAGACTTGTCTCATAAAGCTTACTGCCTACTTTAACAGCGTAAAAAATAATTTAGGGGCAAACGATGAACGCAAATAATTTTACAGAAATGTTAGTGGCTGCATTTAATGAGGCCAATCAATTTTGCCAGCAAGAAAAACTTGCTGAACTAAATCCACTGGTACTAACAAAAGTTTTGATCGAACAAAAAGATGGCTTAGTGGGGCCCATTATCAATGCCTTAGGCCCGGCAGGTCAGGCTTTTCGCGATGATATTAATGAGGCCATTAGCACAAGCCCTCGCGTGAGTGGTAATGCTAACATTTATCTTTCGCCCTCTATCAATGAAGCCATAACCAAGGCTGAGCAGTATAAAACCACCTTCAAAGATGAGTATATTGCTACCGATATTTTTTTCTTAGGATTATGCGAAACGGCCGTCATTAAAAATGCGCTCAAAAAAGCGCGTCTTAGCATTCCAAGCATTATCGAAACCATTAAAAAAATTAGGAAGGGAGTTGCCGTGCAGGATCAAAACCCAGAATCAAAACTTGGTGCTCTAGAAAAATACACACGTGATATAACCAAGGATGCTCACGACGGAAAACTCGACCCCGTTATCGGGCGAGATGAAGAAATTCGACGAACTATTCAAGTTTTAAGCCGACGCACCAAAAATAATCCTGTTTTAATTGGTGAGCCTGGCGTAGGTAAAACAGCTATCGCCGAAGGGATTGCACTTCGTATTGCGAAGGGCGATGTGCCCGACAGCATGCGTGATAAAAAATTGCTGGCGCTGGATCTCGCATCAATGCTTGCGGGCTCTAAATACCGAGGAGAATTTGAAGATCGTTTACGCTCCGTGTTGAAGGCCATACAGGAAGAAAGCGGTCGCATCATTTTATTTATCGACGAGCTTCATACACTTGTAGGCGCAGGTGCTGCAGATGGCGCGATGGATGCAAGCAATATGCTAAAGCCAGCGCTTGCTCGTGGTGAGCTTCGTTGCATCGGTGCGACCACCCTCGATGAATATCGCAAATACGTCGAGAAAGATGCCGCTTTAGAAAGGCGTTTTCAGCCGGTACAAATTGATCAACCTAGTGAAGAAGATGCCATTGCTATTTTGCGTGGCCTTAAAGATCGTTATGAAGTGCATCACGGTATTCGCATCAGCGATGCAGCCATTGTCGCCGCAGTCACACTCAGTAATCGCTATATCACGCATCGACAATTGCCCGATAAAGCCATCGATTTGATGGATGAAGCGGCAAGCGCGTTAAAGATGCAAATTGAATCTTTGCCTGTTGAGCTCGATGAGCTTAACCGCCAGATTACGCGTCTTGAAGTTGCTCGTCAGGCTTTGAGCAAGGAAAAAGATGATAAGAGCCAGGCTCGTTTGAAAGAAACCGAGAGAAGTTTAGAAGAAACCAAAGAAAAAGCACGTGTAATAGGCGCTAAATATCAAAGTGAAAAAGGCATTTTGGAATCTATTCGCAAAGCTAAAGAAAATAGTGAGCGTTTGCGGCATGAAATTGAACTCGCACAACGTTCAGGAGATTTTGAAAAAGCAGCACGCTTGCAATACGGCGACCTTTTCAATCTGCAAAAAGAAATTGATGCGAAAAATAAAGAGCTGAGCGAAATTCAAAGAGGGAGCAGTTTTCTCAAAGAAGTAGTTTCCGAGGATGAGATTGCCCAAGTGGTGAGCCGTTGGACGGGCATTCCTGTACAAAAAATGTTGATGGCTGAATCTGAGCGCCTGCTTAATATGGAAGCCGAGCTCAAGAAAAGAATCATCTCCCAAGATAATGCCATTGCAGCGGTTTGTCAGGCCATTCGTCGAAATCGCGCAGGATTAAGCGATGAAAGAAAGCCCATTGGATCATTCTTATTCTTGGGGCCCACCGGCGTTGGTAAAACGGAGCTGGCCAAAGCCTTGGCAGAGTTTTTATTCGACGATCAAAAAGCCATGATTCGCATCGATATGTCGGAATATATGGAGCGTCACAGTGTATCGCGATTGATTGGCGCGCCCCCGGGCTATGTTGGCTATGAAGAAGGTGGACAACTTACGGAGCCCGTACGTCGACGTCCTTATTCGATTTTATTGTTAGATGAAATGGAAAAAGCTCATCCTGAAGTATTCAATATTTTATTGCAAGTGCTTGACGATGGTCGCTTGACCGATGGCCAAGGCCGCACGGTTGATTTTCGCCACACTATCATTCTTATGACTTCAAATATCGGTAGTGAGTTTTTGCAAGACGGTATTGATGAGGCCGCGCAAAAACAGGTGCTTGCGCTCGTGAAGTCTCATTTTAGGCCAGAGTTTTTAAATCGTATTGATGATTTGATCTTGTTCGCGGGATTAACTCAAGAAGATCTTAAAGGCATCATCGATATTATGATTGAAAAACTCGTGAAGAGATTGAAAAGACAAGAGCTTTCATTGACTATCGATGAGCATGCCAAAGAGGAGCTAGCTCGTCGTGGCTACGATAAAGCTTATGGTGCTCGTCCCTTAGAACGTACGATCCAGCGCGATGTCATTGACAAAATAGCTAAGGCTCTGCTCGAGAAGAAGTTTGCCCCTGGGCAAAGCATTAAGGTTAGTTTTAAGGATAATGATTTTGTCATCGAGGCTTCATAGGATTTCCTATTGGCCCTCTCTTTTACTTTTGGATGATCCCGGCGAAGGCCGGGTTCCTTAGCCAGCTTTATGGTGCCTTTGTCAAACCAGAATAATTCCTACTGGACTGAATTGCCACGGCCCTAGCGGGCCTCACAATGACGATAAAAATTATTATGATGATTGACCGCGTCTTACAGCGCAGCTTTCAGCTGCGGCGCCTCACTACTTCTTGCGTTTTTCACTTGAGTTCTTGGCAATGAAAGTCGGGGAAAGCCGGGGAGCTTTTCTGGAGCAGACACAATCTCGCCCTTTTGAAGATCGCCAAGCCGGCCAAGACTGTTTAGGCCCCATCCCCATATCTCGCCCTCTCTATCGATGGCTAGACAATGAAAATTGCCAGCAGCAATAGCTACAAAACCTGGCTCTGATTCTATTTTGCTGGGATCTAATACTTTGCGCATATGCCCTAGGCCAAGCTCGCCATATTGATTCTGGCCCCACGACCAGACATTGCCTTCGCTATCTAGGGCATAACTGGAGTGAAAACCTACTGCAATTTTCTCTATGGGCAACAAATTCAGAACCAGTTCTGGTCGGCGCGGATTTGAAGCCGCATACCAAAACACTTGGCTATTTTGATCAAGCATTAGAAAGTAATTATTTTTTGCGACGATGGTTTTTAGAGGCGAGATGACATCCATTCTTTGAGCTTCGGAAATTGCCATAGAAGATGACCAATACAATAATCCACCCTCAAAATCGACAGCCAAAGCATGGTGCATTGAAGAGGCCATGCTAAGGGTGGGGTAAAATTTTTGCCAAAGAATAGGATTATACGCAGTGATTAAGGGATCTGAGCTAATCAGAGTATAGAAAAGAAAAACTTGGCCCTGATTGTCCACGGCATAATAATTCATCTCATCGATAACAACATCGACAATAGATCGCAAATTTTTTAGCGCCGTTGGCGCTAGAAAAAACCCCGGCTGCCCCCTCGACTTAGCACTATGGTAACCCCAAACAAAAACTTGACCATCTAGGTCGATAGCAAAGTTAAAACTACTTCCCGCAATGACATTGACGATATTTTCCAGCCCTTCGACCAGCGAAGGTTTTAAGACAGGACTATCAGTAGGCTCTTTATCTGTGCCTAACAAATTCCATTGCGTGCCCCATGCCCACACTCTCCCCTCAATAATGACCAAATTATGATTAGGCCCAGCCGATAGAATTTCGGCGATGACATGGTGGTGGCAAAATAGCGAAAAAATGAAGATAAGATAGCAAAATAAAAAGCGGAGCATAGATAAAACCACAAGAAAAAACGCGAGCAAGACTCGCGTTAGTTGACCATTTAAATCTCTTGGCACTTAAAACAATTTAAGGCGCGTTTTTTATTCCGCTTTTTTCATTAGGGAAATCCGTACTAATCGTCGTCGGCAGGCAATTTACACTGCACTAATTTGCGTGGTTTTTTTGAGGAGCACTTTGTACATTTATACGTGAAGTCCCCGACTACATCCTTTTTGGTGCTGCAAGCAGTGCAATACTCCATTCTTTGGCAATTTTCACAGTAGGTGTTTACACCTTCTAAATGGCATCCCGAACAGCGGGCTTTAAAATCGGGGGCAATTTTCTTTGTGCCAGTTTTTTTATTGACGCGAAATGTATTTTTCTTTGCTTTGTCGCATATTTTGCACAAATAAAATTGGCTATCACCTTTGGCATACACGTAAATAAATCGTGGTTGTTTTTTCTTGCAGTGGGAACAAAGCAATTTTTGGAAAGAATTGGGATTGTTGTTCACTATCTCTTCAAGTGCGACTACAATCTTTTCAACTTCCGTATGAAAATATAATGCCCCTCGGTCCCAATACACTTTGGGAAGATCTGACTCAGAGCCAATTTTAATGTCTTCTAGACTACCATGTTCAGGGGCCAGACTTTGCTCTTCGACGGGTAAATAAATATCTTGAGACCGGCAAAACAAGTTCGTGAAAGAATCATGGTTGTTAGTCTCTTCAGCATCCCATTCGGCCTTCATGAGTTTGAGATGCGCGCTCAACATTGCGAGCTTTCTGCGACAGTTAGCATTTTCTAAAGAAATAATTTCCCTAAGGTCTGCTAATTGTTTGTGTCGACTGTTATGCCATTTTCTTAGTTTCGTTTGAAGGCCAATATGCCATATCTTCTTGAGCGGGCATTGCATGTCTTTATTGAGAATAGTCTCATACACCCCGATTTGGAGAATGAGACTGTCCATGAGTTTATCCCAAGACGCTAAATAAACACTCGCTGCAGCGCGATCGGCCTCGCTATCTTCCATACTCATGGACGCGCATGAAAAAAAAACAAACACTAAAACAATACGTCTAATTAGTTTATGACTCCGCATGATATCCTTTTATTTTTTCCTCAATTTCCTGCATTTTTATACAAAAATTTTGTCCGACTATTGCCTGAAAAGGCTTTTTCTTTTCTTCTTTAAAAGTATCAAAAATCATCCCTATTTTTTCTACACACTTACTCTTTGGATCTTCTATTATGGTAATTAAATTCTTAGTAAATTCCTGCCTGGCTTTAACATGGACAATTTTAGATTTTTTTTCCCTGCATCGACAAAACCAGCTTTTTAGGCTTTTATCTAATGAAAGCTTATAAAAATCTACTTGCCTTTTGACCTCTATAATATAAGTGCATGCCGCTGCTTCCGTTAAATTTACGGGGACGCTGGAAAATCCTGGAAGAAAAAATAGAAAGGTGCAAAAAAAATAAATAGAACGCATCACGATTACCTGCGAAATAAATCTAGACGGATATGACACATCAAAACCAACACACAATATGGAACATAATTTAGCTCGTCGAGATTTTTTTACTATATACGGTAAAATATTTTCCCATTTATATTTCTATGTTTTGTAAAATTCTTTCCTGGCTATTTATTTTTCTCAAGTCGATTTAGAGAAAGGACTTGTAAAAGCTTATATTTGGCTTCTCGACGATGATGGATTAATTCGATGTCCTCTTTTAATAAATTACTATGTATTCTGCTCACATCACTCTCTCTAAAATTGTTTGGTGCCCATAGTGATGGGCCAGGACAAATAATTTTGATCAGGAAATCTAGTGCTGAATTATTGAAGCTTCAAAAATGCCAAAATGAGCATTTAGAGACTTTAGAACAAAGGGGGTATCTCGATACCACATCCCTCAGCCTCCAAGACCGGCTGACCTTTATCAATATTGCCAATCGCAGAGGGAATTTCTCAACGGCCCAATTTTTACTCAATCAATGGGCACAGCAAACTGCAGCGGCTCATGAAGATCATGACGAAAACCAGGTTCTTTTATTAGCGCTAGAGTTTAGAAATACGTGTGCTTTCAAGTTTTTTTTAAAGCATTTTAAAAAGGAAGAGCTCTTACATATACTGGCCCACAATGAGGCTCTTCTTCCTCAATTAGTACTTGAAAATCAACGCCCAGACCATTGCATAATAGCGTCGAGGGGCTGGAATGGTACACCCTTCTTGGTGGAAATACTTATTAAGGCTGCAGTGAAGACCAACGACATCATTACTTTAAATCATTATTTGCACATGGGATTGGAATACTATCACTGGTTAGAACTTGTCGAAATAGCGATATATCATGAGTGCCTTACATCTCTTGAATTTCTATTATCAGATAAAAGGTTTAATGAGCATAGTTATAGCATAATGAGGACTGCCATTAAGAGGCGAAAAGCTAAATCTGTAGAGATGATTTTGGCTCTTGTTCAAGCAAACTCTCAAGCCCAGGGGAAAATCAAAGGGGCATTTAAGAGAGTGACAGATTATTTTGCTGGTGTCCCTTCTCTTACTGACCTTGCGTTCTTTTTCGGAGTCACTGAAGGGCAGCTCGAAATAGTGGAACAAGCTTTAGCTCAAGGGGCGAATCCAAATTTTATTTTTGAGGATTTTTATATGCCCAAAAAAGCGCCGCTTCTTTTAGCCGCATATGCAGGACATGCAGCGATAGTTAAAATCTTGCTGAGCCATAAAGCAACTAAATCCACTTTAGTCGCTCCAGCCTTAGTTCAGGCCCTTGAAGGAGGAAATGTTGCAGCGGTCAAAATCCTTCTTCAGGACAAAAGATCGAATCTTCAGTTTTGTCGAGATGAGCTCATGAATATGATGGCCATCTATCCGGAACTCAGACCCCACTTGCCCAAAGATTGGTTTATAGCACCCAAAGAAAAAGGATGTATTAATTAGTTATTACCACTACTCAGAATTTTGGCGTTACAAGGGCTTCATTTCATAAAGATAAACATAGCCGTCTGAGCCCGCTTTTTGCCTGACCTCTTTCTCATCGACAACGCTTACAAAGGTGTCATCGAATTTGGTCCAGCGCTTCGTAGTAGTGTCAAAGACATACGCGTAATAATGTCCTCCTCTCGGAGTGCTTCCTTGATGAAGAATGATGCTCTTAATCACGTAGGTATGAGTAAAAGTCTTTGAGGGATTTTTTTCATCGGTCGCTTCAAGACTTAGTTCATTCTCGAATGAGATCTCAGTATCGAGTCGTTCAGAAGCATTCGTAGCAGTAGTGTAGCTAAATCTTTTTAGAGACAAAATGAGCGAGCTTGGGGGTGGATTATTTATAAAATTTCTTCTTTGCGAATCCATTTTTAGCCCTTGAAGATTCTCAATTTGATTGTCTCCGCCAATAAATTCCGGTGCCGAAAAAGCATTTAAAAGTTCTTGGATTGAAGTACTATCTTCCGACAAATGCAGCGAAATTAGTTTCTGATTTTCGACAGGAAGCACTTTTTGTGTGCCATCAACGAAATCAAGTATGCCAAATAAGCTTGGGCCTTCCGCATCAAGGAGTTCCAAAACATCCCCTAAAAATTCGCTCGCATCAGCCTGCTCTCGACGAATTTTATCGATGCTCCCTACTCTTTTTGAGCCCTTGATAATTTTTCTTGCGCTCTCGAAGGCATCAAAAAAAGCACTCAGCTCATTGCAAATTTTAGGATCGCCACGAAGGCGGGCGAGTGATAAAGACTTCAATGATTCTTGAAGTTTCTTGCGCGCTAAAAAGGCCTCTTTGCTCTCTCCCGAAGAAGTTTTTATAGCGGAGTTAAGGCTATGCTGAACATTGCTTGCCGAGAGAAGCAGATTAAGTGAAGCATTCGCAAAACAGGTATTTCCGAGATTATTTAAGCCAATCTGCGGAATCCTTTGGCCGGGACTGTCAGGAGGAGGAGAAGATGAAGTAGGCTTCGTATCGCTGCAGCTCATTGCGAGTGATAATGAAAGCATACTAAACATAACTCTTAATTTACCCATGGTCGTCTCCCATTAAAAAAGCCCCGATACTCACCGGGGCTTTATAAGCACATATTTTCTAGACTACCAACGACGTCCGAATCGTCCGTATCCAAGACCATAACCGTAGCCATATGGATAGCCAGCAGCACCTGGGATCAAACGTCCTGGGCAGCCACCAACGATACCTGGGCAGCCTACGCGAACTGGGGCTGTTTGTTCAACGGTAGGAGTAACTTCTTGAGTTTCAAGAACTTGGCTTGTGTGGAATACTTTGGTGCAAGTAGTTGGGTGATTCACGATATTGGTGTGATAGATATGTTTTCTATTCAACACATTGTGAATACGATGGTTGGTAATAGTTGCTTGTGGACGAAGAATGGTTTTCCAATGATGGATATCTTGTTCAACGTCTCTTTGTTCAGATGTTTCAAGAACGATAGGAGCTTGTCTTTCTACAACAGTAGGAGCACGAAGATGACGAGGAGGCAACTTACGTACCATTACTGGTTGTGGCATAGGAGCTGGTACTGACGATGAGCTAACAGAAGAAGCAGGAGCATTATCATCTTGACCTTGAGCATCATTGCCTTCTTGATCGCCTTGATCTTGCATATCATCGCCATCTTTGGCCAATCCAGCTTCGCTTAACTGAGCAAGGTAGTCTGCATCGCTGAGATTTTGAGGACCGCAACCACCTAAAAACGAAACAAGTCCTACGGCCAAAATCGCCATGATGCCATTCAAAGTTTTTTTCATACTATATACTCCTTAGATTTAACCTTATTTTATATATTAACCCATGGTTTAACTTGCGTTTTTAAAAACCAAACCATAAGTACGTTTTTGTATATATTTTCATGACATCATTTTTTCACTTAAAGATCACCAAATTTTTACTTATTATTTGCCATACTAACGGCAAGTAAAAAGCATGGTAAAGGGAAAAAACTACCTATGATGCTGCAGAAAGAGGCTGAGTTACTAATTGGTCTATTTAGTATATAATTGAATTGGATAAAAAAATTAAAAAATTTCCGCTGACCCAAGCGGCAGTGCGGGAAACAACTGTTAGGGCACAAAAAAGCGCCGAAATGGCGCGTGGTATAAAATAGTTATTTGGAGATTTAGTAAGGAATTTTATCTACTAGAAATAAATCATTATAGCTTTTTTTTATATTTCCTATAAATGCTATGTATTTCTCTCCAAAACGTTCCCCTGATAAAAATTGATTATATTCTTCATCCGTAAGATTAATCCCTGCATCCGTCTTAGTCAGGATTAAAAATTCTTTAACTGTGGGTATGTTACATCTCTTTGGTCCGAAATAATCCTTGCCTTTCACGGCTTCTCCAAACATTTCTTTAAAGAAACCTAAATGAACATTATTTAATTCGTTATTTAACTGCTCTCTAATAGTGCTAAGCAATTTTCGTTTATGCATTTCATTCTCGTCCCCTAACGAAAATTTCCACAAAGGCATTACTGAAGTTGCAAGAAACTTAGGAGTTAGGATCCCAATCGTGTTTTCCTGATGTCTTTTGGCTGCCATTAATATATATTTTTTGGCATCATCATCCGTAGCAAAGGCCATCATTGGAGCAGAGGGTCTAAAATCATTGATTGGCGTCAGAATCACTTCGGGAAGGCATCCGTTTTTAAGCTCTAGAGGCAAATAAAACTGTCCACCCAATTTCAATTTATCTTTGATGACAAAGAAAAAATCATAATTCCAATCAGCAAACTTAAAGGTGGACCAATCGAAAAGAATGAGATCATAGGAATCTTTTTCTAATTCTTGGAGTTTTTCCAAGGAGTTGAAATCAAGATTTTTACAGCCTTTAAAATGAGATAGGCCCAAAACTTCTTCATTTAAACAATAATTATTTGCCGCTTCCCATTGATAGCTTAGATATTCATTACTCTGCTGTTCAAAATAGTCTTCCCATAATTCTATATTGTTTAGTTTATCACCTGCCCCAAAGATAAGAACCCTTTTTTGTTCAGGTATTTTTTGCTTCGAAAGCTGGGAAATTGATTCTTTTTCTAAAGGCTTAAGCTCAGGAGATTGATTGTTTGGGCTCGCTTCTTTTTCGTCCTCTTCTCCACTGCTCTCGCGCAATCTCGGCTGAAGAGCCGGTTGAAGAGATTGAGGTCCAGAGTCCCGTTTGGATGACTCAGAATGCGAACTATCATAAATCGCTTGAGTATAAGTCGCTTGAGGCCCTGGTGAGGAAAAGCTAGTCTGGCTAAGAAAGCCACCAATAAGAGCCACAAAAGCACCGATTAATAATATATAATACATCATAATAAAATTACTATAGGGTATAATTTAAATTTAACAATAGGGGTAGGCAAAATTTGACGCTATGATAAACATATGATCTTAATGATTTTTGTCATCCTATTAAGCAAAAAAGCACCCATTAAACGGTGCTTTTAAGAACACAAAACCAAACTCATTAAAGCGTCATTATTTCTGTCTCTTTTTTGCTGCATAGATCATCAACAGACGCTACGGCAGCATCGGTGGCATCTTGGACCATTTTAAGGCCACGTTTTTCGTCGTCTTCGGAGATATCGCCATCTTTGACGGATGATTTCAGCATATCGTTGGCATCGCGACGAGAATTGCGGATGGCAAGCTTGGCCTCTTCTGCTCGTACCTTTGCCTGCTTACAGAATTCCCGACGTCGCTCCTCAGTAAGAGGCGGCACGGGGATACGAACGAGATCGCCTTCGGTCACGGCTGTAAGGCCGAGATTTGCTTCCAAAATGGCTTTTTCGATAATTTTTTGCAGGCCTTTTTCCCAAGGCTTTACCGTCAGAGTCCGGGGATCAGGCGTGGTAATATTTGCGACCTGCGCCAAAGGTGTCGGCGTACCGTAGTAATCAATTTTTATTGATTCTAACAAGCTGGTGTGAGCCCGGCCCGTTCTGATGGCAGCTAATTGTTTCTTGAAGGCATCAATAGTCTTTTCAATATTGTGCTTCATGTCAGTTGCTATATCATTAATCATTCTTTACCTCACTAAGAATTTTTATGGCATACCAAGGTGCCTATCTTCTCGCCGAGAAGTATACGCTTGATATTTCCAGGCTTGGTCATATTAAACACATAAATACTCATTTCATTATCCATGCACAATGAAATGGCTGTAGAATCCATTACCTTAAGTCCGCGATTTAATACTTCGATATAACTCAATTCTTCAAAGAATTTTGCCGAAGGATTTTTTTCTGGGTCGCTATCATAAACACCATCCACCCGAGTAGCCTTAAAAATAGCATCGGCTTGGATTTCAATGGCACGAAGGCTTGCAGCGGTATCGGTAGTAAAAAAAGGATTGCCGGTTCCGGCCGCAAAAATTACCACACGACCTTTTTCTAAATGTCTGGTTGCACGGCGTTTGATATAGGGCTCAGCCAATTCTTGCATGGCAATGGCCGACATAACTCTCGTCGTGACATCGATGCGCTCGAGAGCATCTTGCAGAGCCAAAGCATTGAGTACCGTCGCGAGCATGCCCATATAATCAGCCGTCGCACGGTCCATACCTTGCGTACTTGCCGCAACGCCACGAAAAATATTACCGCCGCCGATAACAATGGCGAGTTCAACGCCCAAGGTCAGCACATCTTTTATTTCTTTCGACAAGGTACTGATAATTTTAGGATCAATGCCATAGCCTTGGTTACCCTGAAGTGCCTCGCCTGAAATTTTTAATAATACTCGACGAAATTTACTCTTTGACCCATCACCTTGATTCATTATCCACCCTAAAAAAGCCCGCCTTAACGATTTCTTTCTAGGTGCTTATGGACAAAAGAGCAAGCCGGGAAGACCTAGCTTTGCACTCTGCCTAATTGCGTTTTCAAAGTCTTAGACTAAAAAAACTCTTATTTTCGGGGGAATATTGTGAAAGTGGCACTTTCTAATAGCGGTGGCAAAGATTCTTATTTGACACTTAGGAGAGCTAAATCAATTGGCCTAAAACCCGTCGTCTCTATCACGATGCTTAATGATGAGCTTCCTCTATCACGCAGTCATGCTATTCCCCCGCAATTGCTTAGCTTACAAGCTGAAAACTATGGCTTAGCCACTTTATTTCAACCGACTTCTTGGGCTCTTTATGAAGATAATTTTCTCCTCATGCTCAAAGTGGCGAAAAAACAATTTGGCATTGAGGGCGTGGTTTTTGGCGACCGCTGCTTTCAAAGCAACAAAGAATGGGGCCTTCGAATGTGCGAAGAGGCCGGACTTTTGGCCTTTCACCCCATTTGGGATCTTGACCCGCAGCTCTTGTGGCACGAGCTTTTGGCCGAAAAAGTCAATGCTTTTATTTGTTCTTGTCAGCCTCATTTGAAAACGATTTTAGGTCGTTTTTTGGACCAAGAAATTATCGATTATTTAGATCAAGAACAGGCTGATATCTTTGGTGAAAATGGCGAATTTCATAGCTTTGTCACTAATGGCATTGCCATAGAAAATTATGTTCATGACAAGGTACAAATAGAAAATTATTGCTTCGTCAGGTACCACGTCTAAACTTCGAGCAGGCATAAAGGTGAGATACTCGTTGTTAAGGCTTCGATCAACGGATGGGGATCTTGGCTTGTGGCGCAACAAAGCATACGACATCGTTCTTTTGGCATCTTATCCCGCATCGGATTTCAACCGGATGTTTTACTCGCGCTTACGATAATTTTAATGGTGGCACTATTAATCGTGCCCATGCCTACTTTTTTAATTGATGTTCTTATCTGCGCAAATATCTCGGCGGCAATCATCGTTTTGCTCTTGGCCATCTATATTCCTGATTCCCTAAAACTGTCCTCCTTTCCCACCATTCTTTTGATTGCCACCTTATTTCGGCTCGGCCTCAATGTTGCAACTTCACGACTAATTTTATTGCATGCCGATGCAGGCGAAATGGTGCTTGCTTTTGGTAATAGTGTCGTGGGCGGCAATATTGTTGTTGGCATTGTCATATTTTTGGTGCTCATGCTCATCAATATGCTCGTCGTGGCCAAAGGTTCTGAGCGTGTCGCGGAGGTTGCGGCGCGTTTTACCCTCGATGCTATGCCCGGAAAACAAATGAGCATCGATGCGGATTTGCGTGCTGGTACCCTCGACATGGATCAAGCGCGTAAAAAGCGCGAAGATTTATCTCGAGAAAGCCAACTTTTTGGCGCCATGGATGGCGCCATGAAATTCGTCAAAGGCGATGTAATCGCTGGTGTCATAATTTTCGCCATCAACATTATTGCTGGAATAATTATCGGGAAGTTTAGCCACGGGATGGATCTTGAAGAGGCACTATCGACTTTCGCTATATTATCCGTCGGCGATGGCTTAGTAAGCATTATCCCCGGCCTTTTAATGTCGGTATGTGCTGGCCTTATTGTTACGCGAGTAGATTCGGGAGATGGCCAAAATCTCGGCGCGAATCTCGCCTCGCAAATGCTAAATTATCCAAAAGCTTTTGTTCTTGCCGGCATTTTTATTGCCTTCATTGGTATGCTGCCGGGACTTCCAGGGCTGCCTTTCAGTATTTTGAGTGTGGTTGTTTTGACGCTCGCCTATTTTAGCTACAAAAAAGAACATAAACCAATCGTCACCACTAATCAGCTCGCGATTTTTGAAGATGAAAAAGAAGCGCCACCAATGCCTGCTTTCGCCAAAAATAATGGCGTGCTCGCGATTTGCATTGAAGTGGCCGATAATTTAGTGCCTTTTGTCGATGATAAAAGTAATTTCATCACCGAATTAATTCCCTTACTGCGAGAATCGCTAGAAGTTGAACTCGGTATTGAATTCCCTGGTATTCGTGTCCGAGGTGCTCATCAAGAAAATCTTGCTGCTTCTCACTATGTTCTTCTCATCCATGAAGTGCCCGTCAGCCAAGGCATCGCAAGACCTCATCAATGCCTGGTGGCCGCTCTTCCCAGCGAGATTAAATCACTGGGAATTGACCATGTAGAGAGTGCAATAAATCCCTGCACCGAGCTTACTTCATCATTAGTTTCGATCGAACAAAAGACCATGCTTGAGAAAGAAGGCTTCATGGTCTGGGATGCACCTAGCCGTATTTTATTACATCTCTCCTCGGTATTACGTAGAAATGCCAAGGATTTTATAACCCTGCACGAAACCCAAGGCATGCTCGATCGCTTGGAGCTTCAGTACCCAGCCTTAATCAAAGAAGTTATTCCAAAAGCAGTGAACCTCACGCAGTTAACCGATATTTTAAAGCGTCTTCTGAGTGAAGAGGTCGCCATCAAAGACCTTAAAACCATTTTGCAAACCCTGGCCGAACAAGGGCCGCATGAGCAAAATACGGTAATTTTGACTGAGCACGTGCGGGCGGGTCTGGCACGCTATCTTTGTTATCGCTTCGGGCAGGGCTTTGACACCTTGCTGGTATTTTTAGTGTCACCCGAAATAGAAGATATGATTCGCTCAAGCATAGAGCAACAAAATCAAAGTTCTTATCTCGCACTCGATCCTGAGATTAGCCAAGATATTTTGAAGGCCATTCGCTATGAAATTAAGAAGCTTCCTCCTGGGGCTCGAAGGCCTGTAATTCTCACTTCGCAGGATATTCGCCGTTTTGTGAGAAAATTAATTGAGCTTGAGTTTTTTGAAGTGGCGGTGATGAGTTTTCAAGAGCTGAGCTCTGAATATAAAGTTCAACCCATTGGCCGTATTAGTTTGCAACATCAAAAAGATGCGGATGAAGACGATATTTTTGACGAACAGCTTGAAAGTCCTTTTGAACTTGTTCCTGCAATGCCCTAAGAGAAGGAAATTTATTTTCTTCTCGAACATAGTCGATAAAAAATATTTCCAGGTCGGCATTATCCAGATCAAGCATCCGATCCAAGCAATGAGTTTCCACAGTTAAACGTGGCTCATTACTCACCGTTGGCCGTACCCCGACATTGGTGGCGCTTAAAAAATCCTCGCAGCTTCCCTCTCGATGAAGACGCGTTATGCTCGCATACACGCCTTTTTTTAGAAAAAAATTCTCGGGCCGAAGATTAGCTGTGGCAAAACCAAGCGCAGCTCCAAGTTTTTGATCCGCTTTTACCTGTCCTCGCAAGGAAAAAGGACGACCTAGCATTGCGCGTGCTTTCTCAAGTTCCGCGTCTTTTAAAAACTCGCGAATTGCACTGGAAGAGCAACGAATACCATCGACAAAAAGAGTGGGAACAATCGTAATTTCCATTAATCCACGAGCGAAATTACGAAGATCATCGATGGTACCTGCAGCCTTTTTACCAAAGGAAAAATCATCACCCACGACGATATTTTTAAGCTTAAGTTTTTTAAGAAGAATTTCTTCGAAGAATTGCTTTGGACTTAAGCTTAGAAATTCTTCACTCAAGGGCTGAAGAATAAAGGCATCACAACCTGTGCTTAAAATGTTCTCGGCTTTTTGTTTCGGGCTAGAAAGATAAAAAAAAGGTCGCTCAGGGTGAAGAAAATGACTTGGATGCGGACTGAAACTTAAGACACCGCCTCGCCCATCTCCTTTGATGCTCAGCACGTGATGAAGCAATTGTTGATGCCCGCGATGCACGCCATCAAAATTGCCGATGGCCAAAGCACCACCTGCCAAAAAATCGCCGACTGCATCTACGGAAAAGAATAGGGCCATAATCTCACCAAAAAAAACCCACATCAAATGATGTGGGCCGTATGCTTACGAGCGACAGCTTAGTTAAAGCCGCGTTGAGCCATGCGTTTTTGACGCTTCCTCGATCTCGCTTCTGCAGCACGTTTTTTAAGTTTCTCGGAAACTGATTTTTTAACGTGGTATTCGCGTTTGCGCACTTCTTTAAGAACACCCGCTTGTTCGACGCGTTTCTTAAAGCGCTTCAAGGCGCGTTCAAAGGATTCACCTTCACGGATAGATATTCTGGTCATGCGATCACCTCCTTTTAACCACTAGAAAATTCATAGGAAAAAACCACTAACGAACTATGACTGATGTGTCAATATTGCTTCGGATGAAGGATGGGATTCTAGAGCATGCCCTATTCTGCTCATTATTACCAATATATGATAAAAATAAACAAATAAAATATATAATAAAAACAAATATATCTGGGTTTAAAAGAAGACTATATTTCCCACCAAAAGCCCATTATCTTATTAACTATGGCTCGTAGCAAAGAGCTCCTTCAAAGGAGAAGCTCACTCGAAGACGCTTTTCTACCTTGAGATCATCAAAGCGTACAGGCGCAGGGCTTGACTCAGCGGCAAAACCGGCGGCTTTAGCAGCATAGTGAAAGCTTCGTGGAGCAACATAGCCCTCGCCTCCATCATCTTCCTTGATTTCGAGCACTTTCCACGGATGGCTCGTGCAGCTTTTTAAGGTAGCGCGAAATCGTGCTTTGGCGTCCACCAAGGCTAGATTAAGTGCTTCGTGCTCTAAATTTAAACGATGTTCTTGAGTCAACTGAGGCAGAGGATTATTGATGCGCACGAAGGTACGAGGCGAATCAATAAAATCGCTAACAAAAGGATGTTCAAAGTTTTTCAATGTATAACTTTGCAGATCTGAGAAAATTTTATCAAAATTATCTTCAGCACCAAGCCTTAAACTAATGTCCGTGCTTTTTTGAAAAGTATTGCGGCAAAGTTCGCGATCTTTATGCCATCGCGAAAAGCTTGAGGTATAGCCACCGTTTACCAAAATTTTAAAATGCTCATCGCCATCTTTCTTTAAACTATTTAAATAAGCATCGACTCTTTTCACCACTTCATCAGTGGCTCGCTGAGCTTCTTGAGGACTTTCATAGCATTCTGATTGGACATTAAAGTTTACTTCAATAAAATCCGGTGAACTTTTAATTTCCCCAAGACCCACAAATTCTGCTTTGGGGGCAGATGCTTCTTTAGCTAAAGCATTCATGGAAAATAGCAGAAAAAATACACTAATTATACGCATAATAACTCCATTAAAATATAAAAATAGCAGCTTCATTTCCACCATTTCGGGCCTGAGCTTAGCTCCTCGAGACGAACAAAATCGTGCATCAGTAGTTGTACCCATCAGCCCAAATGAAAACTCTGAGCGCAAAGACTCTGCGTCTATTATTAGGATATTTTAGCGTTTTTAAGGCTTAGTGCAGGGAGATCTTGCCTGAAGCGGCCATAGCGACTCTTAATTCCAGAAGAATTTGCTCAATGAAATCATGGAGTTGTTCTGGCCCTTCCATCGCGGCTTTGAGCATCGGCTGCGCCATTCCGGTGAGATTCGCGCCCAAATGAAGAGCACGAGCAATATCGAGGCCGCTGCGAATCCCACCACTCGCCACCAATGCTATGTTTGGGTCTACAGCCCGAACATTCTTGATGGAGGAAGCCGTAGGAATTCCCCATTCGCCAAAAATGTGCCCGAGTCTTCGGTATTTTTCATTATTTGCACACAAGGCTTCGACTTTGGCCCAAGAAGTGCCCCCTGCACCGGCGCAATCTAGCCCATCAATGCCTGTGGCAATCAGCGCTCTTGCTGCATTTTCACTAAGGCCAAATCCCACTTCTCGCACCAATAACGGTATGGATTCTTTTTTAAAAATAGGAACAAGTTTCTCAATGGCTTTTAATACGCCCGCAAAACTTCGATCGCCATGCTCCTGACACATTTCTTGCAAAGGATTCAAATGAATAAAAAGTGCATTGGCCTTAATCATGGCCACTGCTCTGAGGGCATCGTCGGCATCGAGATTAGACAAAAGCTGCGCCGCACCAAGATTGGCAAAAATCATAGCGTTTTTGGCATAATTGCGCACCAAAAAAGATTGTTTCACTGTCTCATTTTCAAGGGCCAAACGCTGACTTCCGACGCCAAATGCCAAACCAAAATATTCAGCAGCTTCTGCCCATCGTCGATTAAGGAGAGCCGCAAGCTCTGTGCCACCGGTCATCGGTGCAATCATCAGAGGAGCACTAAGTGTATGGCCCAAAAAACTTACCCTGAGGTTAACGGTATCAAGATCAATAGCGGCAGCCGCTTCATGCGGTAAATCGATAGACTCAAGGCCCGTACTTTTTTCATATTGAGATGCTGAAAGAAGACAGGCTTGAACATGACGAAGCTTTTGCTCAGGACTTGTTCTTTTTGTGGGCCTAATTTTTTCCATGCCCCATCTTAGAGAAAGGCTAGAGAAATAAAAGCCCGATTAAGGAGTTCTTGCGACCCTTGAAGGCGGGCCTGGCTGAATAAAATCTTCAACAATTTTTTTAAGCTGCGAAAAAGCATAGGTGAAGGAGCGAATGTTGATGGCCCCTTTAGGTTTATAATGTAAAGGCTGCTTTAATAAATCACCTAATAATGCACCAATAATACCGTGTTTTCTGGCAATATAATCAATACTTTCATTGCCTCTTGCATGATATTTAGTACTTATTTTCCATTTAGCTTCTTCTCTGCGCGCGGAAGGGATTTTTTTCAATCGATCATAAAAGAATTTCGCTTTGCCTTTTGGCACTCTCAAAGAGAATTCTTGGGGGATAACTTCTTGGCCATTTATTGTATACTTTGTAAGCCCAGGATTATAATAAGCAAGCTCAGTTTTACTCAATGCTCCGCTGGCTAAAAGGTCATTTACTGCTATAGGCCTTAAAATCTGTACGAGCTCATAATTCCATGGCTTCTCAAGCACCAATCCTGGGAAATATTTTTCGTGATTTATATATACCTCTAACGCAGCTAAGAACTCAGTATAATAATTCTTTGAGGCATAGCCAAAAATTGGCGATACGTGTTTCTCGATGATCTCTTCGATATTTTTGGTTTCAAGATTTGCCTTAGCTCTCAGCATGCCCGCATAACCGTAGTTATAAGCGGTAATAGCCAAGGGCCATTCTTCAAGCCCTCCCTTCGCTTTTGCCAAGAATTCCGCCGCAGCCAAAGTCGCAAGAAGGGGGTCCAAACGCTCATCAGTGAAGCGATTGACGTGAATACCAGAACGAAGAGCAGTTTCTCGAACGATACCCCAAGGGCCCGAAGCGCCTGCGTGAGAACTAGCACTTAGATTCCACAAGGACTCAACAAAAACGATGGCAACCAGCTCTTCGGGTACATTGCGAGCTCTAAGAAGTTTTTTTACCTCATCGGCATAGCGGCCCGACATTATCAGCCCTAAGGCAAATTGACTTTTTAGACCATTTTGGCCTCTAAATCGCTTACTCAGATCCGCTACATCGGCTAGCTTATTTTTTTTGATGACATCATCAATTTGTTGTTCGAAAGAACTGAGGCTTTTGGGCCGCGAGGGACCACTTAAAAGATCTAGCGTTTTGGCAATTTCTTGGCTGCGTTGCTGCACCTGATCGCGATATTTAGGCGAACTTATTTCGCCTTGTACTTTGGGTAAATCGAGAACGTCATAGATGGCATTGGGATTAACGGTGTCATAAAAAACCACTTGATGACTGTCATAATGACTATAAATTTTTCGCCAAAAATCAACGTTTTTCTTCAGACTATCGGGAAGGGAAAAAATATTGGGGAGAGCTTTCGATGAAGTTTTACCTGGATTTTCCACGGGCTCCGCTTTTTTCTCGGCTGGTGGGACCTTTTCAAAGCCTAAACTGGGCTCTTTTTCAATCTTTTTTTCCTCAGGCTTTTTAGGCGCGGGAGCAGCTTTTTTTGGCTCCTTCCCTATAGCCGCTTTTTCTATTTGAAGAGGCTTTTCACTGGGTGCTCGAACTTCAATTTCCTTAGCCATGAGCAGGCCAGGCATTAAGCTCATAACAACTACCAAGAATTTAAATTTTTTTTTCTGCATACGCTTTGATCATATAGAAAATGTAATAGGAAAGGCCATTTTTCAGCTGCCAAAAAGAAATTATTCTTTGCTGACCGCGCTTTAGTCTTCGCCTCGAAATCGCCGCTGCGGGCTTTTCTTATGGAAAGAAGCGGCTAAAGTGTGAATAGGCGCGCTTATAGGTTAAGCTTAGGCACATGGCAATGAGAGCGACGTAGAATACTAAGAAAGAGGCTCGAAAGAAAATGCAGTTCAAGAAGTTTTATCTCCTCATAGCGATGTTGCTCTCCTTAATCGCCTCTAATGCATGCATAAAATCGTGTTCAGCATCTCGCGATACTAATCAATCTATTAGTGTTTCATTGGGCTTTCCCATCGAGACCATCGACCCACGCTATGCCACTTCCGCTGCAGCTTCTAATGCGAGCAAGCTCGTCTATGCTCCACTTTTTGTGCTCGGGGAAGATTTGACTCCTGAGCCTTTTTTGGCGAGCAGCGTCGAGTCTCTTGATGAAAAGACTTTTAAAATAACGCTCAGAAAAGGTCTACAATTTCACGATCTCTCCCCTCTCACTGCAGACGATGTTGTTTATACTTTTGCGAGCTTGGGCAGCACAGATGTGGCTTCTCCGCATGCTGATAAGTTTAATTACATAAAAGATATTCGTTCTACATCAGCCACAGAAGTGATAGTTGAACTTCAGCAACCCTTCGCTGCATTTTTGACTGATATTTGTGCTTTAGGAATCGTGTCAAAAAAATCATGCGAAAAACGTTCACAACAGTGCCGTCATGAATATAATGGATCAGGACCATTTAAAGTAAAAAAATGGGATACAGCAAAAGAGGTTGTGGAGCTTGAACCTTTTTTAGCATGGTATGAAGGCGCTCCAAAAAATGGAGTATTATTGCGTGTGGTGCGCGACGAGAACACGCGCTTGCTTGAACTTATGGGCAAAAAGGCAGATTTGGTGGAAAGCGATATTAGTCCCCAAAATATCATCGAGCTAAAAAAGCAAAGCCATTTGGCCATCGAGGAAATAAAGGGCCTGGGCTATTCTTACCTCGCTATGAATGTTCGCGGACCACGGCCAGAAGACAAAGCAGGCACTCCTCTGCATCAAACACGAAGTGCTCTTGCAGAAAAAGCTGTGCGCATGGCCATCGCGCATGCCATAGACTTCGATAAAATCATTGAAAAAATCTTTTTAGGAAGTGCTGAACGCGTGAGTGGACTCATTCCCAATGGGCATTGGGCCAAAGATCCAAGTTTGAAGCTTCCTCCTTTTGATCCAAAACTTGCCGAAAAAGAACTTGATGAAGCGGGATTTCCAAGACAAGTTTCAAACAAAAATATGCGCTTTCATGTGGTCATCGCGACCACCCCCAATCGCATGCGCCAAAGCATTGCGCAGCTTTATAAAGATTATCTTTCGAAGGTCGGCATTGATTCAACGGTACGCGTCAAAGAATGGGGTGCATTGTATCAAGATATAAAGCAAGGAAACTTTGAAATTTTTAGCGCTAATTGGGTGCCCGTTACTGAGCCTGATCTCTATTATTATGTCCATCACTCGGCGAGTATTCCTCGTGATAATGAGAATGGCGGTAATCGTCATGGCTTTAAAAATGCTGAAGTCGATAAACTGATTGAGGCGGGAAGAACGACAATGGCGCCAGAGGAGAGAAAACTTATTTATCATCAGATTGAGCGTCTTATGCTTGAAGAACTTCCCTATATTCCTTTGTGGAACGAGCATCGCATCGTTGTTTACAATAAGGAACGTCTACAGGGCTTCGTTGCTGATAGTTCAGGCTCCTTGTTAGGCCTAAGGAAGGCTTTTATTGGATCCCTGACGAAGAAGGCTGCCCTTGACTAATTGGCTAGTATTTATCTGCGCCTTGGCGTTAATTTTTCTGACGGTGAAAGTATCCATTACTTCGCTTAGAGGAAGATTATTATCTCTTTTAGCGGTTATCTTGGGTGCGACCATTGTTGTTTCGGGAAGCTTGCGACTTGTCCCGGGCGATCCGGTCGATCATATACTTGGGGACCAAGCGCAGTCTGCATCGCGTGAGCTTTTGGCCCGCGAGTTAGGCTTGCTCGACGAGCAGGGAAAGCCTATAGGTTTTGTCGATCAATATGTATCATTTTTGCGTTCGCTGGCTAAAAACGATATCAAAAGTTTCACCACGCGCCGAAGTACTATCAATACTGTTTTAGAACGCCTGCCCTACACCGCCGCGTTGGCGCTTGCCGCCATGTCGGTTGCGATGTTATTAGGGCCATTTTTAGGTGTCATGGCTTCTTTTTTTCGGCATCGCTGGCCTGATCATCTTTTTAGTGTCTTTGCACTCATCGGCATCTCCATGCCCAGCTTTTTCTTAGGGCCCATGCTCCTTTTGCTTTTTGGTATTAAATGGTCGCTCTTACCCATCAGTGGATCCGATGATGGATGGCGCTCTTTAGTCTTACCTGCCCTAGCCATGGGTACAGCGCTCGCTGCTATGCTCGCGCGTATGTCGAGGGCAAGTATGCTTGAAGTTCTTTCTGAGGATTTTGTTCGAACTGCTTTGGCCAAAGGCTTGTCGCCGATCACGGTATTTTTTAAACATGCTCTGCGCAATGCGCTTATTCCTGTCACGACCTTAGTGGGCTTACAATTCGGTGCTGTCTTAGCAGGCTCAGTCGTGACCGAGAAAATTTTTAATTGGCCAGGCATCGGTTTGCTTCTTCTCGAAGCCATTCAACAACTCGACATGCCTTTGGTGCAAACTTGCGTATTATTCATCGCCTTTATCTATGCCTTCATCAATATTTTGACTGATATACTTTATGGGCTTATAGACCCTAGAATCTCCATCGGGGGCTCTTCCTGATGCAACGGCTACAAAAACGCGCGCTCAGACATTTCCTTTTACTCACGGGCTTAGGCATTTTTTGCCTGATGATTTTGGTTGCCTTTGTCGGCCCCTTTTTTCTTGACGAAGAAGGCATTCGCCCCAATCTCAGTCTCCATTTGGTGCCGCCTAAAATTGGCGGTCGTTTAGGCTACGGGGTCAATGGCGTCGATGTTTTAAGCTGGCTTATTTATGGCACACGTATGTCATTGGTTGTTTCCTTCCTGGTGACAAGTATCTCGATCGTTATTGGTACGACTGCAGGTGCCATCGCAGGCTATTTCGGAGGCACGCTTGATGCGGTTCTCATGAGATTAGTCGATGTGGTCTTAGCCTTCCCCGGGCTTTTGCTCGCTCTTTATCTCGCCGCCGTCATGCCACCGAGTATTTTTAGCTTGATTTTTGCCTTATCAGCCACCGGGTGGGTAAGTTATGCCCGCCTCGTACGGGCCCGCGTCTATGAAATCAAAGGACGCGAATTTGTTTTGGCCGCAAGAGCTTTAGGGGCAAATAGCCAAAGAATCATTGGCTATCATATTCTGCCCAATATTTTAGGGCCTATTATCGTGCAGGCGAGTTATGGCCTAAGCGCCATAATTTTGGCCGAAGCGGGCCTAACCTTTTTGGGCTTAGGCTTGCCAGTGGGCACACCCTCTTGGGGAGCTTTACTCGATCAAGGGGTCGCCAACCTTTTTACTTCGCCCTATCTCGCTTTTTTCCCCGGCCTTTGCATTGCCATCAGTGTTTTGGGCTTTAATTTTTTGGGCGATGGCTTAAGAGACATTCTCGATCCAAAATCGCCCATGACTTAGTCTAAGTTTGCTTAAGCAGCCAAAAACATTATTAAATCTGTTTAGCAGCAAGGAGCTAAAACGCATAAAATCAATCGGAAACAAAGATTTCCCTATGTCTTTTTCTTTTGCTAAATTGCCATTATTAAGCCTAGAACCTAATCTTTCGTTGGTAGTATGAACTTATATTTTTTCTTAGCGGTAGTTTC
>JBPOIV010000114.1:0-6367 GCA_052034245.1 Myxococcota bacterium
TCGCTTCTTCTTTAGCACCTTTAATGGCACCTGTAACCGCACCTTTTACTGTGTTTACGATAGAGTCTTTAAGACCTTTAAGAGCATCTAAAATCCCGGCGTTATCTACGTTCTCATCAAGTTCTAAGCTATTTTCGGTAGTAACTTTGTCGAGTTCTTTCGTTGCTTCATCCTTGATTCTCTTAGCATCTTCTGGAGACTTAGCTTTACTGAACAAGGCTTGAATTGCGCCCGAAATGTTAAAAAGTTGGTCTGCGTTTTCTTCACTCAGGACCAAGTTAGCATTTTGGTCATTTACTAAATCTGTATTTGCAGAAAGATTCAAACCTACTAACAAGGTAGCCGCGCCGATTAGCGAAATTAATGTTTTCATAATTTTCTCCGTATTTATTTAATGCGGCCAAGCATTAACTGAGCCTTCGCCGCTTCTAGGTAGTTGTAACAAGATGAAGACCCCAACGCACATTGCACAGTGAATTTTCTGCCATAAAAAAAACGCCCATTGGGGCGTTTCTTAGTTACAATTAATCAATAACTTAGTGCATTAAGCGCCATTCCTCTTTGAGCCGTTCAGCGATCTTTGCTTCCGAAAGTCCATGTTTTTCATATAAAGCTTCAGGCGTGCCAGATTCGCCGAATTCATCATTGATACCAAGCCTTAAGAGACGCGGCATTTGGGCGTTTTTAGACAATGATTCAGCGATTGCTCCCCCTAATACCCCAATAATCGACTGTTCTTCAATAGAAACAATGAGTTTCGATTCTTTTCCGGCCCTAAAAACGGCCTCATCATCCACTGGTTTTAGGGAGCTTGCATTATAAACGGCAATATCAATTCCTTGATTTTGCAAAGAACGTGCTGCAGCTAAGGCATTATAAACGGTGCCCCCGCTCGCAAAAACAGCAATGTCTTTTCCAGCTTTAAGCTTAATAAAACGGCCCGGCGCAAACTGATGGCCTTCTTCATGGACACGCTCCAGTTCCTGCCGCGTTAGTCGCACATAAGCGGGATTTTTTGAGTGCAATAAATACTGCATAATCGAGGCCGTTTCCACATCGTCCGCAGGCTGAAAAACTTCCATGGTTGGAAGCGAACGCATCAAAGCAATATCTTCAAGGCCTTGCTGCGAATACCCATCTTCGCCAATGCCCACGCCTGCATGAGTTCCGATAATACGGACCGCAGCACCGGAATAAGCCACGCTCATTTTAATCTGATCAAAGCGACCTGTGATAAAACACGCAAAAGAACAGGCAAAAGGCACATAACCGCTCAAAGCGAGCCCTGAAGCCACACCAAGCATATTAGCTTCAGCGATTCCCATTTGAAAAAAGCGGTCAGGATATTCCTTACTAAAAGCATAACTATTGGTGCTCTTTGATAAATCAGCATCAAGGACTACAACGCGAGGGTCGCTCGCGATGCTGAGCAAACTATTACCAAAAGCCTTTCTTGTCGCCATTTTTACGCTTTGCATGTGAGTGCTCCTAATTCTTTAATGGCATTTTCCAATTCTTTTTCCGACAAAGCTTTGCCATGCCAAGAAACCGTGTCGCTTTCTAAAAAGCTCACGCCCTTACCTTTTATAGTATTGGCAATGATCATGCTGGGGCGCGTGGCTTCTTGATGAGATCGTTTAACCGCTTCGTGAATAGCGCAATAATCGTGGCCGTTAATAGTCTCTACACGCCATCCAAAATCTTCAAAACGCGAAGCCAAGGGCTCAATCGTCATGACATTATTCACTAAACCATCGATTTGTCCTTGATTGCGATCAACAAATGCGATGAGATTATTAACTTTATAGTGAGATGCGCACATAGCGGCTTCCCAAATTTGCCCTTCTTGCACCTCGCCATCGCCTAAAATCGTATAAACATTATACTTTGGCATTTCTTGGCCGATGCGCGCGGCTAAAGCCATCCCGAGTGCGACGGAGAGGCCTTGCCCTAAAGATCCCGTCGATGCTTCAATGCAATCAAGCAAACGATTCGCAGGATGGCCTTGTAAAACCGATCCCAATTCTCTCAAGGTGCTCAACATATTTTTAGAAAAATAACCACAGTGAGCAAGCACGGCATAAAGAGCCGGCACCCCATGGCCTTTGGAGAGGACGAAACGATCTCGCTCTGCCCAGCGCGGATTTTTTGGATCGTGACGCATTTCGTTGAGATAAAGCTCCAAAATCATATCGATAGCACTCAATGAACCACCTGGGTGGCCATTTTGTGCTTTGGTTATCATTTTGAGCACGTCGACGCGTAGAACTTTAGCTATCGAGGATAACTCTTCGGCTGATATTCGCATAAGACACCTACACTTTTGAATAGAACTCAAGTGTGACGGGCGAGATCCCGATGTTCAACCCGTATAAGGTCGATTTTGTGACGAAGGCGGCGAAAAAGTTCTTCCACCAAGGTGATTGATCGATGGCGCCCACCCGTGCATCCGATAGCAATAGTGAGGTTGGCCTTACCTTCTTCTTGATATAGTGGATACAAAAACTCAACCATTTCCACCAATTTTTCCATAAAGAGGCCGGCACTAGGAAGTTCCAAAACATAATCCGAAACTTCTTTATCAAGCCCAGATTTTGCCTTTAGATGCGGCTGATAATAGGGATTTTTAAGAAAACGCACATCAAAGCACAGATCCAATTCCGAAGGCACGCCGTATTTAAAACCAAAGCTCACCAAACTCAAACGAACTTGAGCATTTTTATCACCCACTTCGTCTTTGATCAGATTCCTTAGTTCATGAGCATTGAGCTTATCGGTGTAAATAATCTTCGTCGCCAACGCTTTAATAGGCTCCAAAAGTTCAGCTTCCGAAGATAAAGCCGCGCGCACTCCATCGCCTTCATCGAGAGGATGCCTTCTTTTGGTTTCTTGATAGCGATCAATTAATTTTTGCTCGGAAGCATCAAGATAGAGCAAAGATTTTTTATATTTGCTTTCATCGATCTCATGCCATTTCTGCGGAAGTTCGCGCAAAAACTCCGTCTCGCGCACGTCGGCAATAATGGCGATGCGCTCAATTTTTTCTTGCGATTTTTTGGTGAGCAGCAAAAGATCATCGAGCAGTTGCGGCGGCAAATTGTCCACAACAAAATAGCCCAGATCCTCAAGGGCATGGGCTGCGGTAGTTTTTCCGGCCCCAGAACGGCCGGAAATAATCAATAGCTCCTGCAAAAGCTCCTCCTAGTGAGCATTATTGGCGCTGGTCTCGATGAGACCATATTTATTGCCCTTCTTACGATAAAGCACATTGATTTGATTGGTCTTTGCATTGAGGAAAACCAACAAATCATTATGCAAAAGATCCATTTGCATGACGGCTTCATCAAGCATCATGGGGCGCGCTTGAAATTCTTTAGACTCAATAACGCTAGGAGGCAAATCGGTACCATTTTCGTGCTCCGTTTCGCCATTGGCTTCAAGAAGCTTAAACTGCATCTTAAGCCGCGCACCCTCCTGAGGGCGTGATTTAGAAAGTCGGGTACGATAGCGTTTGATCTGCTTTTCAATCTTTTCCATCGCGCGATCGATGGAATTATACATGTCGCTGGAAAGTTCTTTTCCATAAATGATCAGGCCATGGGCGTTAATATTGATTTCAGCTTTGTGTAAATAGCGCTCGAGACTTAAAACGACATGCGCATCGGCATTAGCATCAAGGTATTTTCCCACCCGCAATGCCTTATCTACGGCATGATCTTTGAGGGCGTCACTGGCATCCATATGGCGAAAGCTAACTGATGTTTGCATGGATTTATCTCCAAGTTGAAAGATGCAAGTAAGGTGAACCCAGAACAAACTGGGAACACGCACCTAATTATAGGATAATCACCAGGTAGCAAGAAAACACTGATTTTTAATCGTTGTGGTAAAAAAATGACAAAATTTTCTGAGCGTTGGCATCAAAGAATGCTTGGGCACTTAAAAGAACATAGAAGGCGTTTTAACGATGCAAATCAATGGTTTTCCCGCATTAAATTGCGCTATTTTGCGGGCCATGAAAGCTATCAAAATATTTTAGAAAAACCCATTCGTATTGCTCATTTAACGGATCAGCACGTGGGCCGTGTGACACCTATGAAAGTGCAAAGAGAAGCGATCGCCCTTGCACTAAAAAATAACCCTGATGTGGTGGTGCTCACGGGCGATTTCGTGTGCCACAGCGAACTTTATCTTGAAGATTTGACTGCCATTATTAAAAAAATCGACCGCCCGTGTTTCGCGACTTTAGGAAATCACGATCATTGGACCAATGCTGAGGCCGTAAAAAAGGCCTTAAAAAAAGCCGGCGCTGAGGTCTTAACCAATGAAAATACGATCATAAAAATCGGCTCACAAGAACTGCAAATCGTCGGCTTAGACGATGCCTACACCAAACATGCTGATGTAAAAAAAGCCACCGAAGGCATGAAAAAGAATGTGGCCACCCTAGGTTTGAGCCACATTGCTGAAGAGGCGGACCACCTTTGGCTAAAGGGCGTACCCCTAGTTCTTTCCGGCCATACCCATGCGGGCCAAGTGACGGTCGCGGGCCTTCATGAACTCTTACTTAAAAAAGTCGTTGGACATCGTTATATTCATGGTTTTTATGGCCATCTTGATAAGGCACATCCCCATGGCGCAGTCTATGTTTCTGCTGGTATTGGTGCGGCGGTAATGCCCATTCGCATGGGCGAAAAAGGCAAACGCGAGGTCGCAGTTTTTGATCTAGGCGCAAGTGCCGATAGCCTCGATCCACATTTTTTTGATGAATAAAGGGCAAATTATTCTTTGCCTAAGAAAAAATAATTCATGCCATAATCGGTAAAAACTTAAGGATTAGGCATGCTCGCTCATCTATTCTCACGCCCCATGTGGCAAAAGAATTTATTCGCTTTTTTATGCGGCATCGGTGCCGGTTATTTTTTGGGACCTTCCGCCAATATTTTTAAGCCTATGGGCGACCTTTATCTAAATCTCTTGCGCATGATTGTTTTGCCCCTGATTTTTTTCAGCTTGAGCTCCAGCGTGGCGCGTTTATCAGCCTTAAAAAATATAAAAAATCTTTTCTTGCGCACTTTTTTTTGGTTTCTCTTTACCTCTTTCTTAGCAGTGCTTGTAGGTATTTTTTTCGGCCATCTGATTGGCCCCGGCTTTGGACTCAAAGATTTACCCTTGGGACAAATTGTTGAAAGCTCGCCATCTTCGCCCTGGCAAATGTTTTTAGGCATGGTGCCTACAAATCCATTTTTAGCCTTCAGCGAGGCTAATATCATTCAAATACTATTCATTGCAGCCCTTGTTGGCGCAGCCTTAGGGGCATCAGGTGACAAACTAGGCACCTTAAAAATGTTCCTTAATGAAGGAAGCGAACTGATTTTCCACATCACTCGCTGGATTTTAAAGTTAACCCCGCTCGGCACCTTTGCCTTAATCGCTTGGGTGGTGGGCCACTATGGCTTTATTTCTTTATTGCCTCTGATCAAATTTATCATCGCCATGTATGCGGCATGCCTAGCCTTAATTGGAGTCTATGCAGTACTCGCCAAAGCGCATGGATTAGGCCTAAAACATTATTTTCGCCATCTTTTTCCCGCCCAACAAATGGCATTCGCTACCTGCTCAAGCATGGCGGTAATGCCACTCAGTCTCGCCACGGCAAAAAAAGCCGGCGTGGCTCCTGATTATGCAAACTTTGCGCTGCCTCTGGCTGCCACCATAAAAATGGATGGCTGTGGCGCAATCTACCCAACCATTGCGGCCATTTTCATAGCTCAATATTTCGGGCTTGAGCTCACCATAAGCCATTACGTCCTTATCGGTGTCACCGCTATTTTCGGCGCCATCGGAACCGCAGGCGTGCCTGGCACATCGATCGTCATGCTTAGCCTTAGCCTCAAAGCCGCAGGCCTTCCCCTTGAAGGCATCACTTACATCGTGGCCATCGATCGCATCATCGATATGATCCGCACCACCACCAATGTCTCTGGCCAAATTACTGTTTCCTTATTAGTAGCCAAAGAAGAAGGCATCCTCGATCAAAAACTCTTCGAAAGCAAAATAGCGACGCAAAGCATTGAAGAAATAAACAGCGCAGAACGCGCTTAAAAACAGCCTGCTCATCTTTTTTCATAAAAAAGCAAGCAAAACAAAATTTAGACTTGCACCCACACAAAAAATCGGCTAGAAGTTCACTTCATGCTTAATGCTGCTTGGGGTGGTAGTTAAGTTGGTTATAACGCCGGCCTGTCACGCCGGAGGCCGCGGGTTCGAGTCCCGTCCGCCCCGCCAGTCAGTAGCTATGCAAACTTTTTTTTCGCTTTGTGACAGAATTTGCATAGGTAGTTCAGAGAGTTCCTCAGGTAAGCCC
>JBPOIV010000248.1:0-3076 GCA_052034245.1 Myxococcota bacterium
GCCACGCGCTTTTCTAAATGGTTTTTTCTCGCCGTTTTAATTTTTTGGATTCCCCTAGGATCGGGCCCGCGCTGCGCGATTCTCGCTCATGCCTCTTTAAGTTCTTATGTGATCGCAACACCCCCTCTTTGGCTTTTTTCTTTGGTGTTTTTAATTTTAGTTTATTTTTCCGTCATCAATCGCGGCCGTTTGATTGAGCTTTTAGGGAAAATACTTACGCCCCTTTTGCTGCTTTCTATTTTTTTTATCGTCATTACTTCCCTTAAAGATGGCACCATGGACGCCTCTACTTTTTCTGCTTCAGAAGTATTTTTTAATAGTCTTACTGATGGCTACTATACCCAAGATTTAATTGCGGCCGTGTTTTTTTCTGCCTCCTTGGTAGGCATGCTCACTCAATGCATGAATGCGGAAGAAGCCTTAAAAAAAACCTGGCGCGGCGGCCTGATCGCCGTCTTTTTGCTTGCGCTTTTGTATGGAGCATTGATGGCGGCAAGCGCCATTCACGGCGAATATTTAAGAGAATTAAGTGGCGAAAAGTTGGTATCAGCTTTGGCGCATATAGCGTTAGGACGGCATTTTGGAGGTATTTCCTCCATTGCTGTCACTCTTGCCTGTTTTACCACCGAAATTGCCTTGGTTTTGGTTTTTGCTGAATTTCTCGCCGCCCATATTTTTAAGATTTCCTTTAAGTTCGCCCTGCTTATTAGCTTAGCCATGATTTGGGGCATGTCATTGTTGCGCTTTGATGGCCTCATGGCCGTAATCGCGCCGGCCATGCAAATCATTTATCCCATTCTATTTTTCTTGGTTTTACGTCTACTTCTACGCAAACGACATTATTTTAGCCGCGGAGCGCCTCAATGAAACAGAAACAACCTAACTTCGTTGTCATTGGCCTTGCGCTTTTTTCCATGTTTTTTGGCTCTGGCAATCTGATTTATCCGCTCATGCTCGGCCGCGATGCAGGCTCTTCCTTTCTCATCAGCGCTTGCGGCTTTGTCCTCAGTGCGGTGTTGATTCCCTGCCTTGGGGTGCTCGCTATTTCTTTCGCTGAAGGACATTATGAGCGCATATTCGCCACGCTTTTTCGCGGCAAACTCAGCACGACGCTGATTTTTTTAGTGCTGCTCTCCTTCATTCCTTTTGGCGCGGGCCCGCGTTGCGTGGTTTTGGCCCATGCCTCATTGAAAACTTTCATCGTCATGCCGCCTCTATGGATGTTTTCTTTCCTATTTTTGGCTGTCGCTGTTTATCTCATCTATGATCGCAATCATTTGATCGATAACTTAGGGAAAATCCTCACGCCACTTTTGCTCATTTCCATCACGGTCATGGTGACTTACGCTTTTATTAATGGCGAAATCGACCCACCGCTTAAAAGCAATAGTGTACTTTTTAAAGAAAGTTTATTTGAGGGATATAATACTCAAGATTTACTTTCAGCTTTATTTTTTTCAAGCTCTCTTATCTTTCTTATGAAGTCGAGTTTCAACAATAAAAAAACCATGATTATAACGACGCTTAAAGGAGCCTTGGTAGCGATTATTTTACTCACAGCCCTTTATGTCTTTTTAATTGCCGCGGCATCCCTTCATAATGATATTTTAATCAATAAAAATGGCATTGATCTGGTCTCTATTTTGGCTCGCCACACTTTGGGACCGAAGCTTGGTTTAGTGGCCGGAATTGCGGTAGCACTCGCGTGCTTCACAACAGCGGTGGCTTTGGTGCTGGCCTTTAGTGAATTTTTGAAAAACCACCTGCTTCCCAAAGGATTCAAAAATTGGTCGCTAATCCTCAGTGCAGCGAGCGTTTTTTTGACCTCTTTGCTGGAATTTGACGGTATAATGGCCATTATTTCGCCCATGATGAAAATAGTTTATCCGCTCATCCTCATCCTTGTGCTGAGGTATTTATGGCAACTTTGGCAGAACCGGGGAGTGAAAAGCTGAGCCTTTTTAATAAAACTCTCTTGATTAAATTTAAAAAAGCGCCATAGTGCTCGCACCTGGCCCAGGTAGCTCAGTCGGTAGAGCAGAGGATTGAAAATCCTCGTGTCAGCGGTTCGATTCCGTTCCTGGGCACCAAAAACATTCACTTTTGTGAATGTTTTTTTTTGCTCATTCGCCAATACTTTCGATCAAAGACTAGAAGTTCCATTAATCCAAAATTTTTGGAGCTTTTATGAAAAATATAATTATTGCCATAATCTTGTTTAGTTCGCCGCTTCTTTATTCTGTCCCAGCTTCCACGCCTTCTGACGAAATTACTGAACAATTGCTGCGGTATCAGGTGCTCACTAATCTAAGGTGGGCGGATAAGAAGTTAGACCGCAATAGTTTTTATCATGCCCAGCTCAATGATTGCTCTATGCCCAAAACCGTTTGGAGAAGCAATGATTTAGGAGCAAGTACGATTCGCGGCGGGGATTATAGCGGCAGCTATTTTTTCAGCGATCGTTTAGAAAAAGCCACCCTCGATACCGCAAACTTCAGTGAAACGAGCTTTATTGGCTCACGCATCCATAAAGTTCATATGGAAAGAATTACCATCACCAAGAGCTTCTTCATGAAATCTCTAATTCGCCGTGCAAACATGAATGAGGCAAGGATCAGTGGAACGAATTTTTCCGGCTCGAATTTTAGTAATGTCAATCTAAGCCATGCCGCGCTTGAAAACGTGGATTTTAGTGGAAGCATTTTAAATAAGCTCAACCTCAAAGGCGCCCATCTCAAAAATGTGAATTTTAGCGATGCGCATATCAGCAATTTCTCAATTGACGGCGCGCTTATTTATGATGAAAGACTCAAAGACTATCGCAAACTGAGAATTACAGACCTCATTGCAGGTGGCGCAATGGTGAGCATGAAAGATAGATTTCTCCATTTTTTTTAATGCTAACTTAGCTGACCGAAAGCGATATAATCAGTGGGAGCGTATCGTCTAACGCAACGGGTGTCGTCATTGCGAGCGTAGCGTGCAACGTAGCGGGTGTCGTCATTGCGAGCGCAGCGTGCAACGTAGCGGGTGTCGTCATTGCGAGCGCAGCGTGCAACGTAGCGGGTGTCGTCAT
>JBPOIV010000067.1:0-7583 GCA_052034245.1 Myxococcota bacterium
AATTTTCTTAACTGAACTACTCATGGCGCACTTATTAACTGATAAAGATGCCTTTAATCTATTAACTGAAGAAAATGACCGTCTCCAATTAAGCGAAGAAAATGGCGCATTCCTTCTTGGGGGATTGCTTGAAAAAGCGATTAATCTAAAGGATGGAATAAGAGATACACTTGGAAGTTACAAAGATAAGATTTCAGATAAGGCATTTCAAAAATATCTAGATAAAGTCGATAAGTATTATATCTACAAGGGCAGATATCAAGATTTTAGAGAAGATTTAGAACGAAGAATACCTGGATGGCGTAATAAAATCGCTGACATCATTCTTGCGATAAATGGCGGCCTCAATAACATAAATCCTAAATGGATTTCCACAATTCTTGGGATGATAGGTGAAATTAGCGCATTGATAGCCTCTGCAGTGGGAGCGAGTTTTGGCGTTCCTATTTTGCCAGGCCTAATAATAAGTTTGGCGACAATACTTATTGCTAACCCCTATTCCACGACAGCAATGCTTGCTGCAGCAAAAACATTTCTTGATGTTATTGAAAAATTGGTGAGGGTCGATCCAAATCAGCCTGAACAAAGCGCAGAAGAGAAAGCTTCTAGACTTAAAGAAATTATTGAGATGGCCAAATATGTGCTCACACAATTTCGCGACAACTACGCGGTGTATAAGCCTGAAGAAGTTGAGTTGATGAAGTCTGTTGTAAAAGAAGTCGCCAAAGGCCTCGGCGTTCTATATTCTTATTTTTTCACCAGTAACGAAGCTGAAGCTGCGCAATAACGCATAGCTGAACGACAGATATTCAAGTCCTTATCATTAGATGAGGACTTTTTTATTTAAGCATTGATCGAATCCGCATAATCCGGTCATCATTAGGCATTGCACTTCCACGCCCATCGCGATTGGACGTTGAAAAATATAATGCCCCATCAGGCCCTTCGACAACATCGCGTATGCGGCCGAATTCATTTTTAAAAAGTTGTTCTTCCTTTATAACTCATCGTCCATCGAGCACTACCCGAACTAAGGCTTGCCCACGCAGACTACCGAAGAAAAAAATCCCATACCAGTTTGCATAGTTTTTACCAAGCGCACTTCGATGTCATCAGTTTTGGTCGTATAACAAAAATAAATTAGCTGATTTTCTTTGAAAGCAGGATGCAAAGCCATACCATGAGCCCTGTTTCACCTTCGGCAAAAACATCCTTAAGCTGAAAAATTGGCTCAAGCTGGAGCTTGCCATTTAGAGCGACGCGAACTCGGCCAGGTCTTTCTGCAATAAAGAGTTTTCCATCTGGGCCAAAGGCTAAAGACCAAGGTACTTCTAAGTTGCTAACAAAAGTCTCAACCTGGATTTGGTTCTGCTTTGCCCCCTTGTCTGGCACATATTGCTCGCCATTAAGCTTACAAGGCATCCCGAGAGAGAATACATGCCCGCTAAAAAAGCTAGAAGAGCAGGAAGTTTTGCACTATTTTCATAGCTGATTAACCATCATTCTTTGTTTTTTTCCATTCCTGATTCTGAATAATGCGGGCACCTTTATGAAAGCTAAAGAAGGCCAAAGCCCATTGCATCATAACCAGCAAGCGATTGCGAAAACCAATGAGATAATAAATATGGACCAAAAGCCATATAACCCAGGCGAAAAAGCCATTGACTTTGAGCTTCCTCACTTCTGCAACCGCTTTTCCACGCCCAATAGTGGCCATTTGGCCTTTATCTAGGTAGCGAAAATCAAGGCGCTTTTGCCCTTTGATCGAAGAAATTATATTTTTTGCGGCATGACGACCCTGTTGAATAGCAACGGAAGCGACCCCGGGCAAAGGATTTCCTTTGGCATCTTTGCAGTGGGCCATATCGCCGATAACGAATACGTTTGGATAATTTTTTAAACTCAGATCTGGCTCAACCATAACACGGCCGGCTTTATCATGTTCCGCCTCCAGATCTCGCCCTATGCTCGCTGGTGCAACGCCTGCGGCCCATAAGATGGTTTTTGCATTGATACGGTTCTGACTTATATCGACCCCATCATCATCGATATGAGTCACCGCACTCTCGATCAAAACTTGCACACCCAATTCTTCTAAGTCTTTCACGGCGCCTTCGGCAAGCTCTTTGGAAAAACTGGGCAGAATGCGTTTTCCTGCCTCAACCAAAATAATTCTCGTCGAGGCAGGATCAATATGACTGAATTCTTTATTGAGAGCATGCCGACTAATTTCCCCCAAAGCGCCCGCCAATTCTACTCCCGTAGGGCCGCCTCCAATGACGACGAACGTTAATAGACTGCGGATTTTTTCAGGATTATTTTCTCTTTCAGCGAGCTCAAATGCGAGAAAAACTCGACGACGAATTTCACGCGCCTCTTCGAGACTCTTAAGCCCGGGCGCAAACTCTTCCCAATCACCGTGGCCAAAATAACTATGTTGGGCGCCGCATGCGAGTATTAAATAATCATAGTTAAAATCTCTAAAATCAGTTTTCACGACGGAATTTTTAAGGTCGATCCGCTGAGCTTCTGCCAAAAAAGTTTGCGACTGTGGATATTTTGCCAAAATTGTGCGAATGGGAATGGCAATATTGGCAGGACTTAAGCCTGCAGTGGCGACCTGATAAAGTAAAGGCTGGAACAAATGATGATTCTTTTTATCAATCATGATGATTTCGCAGTGCGAAGCAAGAATCTTTGCGGCATTAATGCCACCAAAGCCACCACCGACAATGACAACTTTTGGTAGCATTTTTTTTCTATCCATGATTGTTAGCCTTTAAAATAGTTATCCATATTTTAGTTCGAACTTAGATAGCGCGCAATTGTTACTCACTATGAACTCGCAACTCGCATAAAATGAGTATAATAGTGTAAGTTCCCTTTCACCACAACCAAGGGCCATGCATGTCAGCTGTGGTAGCTCATTCTTCCGATATCACCGCGGTGATGTCTCACGTTCTTCTCTTTTTTGGAGTAGCGGGCCTTGTTGTGCCTTTGCTGCAACGTTTGCATCTTTCGCCCGTTTTGGGTTATTTGGTGTCCGGCATTGTCATAGGCCCCTCGGGCCTAAGTCGCCTTAGCGGGGATTTTCCTTGGATTAAATTTTTTAGCATTGCCGATACTTCTTTCGTCAATGTTTTTGGCGAGTTTGGCATCATTGCCCTCATGTTCATGATTGGATTGGAGCTATCACTCAGGCGCTTAAAAGAATTAAGAGTATTTGTTTTTGGTGTGGGGAGCGTGCAGATATTTTTGTCTGGCCTAACCATAATGATAATAGCGCGGCTCTTTCATCATTCTATGGCGGCCTCGTTGCTCATAGGTGCATCATTAGCTCTTTCGTCTACGGCAGTGGTAATGCAGCTCTTAGATGAGAAAAGACTCATCAATCAAAATATTGGCATTTTATGTTTTTCTATTTTGCTGATGCAAGATTTGGCAGTGGTGCCTATTTTAGTTCTTGCCGGGTCTATGGGTCTGAATGATGGCAATGAAACTTTGCTTTTATTGCTTAAATCGCTCGGTATTGCTGCGGCAACAGTAGCATTTATCTATGTGCTGGGCCGATGGCTGTTGCGGCCGGTATTGAATGCGGTGGCCCAACAAAGAAATCCGGAATGGTTAAGTGCTTTCACTCTTTTGGTGGTCATTGGCTGTGCAAGTATTACTATACTGGCCGGTCTTTCTGCTGCCTTGGGCGCTTTTTTGGCGGGATTACTCATTGCGGAAACCGAAATTCGCTACGAAGTCGAATTAATTATCGCTCCTCTCAAAAGTCTATTTTTAGGTCTATTTTTCATGTCGATCGGCATGATGATTGATCCTTTGGAAGTCCTAAAAAATCCAGGTCTTCTCTTTGCGTGGGTAGCCAGTCTATTCATTATCAAGGCTATTACGATTTTCTTGGCGTGCCATCTCTTTAAAGTTGCCAAAACTAAAGCAATAAAAGCAGCAATTTTTTTAGCTCAGCCAGGAGAATTTGCATTCATTGTGATTAATGTCGCTTTATTGGCAAAAGTTATTGCTATTAATGAGGCCCAATTTTTCTTCTTAGTCACTGCATTGTCGATGCTTTTAACACCATTGTTTTTTGAATTTGCCCCTCTGATTGCTCGCTATTTTTCTAAAGAAATTGAGCCGCCCAACCTTGAGCGCATGGCAAAAGATATTGTCATCATTGCGGGCTTTGGACGTATTGGCCAGATTTTGGGCTCTATTTTAGAAGAACAACGCGTTCCCTATGTTGCCATTGATTATGATGCAGAGAAAGTTCGCACCTTACAGGCTAAGGGCTTTCCGGTTGTGTATGGCGATGCAAAAAAGATCAATCTGTGGGATCTCATTCATGCTGAATCCGCCATTGCCGCAGTGATCACCGTCGACGAACAACATGCCGCAAGAAATATTTTGAAAGCCCTGCAAATGAAATGGCCACTTTTGCCCATCATTATTCGTGCTAACGACCTTAAAGATGTAGACCGCATGCATGATTTGGGAGCAAAATATGTGGTGCCTGAAACCTTAGAATCAAGCCTTCGCATGGCCCGGCTTTTAATGCATGAGTTAGGAATGGCGCAAGATAGTATCGATAATGCCATTGAGCAATCTTGGACGAGAAACTCAAGCTATTCCACACATTTTTAGCCGTCTTGACAAGAGCATTTTTCTTTCCTAGGCCTATATACATGACCTCTAATAAAGAACCATCAATAATCACTGGTTGACGACGCATCCATCGCGTTGTTGCTTGGGCACTTCGAAAGAGCGCATTCATCTTTCGTGTCTTTTTTTGTCCTAAGCATTTAAGTCTCCTATACTTTTAAAGTGATTTCGAACGCTTTTTTAAGCTTTCGTGAGGTTTTTTATGAAATTATGGTTTCCTTTATTTTTTGTTCTCTATGAACTCTGTGGTTATCTCTCAAACGATATGTATTTGCCGGCCATGCTTGCCATGAGCACCGATTTTTCGGCATCCATCGATCTTGTGCAATTTAGCATCGGTTCCTGGCTTATAGGCAATGGACTTGCGCAAATACTGCTTGGGCCCCTGAGTGATCGTTATGGGCGAAGGCTGGTGCTTTTAGGTGGCGGCTTGGTTTTTTTGCTTACGCTGTGGGGCTGCGGTGTTTCTGCGACCATGACGGAATTTCTTATCTGGCGTTTTGTGCAGGGCATGGGCGTGGCCTCGATTATGATTGCAGGCTATGCAACCATTCACGAGAATTTCAACGACCAGCAAGCGACCCGAATTCTTGCAATAACCGGCAGTGTTTCAGTGCTTGCGCCCATGCTTGGGCCTCTCTTCGGCGCCTTGATACTTGAGAGTTATTCCTGGCGAGTGATTTTTTACTCGCTTATTATTCCCACGATTTTGGCTTTACTTTGCTTGGCACTTATTTCTCCTCGCTCAAAGAAAAGCGATGCAAAAAGCTTAACGCTAGGGCAATCATTTCTTGGTTATAAAAAAGTATTTTTGAATAAGGTTTTTGTCGGGAAAACTTCTGCTTATTCTTTGCATTATGGCGCCGTTATACTCTGGATAACCTCTTCTCCTTATATTTTAATAGGCCAAGGTGGTATGAGTGAGCGCTTGTATTCTTTATGGCAGATACCGATTTTTGTGGCTGTCGTTGCCGGAGCGAATTCTATAAGACTTTTGGAACTCAAATTTAACTACAGCAGCATCATAAAAATCGGTCAAGTTATCTCGCTATTTGGTGGCGCGCTCTTTTTAGCTACAGCATATCTGGCCACAAGCAGCGAAGCATTGGTGCTTGCCTTTTTACCCATCAGCTTTGGTCTCGGCATTCTCTCTTCGCCATTGGCCCGCCAAGCTATGACTTCGCCAACGGGTGAACAAGGTACCATTACGGGTGCTTTTTTCTTAATCATGAGCCTCATCGGGGGCATTGCTAGTATGTTCATGTCCTATGTATCAGATACGCCAGTGAAGCTTGCGGCCTGCACACTCTTTTTGACAGGTTTAGGATTTATATTGGTCAAAGATCATCAAGTTAAAAAGTTTGACGAAGAAATTTAAGATTGAGTAGTGCGTCTTTCTAGACGCACTACTGTTTCCACATGGATGGTATGAGGAAACATATCTACCGGCTGCACTTTTTGAATATGGTAGTGTGCAAGCAAAGCACAATCTCGTGCAAGTGTATGAGGATTGCATGAGATATAGACTAATCGCTTAGGCCCGTATTCATTGAGTGCATCCACGACTTTTCTGTCCAGTCCTTGTCGAGGAGGATTTAAAAAAGCGACATCGATATTTTGCAAAAGCTCAACTCTTTCTTCCAATTTGGCGACAATAAAGTCGGCGTTATCAATTTTATTCAATCGCGCATTCGCTTTTGCATCTTCGACGGCACGTGAAACGCATTCTACACCAAGAACTTTGAGTGATTTTTTAGCCGCAAGGAGCGAGAGGGAGCCAATGCCGCAATAAGCATCCAGCACTCTCGAATTCTCGTCAAGCTCAGCATATTCCAGAGCTTTTTGATAAAGAATTTTCGCCATCGATAAATTGATTTGAAAAAATGAAGCCAGAGAAATAGTAAATTGGATATCACCAATACTCTCCAATAAATAACTTTTACCCTCGAGTAAGCGTGTTTGTTCGCCGAGAATGGCGTTATGTTTTTTAGTATTAATATTTTCTAAAATGCCAACGATGTTGGGCAATGAAACACGAATTTTTTTGGCGAAATTCTTAATCGCAGAGTGCTGGGAGCCATTCGTTACCAAACCGAGCAACTGTTCACCCTTCTCGTTGGCTCGCAAAATAAAATGTCGAAGTGTTCCCTTTTGCGTGTGTTCACAATAAGGCACGATGTCAGAAGATTCTAATAAAGCCTGGATTTCTTTAGCAGAATGCTCAACTGAATCATGATGCACCAAACATTTTTCATAGGGCACTATGGCATGCGAGCCACGCTGATAAAAACCGCTCACAATTTTATTGCCACTTTTTCCAACGGGAAGCTGCATTTTATTGCGGTAATGAAAAGATTTGGGTGATGCGAGACAAGCTTCAATGAAAGAAGAATCGAAACCTTCAATACACGCTAAATTTTCTTTCACGAGTTGTCTTTTTAAGGCCAATTGACCCGCGTAGGAAAGATGCATAATTTGGCAGCCGCCGCATTTGATACAACGAGAGCAAGGAGCATCCACTCTTTCTGCATGAGCCTTAATGATAGATTGTAGCTTAGCTTCGGCATAGGAACTTTTTACTTTGGTGATGTGAGCGCGAACTTCTTCATGAGGAAGGGCGCCATCAATAAATAAGGGTTTGCCATTGAAAAATGCCACCCCTTCCCCATGTTTACCTAGTTCTTGAATTATAAAGTGAGAAGTTGTCATGTTCATAGGAAGCTAAGTTTTTACAAATAGAGGTTAAAAACGCATTTGGCGCGTGCACTATGATATAGCACAATTGAATGATATGAAAACCCAAAACCTCGTTCTTGAGCCAGGCTAGCTAAAAGCCAGTTTTACTTCATCTCTTGGGATGAAGTATAAAAAATCTATTAAAGACGTATTTTTAGTAGATTTTACGGCTATAGATGTTA
>JBPOIV010000162.1:0-21886 GCA_052034245.1 Myxococcota bacterium
ATTTTTTACATAAGATAGAAAATTTAACTCAGCAAATTTTAATAGTAAAATTAAATACTTAGCCCAAGAAACGCTTGCATTATTCTAAAAAATCTTTATTTTCCAGGTAAATAGCGTCGGAAATGTCATAAATTTGGCGTCAAATAAGGATATTTGCGGCTAAAATAGCAAAAAGGTTTCTTATGTCTTTTTTCTCCACCGTTTTTTTGGTCCTTATTCTCAGCATAGGCGCTTATCCAGTAGCTATAACGCCTTTGAAGGAAAACATTGAAGATTCCTTATTGGCTGTAACAGCTGAGGCTAAAAACGCTTCCTCGCGTAAAAATGCTCAAAAAATGATTCAGGATAAATTAAGGGCCTTAAAGCCCTTTCGCGAGACTGCTTCAAGTTCGGCAAAAAATTTCTTTGATTACACGGAAAGAATGGTCACTATTTTCGTAGACAATGAATTGAGTATCCTGGGAAGACAAATAAAAATCACGGATGTATTAGAAGAGAGTTTGACCCTCATGGATGCTGACGAGATCTCCGTGGATATCACAGCGGTAGCTTTGAATCTTATCGAATTGATTCCAATCGATAAAGCTCAGCTTAGTAAAAATTCTCAAGAGAAAAAAAATGAGACTGATGAAAATCACGATACCAGCAATTTTTCTAATTAATTTCCTTGGAGCCTGTGCCCATATGAAAGAATTTCATCCTATGACTACCGGTACTGTCATCATTCTTAACGGCCCCAGTGCCTCGGGAAAAAGCTCAATTCAAAGAGAATTTCAAAAGCTAAAAATGCCACATCTTTGGCTAAAATTAGGCATCGATACACTTTTTGATGCACCAATGCCCGACATCACTCCTGAGAATATGAGTTTCTGGCAAGATAAAAATCCCATTCGTTGGGTAAGTTCGAGCGTTGATAGCGACGGAAAGAATGTCATTAGTTTACATATGGGCGAAGAAGGTGAGAACGCCGCTTATGCCATGAACAGCGCGATCGCTGCCTACGCCGCTAATGGATGCAACATCATCGTCGACTACATTGCTTACAAAAAAGAATGGTTCAAAGATTTAGAAGAAAAGCTCAAACCTTTTAAAACGTATTTTATCGCTGTGGATATTTCTCTAGAAGAAATAGAACGTCGTGAAAAAGCACGACAAACTTCACCCGTGGGACACGCACGTAGTCATTATCAAAGGGTATATCACAATAAAAAATATGACCTAAGGGTTAACTCCGAGCAAGATTCTGCAGAAGAGATCGCGAAGAAAATTGATAACTTTTTGGGACAACCTTAGGTGTGCCGCTCATTGAAAGAAAATCCGGCGTGCCCACGTGTTGTTTAGAGTGCCACAATCAAAACCATCGATAGTGCAAACCTACAAGCACTGAGCATGCAAGTTTGACCAATAAATTTCTATTTTTCCAGCCTATTCGATTTCGTCCTCATCGCCATCATCAAAGTCTCTCAGCGCTGCTTTAGCTTTATTGCTGGCAGAAGGACCACCATTGCTTTCGAGCTTAAATTGCGGGCGCCCTATCATGCCGCGCAGGGAAAATTGCACTTTGCCATCGCCTTGCTGAGCAGCTCTTAACTCTGGAATGAGATCGAACAACATTTTCACCGTCTCATTGGCATTAATAAATTCTTTCTTAAGGCTAAACCAGCCTGACCCATCCAAGCGCGAAAGCGGCATCATCTTTGCCATGGTGATAGTCAATTGCATTTGACCCTCAAGATCGCCGCCATTTAAGGTCAAAGACTTCGAGGTGATGAGACCTTTGTCAACAGCAAAATCAACGAGCAATTTTCCTAAATTAAGCTGCGGGACAGCAATCGAAGAAACAAAACCACCTGCAGGTAAATTTACGTTTCCTGGGCCAAACACGCCTTTATCCAAACTAAGGCGCAAAATGCCGTTTCCGTCTTTATGAAATTGTGAATTCGCGGTGATATCTGTTTTTATCTCTAAAATTCCTTTAAAAGGCGCTCCCAGCGCACCCTCAATAAAATCAATTTTTGACAAATCAAGTTTAGAGAGATTCATATCAAGCGAAGCAAGTTCGCCACTCTTGCGAATTTTAACAGCGGCATCCATAGACCCACCATAAAGATCCATTTGTCCCGAGATATTTTTCGTTGCAGAAACCAAAGACAAAAACCCAATGCGCCCCTTTAAAGAATCAATATTTAGACTCAAGGGCATTTGCTTGGTGGGTGAGGGCGCCCAAATTATTTTTAGGTCCTCAACTTTCACGCCACTTCCTCGCCACAAGCCGACATCGGCCATGGTTATGGTAGGCGCTCCACGATCTTTTGGCCCCACCATGAGTGCGGTATTAAAAATCGCAGTATCAACAAATTTTCGGACGACTTCATCGGGAAAAGAGCAATAGGCTGAAAACAGCAGGACAAAGATTGCAACATTCGGATAAAGCACCCAACGGAGTTTACGCAATAATTCCATAAAAACTCCCTTATGCCGACTTCCACGTCGAGACAGTCATTTGCAGATCCAATAAATCGGGTTTATCGGGACGGGTGGAAATTTTCAGTCGTGTAACTTTAACACGGCCTTCATTTTCCCCGCCTTCTAGTGCTTCGATCAATGCACTTACCTTATCCATTGATAATTCATTTAAGCTTATCTTGACCGAAATTTCTACATTCGATGTTTTACCCATGGTACGTCGTTGCTCGTTTAATTCCTTGACAACCAATCCATAACGAGCCGCTATCGCAGGTATGAAGCTTAGAAGCGAAACATTATTACTTCGAATACTTTGAATAATGCTCTCATTTTTTTCTTTAGCCGCTCGATATTCATCTTCGATTGCTCGAATTTCACTGAGCTGATTTTGTTTACTAGTGAGCAAAACTTTTTTGCTGTTAATTTTGCTAGCGGCAATATAAAGAGTGGCACCAACTAAAACTATCATGAGCGCGCTAAACAGTATGCCCACGAGTCTTTTCTCTCGCGCACTCAGGCTATCAAACCACGAAGACCATGCTTCGCTTACTCTGTCAAAAATTTTTGTCATAACTATCCTGCCTTCGCTGGCGTAGCTGGAGAAGTAGAGCAATCTATATCAAATGACAAATTGTACTTTACGCCCTTATCAGTTTTTTCCGTTCGCCCTGTCTCAAGCTTAACGAAACAAGGAATTTTCCTTAAAATCGCTGTCACTTTATCTATATCTTCATAGTTAGGCGATGAAGCTGCAATTCTTACACGTTTTTCTAAAATATCTAATTCGCTTATAACTATATTTATACTAGGCGGAATAGCAGCTAATTTAACATATACATCAGAAGCCGTAAAATCGGGTATGCCCATATCCACATGCGATGCTATTTGTTCTTTCATCATCGCAAGACATTTTTTAGCGGGTACATTTGGCTGCCTTAAAATCATGCTGCACGTTTGTTTTAGCTGTTCATCCAGGCTCTTATTTTCTTTATCTAAGACCAAGGACATGGCCGACCACATAATGGTCAAAGAACAAATGATCGTGAGCCCCCACAGTATGAGCGGAACTGACTTTGTTCGCAAAAAATCCAACTCGCCGCGCCAAACAAATTCATCGCGACGAAAGTTGAAGCGACTATCTTTGCTATGAAGATGCAAAAGGCCAAGCGCATAAGAAAGAGCCAAGGCCATAGAATAAGGATCCAGCTGTGCCGGAAAAAAGGAAGCTAATTGTATAAATTCACATTTTTCAGCAAGCGGTTTAAAAAGTTTTTCGATCCCTTTGATCCGTGCTCCGCCACCAGTAAATGCAACCCCTTTTACGGGCCCAAATCCTGCGGATTCTGTCGTGATAAAAATTCTGTTTATTTGCGCGAGCAACTCGGCGTGGTGGTGTTTTGCAAGCTCAATGACTTGGCGTGAGCGAGGGTCACTGGAACCATCTTCAAAATTCAATTCACTATGCTTCAGTTCTTGTGCTTCAGCGAAAGAAATATCCAATTTTTTAGCAATTTCTTCGGTTAATTTCTTTCCGCCTCGGTAAAAGGAATGCACCGAAACAAAACCCTCGGCGTCAAATATACAAAGATTGGTAGTACGATGGCCAAAATCAACGATGGCACCACACGATCCCTCGCCATTCGCAGGGATAATCGCGCCACTACCAAATTCCCGAACTATTTCATAAAGGGCTGCTGAAGAAAGATGCATTTGTCGAGGGTCGATATTATGCGCTTGCAAAAGATGCAAACTTTCTGCAATGCTTGATTTTTTTCCAAACCCAACTCTGATTGCCGTAGCGATGTTCTCATCTTTTTTCGCAGCATCGCTATTTTTTTCTTCTCGATGCCAGGAAACGACCATATCGCCTACATCAAAGGGCACTTCCGATTCTAGGAGTCCTGGCAAAATCGCTTCAATTTTGCGTGCCTCAACGAAAGGAACTTCCATACGCCGCACTTGCCCTTCACTGGCAGCTAAACCCGTAGCAAAAGCTTCGGCATCGATAAGACCTTTGGCTTGCAACCTTAGTAGCGCTTCTTTTTGGCGCTCAAGAAGACTTGGTCCTTCGTCTTCTTCTGGCGAAAGCACTTCTTCGACAGCATCAAGAATTTCAAACTTAGGAAATTGTTTTCCACTTTCCATGCGTAGCAATTTTAAGCTATACGCGCCAAGGTCCAACCCGATTATTCTCCTTGCCATATTTATGAACTCCTGTCGCTAACGGCCCTTGGTAACACGTTGTTTTTATCCATAAGATTTATTTTTAAACTAATTTTTCAATGCTAATGATACATCAAAGAATATATCCTACAAATACTGATGCTGATAAATGGTGGTAATACCTCCGGCCGATCTTATGCGCATGAGTACCGTTTTTGTCACATTGCCAACGGTCGCTGTACTACGGACGGTAAAGGTCTTTGATTCCGTGCCCACTCTTTTTGTACATTCTTCCTTATCAACTTCAACATTATTCTCTTGAAGATGAGCCATAATGCCCTCTAAACTGATATCGAGATTTCCTTCATTTTTCTTTCGATTCCACTCGGCAAGTATCTGTTCCTCAAAACCAGCTCTCTGGAAAGGGCCCGCTTCTCTATTTTTACTACATAAATAAAATATATTAGCCAGCACATCATCTTTGGCAGATAAAATATTAACCTTTCCACTTTCACCATAAATAGTTATATATTTTGACAAGACCTGGTAAATAGCATCAGTCATGCCTGGCACAAAACGCAACTCTTCGGGAGAATCAGGCGCTGCCCTTTTCGGGCCCAAACCAGGACTGTCAGCATAAATAGATTTTTTATCGCCAGCAAACATTCTCCCCCAATCTTTGGCGGGCGCACTCACATCAACGGCGAGATCCTCATCAGCCATATAATCATAAATATTACCGATTAATTGACTGGGATTTATAGTATTATTTCTTCCCAAACTGCCGTCAAAAAGTACTGAATATTCAGGTTTAGATAAAACGCGAAACATTACATCGGCTAAAGATTTTCGACTAGGATTATCCTGCTTTGACCATCCTCGCAGTGAAAAGTATTGTTCCTCGTCGTTGATTTCGCTATAAAAACGACCCTTGAAACCACCATAACCGCCTTCGGGCGCTTCGTAGGGCCCAAACAGAGGCTTGTCCTTCGATTCGGTTTCCTGTTTTTTCGCATTAGCGGCAGACCGATCGGAATCACGTTCCTTTTTTTTACCATCGAGGCCAAAATCAGGCATAAAACTCCCATCGGTTATGCCTTTTAAAAGATCGCTATCGATAGGCATTAATTGCCAAACAGTGAAGGCTGGAAGCTGCAATCCCATCTTCGCAAAATTTGACATATAACTTTGTAAGGGCTCTTGCACCGTCAAAATTAATTTCGAAAAATTGGCGCCACTTTGGGCCAAAGCTTCGGCTTGCAGCGCATCGCGTTCATTGATGGCTAACTTATAACGCATCACTTCTTTGCTGCTAAGCTCAGTTACAATGGCCATCATTAAGGCCAAAGAGACCAACACAGTAAGAATGGCCACGCCGCGAGAATATTTTTTATTGCCAAACTTCATAATTCCTCGCTAATCGAGCTCCAAAGCGTCTTGAACAATTATTTCCGTCTCGCTGATCCATGTCATAGACGTGCCATCACCCATTTCTGCGGTCAGCGAGATCTTCACAAAGCCGGGCAATTGCCATGGCTTCGGCGCATTGGCTTCGGCCGCTTCCTGCCCTGGCTCGCCCTCTCTTTTCTTAATTTGCCCACTATTTTGTCCAAGAATAATCAAAGACGCAGGATCAGAATTCCAAGACTCCTGCCACTTCTCATAGCGACTATCAAAATATTCGAATTCAAGTTTAGATACCTTGGGACACAAAACCTGCGCGCGCCCATCCTTCGTAACATCTAAATTGAGGCGCGGATGCATGCGTCGCATGAGCGAAAGCTGGCCCTTTTTATCGGGTGCTAGATAAAAACCTAAAACTTGTTGATCGCTTTCTTTGGCGTCTTTTTGACTCACGACATGCCCAAAAGCACTAAAAAATAATTTATTTTTCTCGCCTTTAAACTGTGTAACAAAAAGCGTTTCATTGGCGTTTATATTTTTACTTAAATAAGCCATCGAAATTTCTCGAGACATACGAGACATTGCTTGCCGGACTTCATGAAATCGCTGTGAAATATGCTCAACACTTTCTTTGGCGCGCACAGAAGTATTAATGGAAGTCATGAGCAATACCCCCATCATTCCCATCAAAACGGTCGCCACCATGATCTCTATCAAGGTAAAACCGTAAACAGATTTTTTGTTGGGCTTAGGCACCAGGGCCTCCCATTGTAGATGGTGGCATAGGTGGAGGGGGTGGCATAGCTCCTTCGCCCATAGGCCGCGTTTGACGCTCGGCACCTGGCGTGGGTGCAGGCGCTGCTTTTTCCTTGCCTTGACTCTTATTGAGCATATTAGCGCCTTGGCGAAGCATATTGGCCAATGCATTCATGGCCGCCAAGTCCACAATATGAGTAACAACGCGCACTTCATCTTCAACCGTGTCTGTCCATCGCACAATGACGACAAGTTCACGCACCGAATTTCCCAACGAATCCGTAATCAAGGAAAGCACCGGCGACATCGCGGATGAAGTAGCGCCCATCTTATCTTTTACGCTATCAGGGGCCTGTGCCTTGGCCTTTTCTTCGATACCGCTAGCAGACGGTGTGCGCATATTAAAACGAGGGGCGTGGCATTCCCAGGTATATTTTTCGTATCCTTGATCGCTAAAATCTCCTTCCAACTTAAAATCAGAGGCAGAAGGGATAATTTTTTGGGCTTCTCGTTTGCACTCCATCAACTGATAGCGCGCAAGCTGCGTAGCAATGGATAATGACCGCGCTTGAACTGCAAGCCTCGTCGCGCGACTTTGCACGAGCACCAATGATGTAAATGACAAAGCCAACAAAGCAAGGGCCACCATCACTTCCATCAAACTAAAACCGTTTTTGGGCCGTCGCATAGGCATTTTATTGCTCTGCCTTCTCATTATCGAGTAAGTCGTTTATTTCAGGTTCGCCAAAATTAATTTCGACATTTCCTGTCAAAGGGCTTAGCGCAAGATACATAGCACTGTCTTCTTCCTGATCTTTTTTGGCCAAAGAAATAAAGGCAACCTGCGTATAGCCTCCAGAGAAAAAATAAATCGATATAATGCCAGAACGAGCAACTTCCTCCATATGCTCAGTCCACGCACCATAAATTACCAAACTCGAATCAAGAGTATGCTTCTCCCCTAAAATCCCTGGTACCGCCTGAAATTTGGGTAAAAATTCGGACAATTTATCTTTTTCTTCCTCAGACGTGACCATTTTGACACGCTCTCTCATCAGCTCTTCATAGCCAAGATCAGGCGAAACAGTCCCAGCGTTCCCAACTTTTTCTTCAACCCAATAATTTTGATTTTCAAGATCGAAATTGATGCGATGCGTGAGGCCCGAAATTGCTGCACGCGCATAGGTCTCACTCATGAGCCCAGAGATGCGAATGACTTCATTTTTGAGATTGGTGCCACTGAGTGAGCGGATTGATGGGATTGCAATCACCATCAAAATACCAAGCAAAACAATCACCACCATCAGTTCGAGTAAACTAAAGCCTCTTGATGCGGGGGCGATGCTAGCCTGGTATTTTTTCATAATGTTCTAGCTTATTCTGGAAGCCAATTCCCAATCGCGGAATCAGCTCCTTCAGCACCATCAGGCCCATCCGACCAAACATCGACAGAACGCGGATTGTGGGTACCTGGATTGGCATAGTTATAAGGACGTTGCCATGGATCCTGCGGAAGTCTTTCCATTAAAGGCTCGCCGCGGGCAGGGTTAACAAGGACTTCCAAGCCTTCGCTGGTCGAAGGATAAGCTCCAGTTTGCAGCTTATAAAGATCCAGTGCTTTCGCTATTTCAAAAGCTTGAGTACGCGCTGTGGAAATTTTGCCCTCAGCAAGACGTCCCATAACGTAGACAGTACCGATACCAACAAGGACAGCCATTAAAGTGACGACCACCATAAGTTCGATCAACGAAAAACCGCGCCATGCTTTTTTAATGGCTTTGCGCGTGCGCATAATTTGCGCATGTGCTTCTTGCATAAAACTCTCCTATTTAACTAAAGTGGACATCTGCATAATCGGCACCATTACTGCTCCAACTATACCGCCAATAGTAACACCCATAAACAATATCATTAATGGTTCAAGCAAACTCGTGAGCATCGACACTCTTGTCTCTACTCTCGCTTCATAAGCTATCGCAATGCGCGACAACATGGCTTCAAGCTGTCCAGATTTTTCGCCAACAGCAATCATATGCGTAACCATCGGTGGAAATTGTCCACTTCTTCGCAATGGTCCTGCGATATCTTCGCCCTCGCGCACCGCTTCACGAACTTTATCGATTGCTTTCTCCAAAGCGTCGTTTGATACAACGTTTCGCACAATCTGCAAGGTATTCAGCAGCGGAACCCCACCCGAAAGGAGTGTGGCCAAGGTTCTTGAAAAACGGGCAATGGACACCATCTGCAAAATCGGCCCAAAAACCGGAATACGAAGCTTAGTTTTATCCCAATAAGCTCGGCCCTTAGGCGTTTTTAACAGCCTCAACAAAAGGAAAACACCAAAGCCGAAAATAATAATCAAAAGCCACCAATAAGAACTTATGGCGCTGCTAACTGCAATTAAAACACGCGTCATCAGCGGCAATTGAACTTTAGCGCTTTCAAACATGGCCGTAATTTTTGGCACCACCGTGGTCATCAGAACGATTACCACTACGACCGCCACCACCATCATTACCAGTGGATAGGTTAAAGCACCCATGACCTTCGATTGAAGACGCGATTGGCCTTCAGTAAAATCAGCCAAACGCTCAAGCACCAGTTCCAAAGCACCCGAAGTTTCGCCGGCACGTACCATGTTCACATAAACATTCGAAAAACATTTATGCTTCGCCATGGCATCAGCTAGCGATGAGCCTTCATTTACATCCGCACGCACCTGGGACAAAATTCGTTTTAGGGCCTGATTATCGACCTGCTCTACCAAAGCTTTCAAGGACTCAAGCATGGGAACGCCGGATTGCAATAAGGTCGCAAGCTGACGGGTCGCAAGAGCAATAGTTTCTACGTTAATTCTTTCAAACAAACCTTTTATATTTATTTCGCTTTTAAGATTGATATTTTTTATCGAAGAAGACCCAAAACCATGCGATTCTTTAAATTTGGTAACGAAAATACCACTGCTGCGCAGAGAAATTCGAAGTGCCTTAGCGCTGTCAGCTTCTTTAGTGCCACTAACCGTCTTGCCACTTTTATCGATGCCCGCATATTCGTAAATCGCCATCCGCCCACCTATGCCGCACTAATAGCATCCAACGATGACTCATCTTCACGGGTAACTCGCGTAACTTCTGCAACAGTAGTTAGGCCAGCAATTACTTTAAGCGCTCCATCTTCTCGCAAAGTCTTCATGCCATGCTCACGAGCAATGGACTTGATGGTTGAGGCATCGCTATTATTCATAATCGATGCGCGCACATCGTCATTAATTACCATCAACTCAAAGATGCCTAAACGACCTCGGTAACCAGTATGCTGACAGGAGTCACAGCCCCGGCCTCGATAAAGCTCTTTAACGTCTTTGATGGTAAGCCCAATTTCAGAAAGCTCCTCTTCATTCGCAGGATATGCTTCTCGACAGTTTGGACAAATCGTACGAACCAATCGCTGAGCCAACACCGCAAGTAGGGAGCTTGCCACCAAAAAAGGCTCCACTTGCATATCTACCAAACGCGTCACTGCACCAGGAGCATCATTGGTGTGGATGGTTGAAAACACCAAGTGACCGGTAAGAGAGGCCTGAATCGCTATCTCGGCCGTTTCTCGATCGCGGATTTCACCCACCATGATCACGTCCGGATCTTGGCGTAAAAAGGAACGCAAGCCCGTGGCAAAACTCAGGTTAATCTTCGAATTCACCTGTACTTGACCCACGCCTTTCAGCTGATATTCAACAGGATCTTCGATCGTGAGAATATTTAAATCCGGCCGATTAATTTTTGCTAAACAAGCATACAACGTCGAGGTTTTACCCGAACCTGTTGGGCCCGTAACCAATAAAATCCCGTGAGCCGCTTGTATAAGAGTATCCATCTTTTTCAGATTGTAGGGAGAAAACCCAATCTCCGCTAAGTCTCTCATCACTGACGATCGATCAAGCAGACGCATAACAATGCGCTCGCCGTAAGTGGTCGGAACGCTCGAAACACGAATATCGAAATCTCGTCCCGCAACTTTCAAACGAATACGCCCGTCTTGAGGAAGACGTTTCTCCGCAATATTGAGCCCGCCCATGATTTTTACACGGCTAATAATCGAATTTTGAAAACGCTTCGGTGGCCTAATAATCTCGTACAACACGCCGTCAACGCGAAAACGCACTAAAAGCTCGCGCTCATAGGGTTCAATATGAATATCGCTGGCCCCATCCTTAACCGCTTGACTGAGCAAGGAGTTAACGAGACGAATAATCGGAGCTTCATCGTCGCTTTCGAGATCCAAAAGATCGACAACTTCGTCCTCGAGGCCACCCCTTAAATCATTACTTTCTTCACCCTCAAGCTCTGCCACCGCAGTTTCTGCTTGACGCATGGAGCGATCATAAGCGCTATTTATGGCCGTAAGCACCGCTTCAAAAGAGGCGACCATTAATTTCACATCGCGATGAAAAGCGATGCGCAATTCTTCCTCGGTCTCAAGCAACAAAGGGTTGCAGCATACTACGATTACGCGGTCATCTTCGGCTATAGATATCGGCATTAAACGATGATGCTTGGCAAAGGAAATGGGTACTGTGCTCAATAGATCATCGGGAATAGCGTCAACATCTATGGATTCCAAAACTTCTAAACCCACATGCGATGCCAAAACATAAGCAACTTGAACACTACTCAGGATTTTTTTTTCAATCAGCAATTCGCCAATGCTCAAGGACTTTTCTTTAGCCTCATGCACCGCATCCGAAACAGCTATTTCAGAAACACCAAATAACTCACTGGCGATAAACGCCAATGGCTTACCCACAAGGTCTTCGCGCATCTTAATCGGCGCTCTCTTTTGAATATTTTCAGCCATCTAGTGCCTTGCTCATGTACCTACGAACTTATTGATTACTTCCCACAGCGCTTGGAGTTTCAAAACTTGGCTCCATTACGCCCATACTGGAATCTTCAGGATACAGGAAATCTTCTTCAGGACCGCCATTAAATTGAGTATTTTCTTCGAACAAAGCAGCGGCCTCTTCTTCTGGAAACGAAACATTAGCTCCCGGATCCTCAATAACAATATTCGGACCATCGCTCGCCGATGAACTTGCAGTACTTGGAGAAATCACTGTTTCTGTACCATCGCCCGGCCCACCATTTTCAATCTTGCTCATTTCAGCATCCATTGCGAGAATCATGCTCGAAATGGGACCTGCTTTTTTCTCATAATCGATGGTCTTGTTATAATTCTGGATCTTTCCACCGTAATAAAGATTTGCAAACTCTTCACGCTCTTTCATTTTTCGATCGACGATTTTCTTATAGTCATCATCGGTCTTAATGATATAGGGCGTAATAATTAGCGCGAGGCTCTTTCGTTCGCTTTCACTTCCTCGGTTCTTAAATAGCCAGCCTAGGATCGGGATGTCACCTAAGAAAGGAATCTTTTGATCAATGGTTGTCGAGCGATTATGCATCAAACCACCAATCACACCCGTCTGCTGATCTTTTAGAACAATGGTCGTCTTCGCTGTCTTCGTATTAATGCGATATTGATCAGCATTCAGTAGACGTTCCTTCTGACCGAGCTCATTCACTTCTTGATCGATGTCGAGTCGAACAATGTTTCCCTCGCCCACGTGAGGCGTGATTTTAAAAGTTAACTTTACATCTTCATAGGAAATATTTTGGAGCGGTACGCCAAGGCCACCCGCACCGCCGCCCACTGAAGAAGCGCCCTTTATTACCGGCACTTTTTGCCCAACCGACATCACTGCTTCCTGATTGTCAGTAGTAAGCAAATAAGGTGTGGAAAGCACGTCGATACTTGAGTTGGTTGCTAAAGCTTGCAAGACAGCACCGAAGCTAGGAATTTTCGTTTTACCAATGGGTGGACCCACCAAGCCTGCAACACCACCAGAAAGGAAATTTCCTAAGACGGCTAAGGCACCAATACTTTGGTTACCGAGGCCACCAATATCACTTGCGGCGGTAGCCGTGCTCGTGAGCGCCGTACTTATGCCAGAAGCAATTCCTGTCCCACCCGGATTCGCAATCATACCTATGGAACCGCCTAATCCTGGAATAATACTTTGATCGACACCGCTAAAGAGTCCAATACCAAAATTGCTCTTATCGCTCACATTGATGTCCATAATCACGGCCTCAACATAAACCTGTTCTTTCCTCACATCAAGTTTATTGATGGTGGCAAGAAGGGAGCGATAATCATTGGACGTAGCAACCGTCACCAAAGTATTGGTATCTTCATGAGCCGTAACTTTTACTTCGCCTTCAAAAAGCTCATTCGTTGCTTCATCACGAGGTCGTGCAAAACGGTTTTTCGTACGCGTTCCTTGTTGGACCACCGTGTTGAGTGTTTCTGCAACCTTTTTAGCATCGGCATAACGCAATCTTTTCACGTGAATGGTGCCTTTGTTCGTGCCAACGTCTTTGACATCCAACATAGCCACAACTTGTTGCGTCTTCTCAAAGGTATCCTGATCACATATCAAAATCAGGCCATTGGTTCTCTCGTCAGCGATAATTTTATCGATGTTAAGGCTTGTCTTATTGCCTTCAGTAGCGCCACGTCGTCGAGGACGATTAGCCGCAGTACTGATATCAAAAAGATCCCTCAGCTGCTTTTCCACCGTTTTTGCATCGGCATTCATCAAACGCAAAATATGGACCTTGTTTTGGGCATCTTCCATATCGATTTGAGCGAAGATATTCCCCAAACGTCGCAAATTGCTATTGCTATCGATGATAAGAACAAATTGATCGCCAATGCTCTCCACTACCCCATCTTTTGAAATAAGCAGTCGACCAATATTTTTTAAACTATCCTGCGATGCATGTTCGGCTTTGTAGAACAATGTTCCCATTTCTTCATTGTTCTTGACATTCTCACCCTTGGCGTAAAATGGCGTCGAGTAGTATTTAGCATCAGGGCGTTTCACTACTGTCCACGTTTTGCCTTGCTCGATCATCGTCAAGCCTTTTTGGGCCAACGATGCCATTAACACATCCCACGCATCTTTTGGCGTTAGCAAAGACTTACCAATAATCGTCATTTTCATGGACTTATTAATGGTGTCGTGGATGACCATGGTCTTACAGGTAAAATTACTGACCAACTTTAGGATATTTCCAATCTCTTCTTCCTCAAAGTTCCAGATAAATTGGCCTGTGGCCGGAACGCAGGTCTGCGGTACAACTTTGCGGATATCCGGATCTGACGAGGACGACGACATTGAGCGAGGTGGCGGAGGCGCGTTTCTTGCTGCAGGAGGCCTCATTTGGGGAGGCTGACGTCTTTCAGGGGCGGAAGAAACTGAAGACGAAGATGGTGCCACGGGTGCTGTATTTCTCACCGGCGGTGCGGGAGGCACTATTTGAGCAAATTTCTGGCTATCAGCATCAGAAAAAACAGAGGGCGTAGAACGCCCTACTGGCGCCGCATCACTATTCGCCACGATGGGCGTGTTTGGCTCAGCAAACAAAGAAGCAGCCAGCAGCATGCTTACACAGGCCACGAATAAATTGGCCACTTGGCCGCGTTTTTTATAAGTCAAAACTTGCATGGTGACTTTTCACCTTATTCTCATCCTGGTTTATCTAACCACGGAGTAATCCAATCTTATAGATTGGTCACCCCTTTTCACGTCAATCGTAAACTTGTTGGTAGACCTAAGTTTGCTAAATAATTGTAAAGCCTTTTCTGGGCTATTGAGTTCAAAACCATTGATCTGGGTTAACACGTCCATTCTCTCAATACCAATCTTTTCAAACAAAGACCCTTCTTTTAGGTAAACAATTTTGAACCCAACACTCGCGCCACTGGAATCCAGCTCTGGCACCGCTCGGGCTTCAGTCATTAACCTTGAGACATTTGATAATGCTTTATCAAATTCGTTTTGATCAATTTCATAGGACGTAGCCCCTAGTTTACGGACTCCCGTTCCTTCACCTTCTTCCGAAGAAGCGATGGGCCTACGCCGAATCGGTGTTTTATCATCTTCTAACAAAGAAAGGTATTCATATTTACGTTCTCTTTCATTAAAAATATAAACGCGAAATTCTTCTATTCGCTCAAGTCTTGCCAGACCAAAAAGAGAGTTACAAGGCCTTTCTGGTTCCAAGTTTTCTACGGGTATAATCTCTTCAATGGACATATTATTCTTGCGAATATATGGCTCACATTCCCCTACCGACGCAATAATCGATTTTCCGGAACTTCGATCAAGGATAATAGCGCGGGAATCAAAGGGATCAAAAAACACCGAAGTACTTATTAGCTTGAGCGGTAAGTTGGATGGGCCCGCATCCTGCCAGCGGCCTGGATCGCCTTGCTCTTCATCCATTTCATCGAGATTAAGCTGCTCTCGACGCGCTGCAAAAAGATTTCTTTCGGTGATGGCTTCGAAATCTTTTTCAATTTCTTCATCACTCAATGCGCGAGGAGCTTTTATAAGCGGTTTTTCGGGGATGGTTTTAAGCAGCCAATAGCCGGCCAAAGTACTGAATGTTTTTCCCGCAATAGCACAGCAGATGCCTAACAACACCAGGTGCACAATCCAAAAATGTCGGCGAAAAAGCCAATTCACCACCCAAACTCCCTAAAACCTAAAGAATCTTCTTTTAGCAACATTGTGATTTTCATCTTTCTTCACTCTAACATTGCTATCTATACACTTTGCCTCAAAATGAAAATGCTTTCAGCTAAAACCTAGAATAAAAATGAACACCTTAGCAAAAACTTCTCAAAAAATAAAAAAATAGTATTAAAATGCCCGGCCCAATCAATTATATAGAAAAGATTTTCAAAATGAGTGATCGGGCATTTTTTACCATACATTATTGATACAATTCCGCAATTTCTTGCTGGTATTTTTGATTAATAAATTTTCTTTTAACCTTCATGGTAGGAGTAAGTTCTCCCGAATCGATACTGAATTCCTTGTTTAATAACTTATATTTTTTTATCTGTTCCACCGGCGCTAATTTTTGATTAATTTTAATTAGCGCTTCATTTATTTCTTGATGAATTACTTCTTCATTTTTCGCCGATAAAGCTGATTCTACCGATAAACCCAATTGCTTCGCCTTTCGCTGAATACTTTCCAGATCCGGTGCAAAAAGAGCGGCCAAGTATTTCCTATTATCGCCTACAACTACGGCAGATTGAACATAGGGCAACTGTTTGAGCATCGATTCTAAGTTTTGTGGAGAAATATTTTTTCCACCGGCGGTAATCAGAATGTCTTTTTTGCGGTCTGTAATTTTTATGAATCCCTGCTCATCAATGGTCCCAATATCACCAGAACAAAGCCAGCCTTCTTTCAGAGTTTCTGCGGTGGCCGCAGGATCTTTATAATAGCCCGAAAAAACATGGGGGCCCTTGATCAAGATTTCGCCATCTTTAGCGATCTTAATTTCTGCGCCTTTAAGAACTTTGCCTACGGTGCCGATTTTAGTTTGGCCGGGCACGCTGATAGTGGTAGGCCCGCTATTCTCCGATTGACCGTACACTTCGTAAATAGGCATATCGATACCTAAGAAAAAATGCAGAATATCTTTGGAAATCGGTGCCGCGCCCACCATTGCAAGTCTTGTTTTGCCGAAACCTATTTCTTGTTTTATTTTCGGAAAGATAATTTTATGAGCAAAGAGATATTGCAGTGCGTTCAAAAGCCCGGCTGGTTTTCCTGCATGGTGCGCTAAATAATAATCGGAACTTATTTTTGAAAAATGATTGAAAACTTTTTGCGTCAAGGGATCTTTCTTAGAAAATACATTTTTTATCCCCTCGAACATTTTTTCAAACACTCTGGGCACACCAAAAAATACGGTGGGTTCAATTTCTTTAATATTGTTCTTAAACTTTTCTGGGGACTCAATGAAATAGCAGGTCATGCCACAATCTATCGGCCCATAAATGGTCAACATCTGCTCAGCCACATGCGCCAAGGGTAGATAAGAAACTGATTTATCATTGGGACCACAGCTCCATGCATCAACGACGGCGCGCACGGTCCATGCAATGGCTTTATGGGAAAGCATTACGGACTTCGGATTGCCGGTCGTTCCCGAAGTGTAGATCATGGTAGCAATATCGGTGGGCGCAACTTTTTTGGAGCGTTCATCAACAAGCTGATCGTTTTCATCATTGCCGTAGTTGAGAAATTGGCTAAAGGTGAACACATTCTCATCGCTGCATTTTTCTTCGGTCATGAGCACAATATTTTTTATGCGCGAAAGTTCAGAACGCTTTGGCTTAACTTGCTTTTCATAGCGTTCCATGTTTTCCACAACGAGCACGTGCGCATCGCAATGATCAACAACATACAGCACTTCTTCTTTAGAGCTTGAGCTATATACTCCGACGGAAACACCGCCGATATATTGGGTGCCCATTGCCGAGATAAGCCATTCGAGACGATTAAAACCAAGTATGGCAACTTTGCCATCTGCAGGCAGGCCTACTTTCAATAATGATCGTGCAAAGGCGCGAATGCGTCGATGATATTCGGCCCATTCGATGCCTTCCCATCCTGCCTCACGCTTAGAAAAATAACTTGGCTCGTTTGGATGCTCCGAGGCACGCTGACGTAAACGATCAATGCAAATGTCTCTCTTCATGGTGACCCCTGTTATTTCTATGGTAATCACCTCGAGGAGCGCCTTTTATTTCAAGCTAAAATACGTTGCCGACAAGCACGTAAAAGCGTGGCGTAAAATTTTCCGAGGGACTAACCCCTATGTCAGCCCGGATAATAAAAGTTTTATTCCAATGTAAACGTAAGCCACCACCAAATCCGGCATGCAGTTTTTTCATATCCTGAGCAAAACGATCATAATCCCACGCCGTCATGCCTAAATCGCCAAGGCCCACCAAGGTCATATCAAAATCTTGTTTGAAAAGATTGAAAGACCAAAAGGTGTAGCGCAATTCTAGCTGCTGGATTGCCTTAAAGCGTCCGACATACAATTGCTCACGAATGCCGCGTCCGATATATTGCCCGCCAATGGCATTGAAATCGCTAATAGCCTGGCTGCCACCGATTCTCGACATGGCATCAAAAGGCAAATCACCCACAATCGCATCAAAAATAGTTTGAGAAGCAAAAACTAAGCGATGATCATCGTCAAAAGGAAAATATACACGTGCCGCTATATTTGCCGCAAAATAATCCCATGCACTGCCTAAGAATGCAGCACCACCTCGCACACTTGTTTCCAACCAATAGCCCTCGGTTGGAGCAGGCTCATTATCTCGCGCATCAAGCATTAGCCCAAGCTCAAGCGTGCTCAAATAGCCATCAAGCTTCGCATGAAACTTCCCATTTTTAAAATCTCGATCATAAAGTGAGCCCGGATAAGTTCCTATTTCACTAAAATCCCGATTCCAATAATAATTACCCCGATAGCTGCCCATCAGTTCCAATTTTGCTCTTAAGCCTTGCCACAGAAGCCAGCGCGAATAAATTTCACCATAAAATGACATGTAACGATTCAAATAAAAGCGGCGGACATATTCATCGCGATCTTCGCCCTCGGGATATACTTTTGCCGCTTCGATTTTAGCGCGTTCTTCATCGCAATCAGATGCACTGCCTAAACCACAATAATGCTGAGCCGGCGTCGCATAAAAACCTATTCGACCCGACAAACGCCACGGCAGGCCAAAGGCCCTAATCCGATCAATACTAATGGCATGAGAATGGACTTTTTTGGTGCTAAGAAAAACCTTCAATCCAACGCTGGTTTGATAGGGCGTATATCCTTCTTCATCGACATACATGTTACCAATAAGACCGCCACCAAAACCAATATCGGAACCAAAGCTTAAAGCGGGAATCCCTGAAAATCTAATCCTAGATGGCTTTTCTGTCTCTTCTGCGCGAATGGCGAAAGAAAAACATACAATCAGTGATAAGATCGGAATAAATAGTAGTTGTTTCATTGCAAATCCACCTAAAAAACCTTCGCTTCAATTTTAGATCGGAAATCCAGGAGAGCACCATTAAGAAATTCTTTTTTATTCTTGAGCGTCGATTCATCAACATCATCAATGAGTTCAAGATAAAATTTTATTTTTGGTTCCGTTCCGCTCGGACGAACAATGAAACGAGCCTTTTCTTTTATTTCAAAAATAATCACATTCGCTTTAAGAGCTTCATAAGGGCCTTGATGCGGTGAATTCAGATCATATATATCCCAACTCGCGTGATCGTAGCCAGGCAGAACATCGTGCATTGATAGAGTACGAATTTTTTCCATCACGGAAAGCATGCGTTGTTGTGCTGCAATACCATCAAAACGAATAGACCATTGATAATTGGCAAAAAGACCGAAGCGCAGATAAAGACGATCTAAAAATTCCCACACCGTTAAATTTTGTTTTCTTAGATAGGCCGCGATTTCCATAAAACGTGCAGCAGCGCTAATACCATCTTTGTCGAGAACTATTTTACCAACGAGAAAACCAATTGCTTCTTCATAGGCAAATACCAGCTGTCCATTAGTTTTTGCTTCTGCCGATAAGGCCGCCTGAGCAATATTACTAAAGCCAGTCAATGCATCGACATAAATCGCCGCCAGATCTTTCGCCATAACAGAAAGCATGCGACTTGAAACAATGGAGCTGCCTACAATGGGAACGATGCCGTCTTTTTTGGCCTTTTCGATAGCGAAAAAACCGAGCAATGTGCCCATTTCATTTCCGCTTAACTTTCTAAAATTTCCCTCTTCCGTGCGGCAAGAGACTTGCAATCGATCAGCATCAGGATCATTAGCAAAGACCCACGTCAGCCCGAGTAATTCTGCTTTTTTATGCGCTAAATCGAGGGTATGTTCTTCTTCAGGATTCGGAAATGAAAGGGTGGGAAATGCACCATCTGGTTCACTTTGCTCTTCCACTATTTCAATAGTGGAAAAGTTCTCTTCTCTCAAAGCTCGTAGAAAAAAATCCTTACCCACACCATGCAAAGGCGTATAGACAATAGCAACATCGAGGTCTTTTTCGTCGGAAGAAAAGAACTGCGTCGTGTGCATAGCAGCAAAATAATTATCAAATGCTTGTTTAGGAATTGTTAGGCTTTCTTTAACCACTAAATTTGTTGAGAAAAAATCATCTCTCAGTGGCGCTTCAATCATTCCTTTTTCGATATCTCTTAAAATTGCGCCTTCAAGTTGTGCGCTATTTTTACTGAATACTTTTACGCCATTATCAAAACCTGGATTGTGACTAGCGGTTATCATGACTCCAAAATCAGCATCCAGATATTTTGTAGCAAAAGCACATAATGGCGTCGGTATTTGCCTATCAGCAATGAAACATTGAATAGAAAAACGTTCTAAAATGTCTGCCATTTCTTGGGCAAAAATCTGGCTATTATTCCGAGCATCAAAACCGATTACGACTTTTTTATTATTATTTCTTTTAAGAATTTCAGAAGCTAAGGCATGAGCAAAGCGATAAACCGTCACACTATTCATGCGGTTATAACCTGCTTCCATTTTTCCCCGCAGACCAGCGGTGCCAAAACACAAAGTTATTCCCATTCTTTCATCAAGTTCATTGATCTTTTCGGGCATTTTTATGAGAGCCGCGATCTCCGATCGAAGGGCTTCATTAGGCTCTTCTTTGAGATAGTCCTCGATTTTTTTTGCTAAAGATTTATTCGAAATTTTCATAACAATCCATAAAACTTCATGTGGGGGAAATGTACAGATAAAATTGCATCCGAAAAGGGGATAGTTATCCCTTGGTTTTAGCACGGAGTTTATTGCTTTGGCGCGAAACATATTGCGTGAATAGGAAACTAAGCCCAATGGTTCTTTAAGGCTATCTTTAGCGGTGAGATCCAATGAGTTTAGCCACTTTGGGAAAGTTAACAGCGCCATATTTTAGTAAAAATGAACATGCTCTTAATTCGAGCCTAGCGCAAGCTTCGCTTTTTAGATTAAGAGGTCGCGTTTTAGAATTTTCCTCGCTCATTATACGTGCTTCAGTCCCCTTGGTGAGCGTAGGGGAAATGGTGTATATCACCCGTTCAAATTCGCCAAAATTATTGCCTGCTCAAGTGGTTGGCTTTCGCGAAAATGATGTTTTTTTGATGCCTCTCGACGATACTTCAGGCCTAAGTCCAAACTCTCAAGTCATTCCAAGTACAAAACCTTTTATGCTTAAAGTTGGTTATCAATTATTAGGAAGAGTGCTTAATGGCCTTGGCCTTCCCATTGATGGTCAAAACAAAGATCTCTCCGATCTGAATGATTGGCCTTTGTATCGCCCGGCACCAGATCCTTACACAAGAAAGCCAATTAAAGATCCTCTATCCTTAGGAATAAGGGCTATCGATGGATTATTAACCATCGGAAAGGGCCAAAGAGTGGGCCTTTTTGCGGGCTCAGGCGTAGGTAAATCTTCTCTCATGGGACAAATGGTCAGCAATACCGAAGCAAAAATTGTGGTGGTTTGTCTTGTGGGCGAGCGTGGTCGTGAGGTCATGGAATTTATTAACGACACCTTAAAAAATTCTCTTCATAAATGTGTTGTCGTTGTCGCTACTTCCGATCAACCTAGCCTCGTACGTTATCTAAGTTGTTATGTGGCGACTGCTATCGCTGAGTGGTTTCGTGATCAAGGTGAAGACGTTTTATTTCTGATGGATAGCGCGACTCGCTTTGCGCGAGCACAAAGAGAAATTGGCCTGGCGCTCGGTGAGCCTCCTGCGCGACAAGGCTATCCACCCAGTGTTTTTGCCGAAATTCCGAAGCTGATGGAGCGGACTGGAACAAATCATTTAGGTTCTATTACCGGAATCTATACCGTTTTGGTGCAAGGCAGCGATTTTGATGAGCCCATTGCCGATGAAGTTCGGGGAATTTTGGATGGGCATATCATTCTAAATCGTGCATTAGCGGAAAAAGGTCATTGGCCAGCCATTGATATTTTGCCTTCTTTAAGCCGCGTTATGAACAATATTATCAGCGATGAACAAAAGAAAACGGCCACCAAATTACGCTCGTGGTTAGCCGCTTATGAAAAAAACCGCGATTTAATTTTGCTTGGTGCTTATAAACCCGGAACTGATAGCGAGGTC
>JBPOIV010000199.1:0-10024 GCA_052034245.1 Myxococcota bacterium
TAAGCTCGGTGACCTTCGCTTGTCGACAAGCGGGAATTTTTATTCCAGAGGCTCCAGCAACTGCACATCAAGCTTTTATAGCACCGTGGCTTAAGGAGCATGAAGAGCTTCTTAAAGAAGAGCCCGAGGGCACCTTTGCCATAAGAAAAAGAGATCCGAATAAGGAAAATATAAAGAGGGGCGCTTATGCCTTGGTTTCGGTCAAGGGAAAAAGATTGCATGAAATTTATTTTGACGATCTCTTCTCGGCAAGATTGACAGGGAAATCTCCCGCCTCACGTTGCATTGTCGCTCACATAGATACCTGGCTCAAAAATGGGGATTCTTATAAAAATTTGTTTTTTCCTGGTAATATTTCCATACAATTGACAGGCTCGGTGAGCCCAAGTTTTAAAGAGAGAGCCGAGGCGCGCTATAAACGAATAATCGAAGTGAGAGAAGCGATGCATAGGCTTGATCCTTCCCGCATGGAGCGAGTAAAAAGCCTGCAAGCAAAAATCGATAGCCAGGAATATAGCGAGTTAGATGAAGACAAAATGCGAAGAAAAATCGAGCATCTTCTTAATGGCACTTTTCAAGAGTTGCAAAAAATTGAGAAGACGCTTGATGGTCCTCAATTATTGGTGCGTAAAAAGAGAATCACCATGCGGGGCTAGCGTCCGGCCCAGCATTGCTGCCCAAGTTTTCGAAGTTTCTATCGTCGCGAAGCCGATAAGCATTTCGCAAGCCCCTGGCATTCTCGACATTCCGGGCTCAAGCTCGCACTCCACAGCCAGCCCGGAATAATAGATGTGCGAGCTCTTTTGCTAATCGCGAAGTTTCTAAAACTCTAGAGCAATAGGCAAGAGGTTTGCGCCCATTTCATTGGGATTATCACCAATGTCATCGGTAGAGTTTTGTCCAAGCTGCCCGGAGCCGTTTTCGCCAAAGCATTTGAGCTCTTCATTATCAAGGAGGGCACAAATGGTGTTACCACCAGCGGCAATGGCGGTCGCCGTACGTCCTGCGCCAAGATTGATGGGGGAAAGATTATCACCCATTTCTCCTGCCGCATCACCGATGGCATCGATATTTCCTTGTCCTAGCTGCCCGGCATTATTTTCGCCGAAGCATTTTACATCGCCATTATCGAGTAAAACGCAACTGAAATTGTTTGCAGCAGCGATTTGTTGAGCGGTACGGCCGGTGCCCAAATCTATAGGCAAGAGCGCATTGCCTAGTTCAGCAGGCTCGTCGCCGAGATTATTGGTGTTGCCTTGTCCAAGCTGGCCAAATGCATTGTTGCCAAAGCATTTCACTGAGCTGTCATCAAGTAATACGCATGTGTGCCGTGCGCCAACAGCTACTTCTTGGGCCGTGCGGCCGGCACCTAAATCAATGGCCAATAAATTATCGCCCATCTCGTTAGCATTATCGCCGAGCGAATTGGTGGAGCTTTGTCCAAGCTGACCACTATCATTGCGACCCCAGCATTTTAGAAAGCCACTATTTAAAACAGCGCAACTAAAATCTTCACCGGCAGCAATATGCAAAGCAGTACGACCGCTTCCAAGTTCAAGAGCACTCAGGTTGTCGCCCATCTCGCCAGGATTATCGCCGATGTCGTTGGTGTGCCCAAGACCAAGTTGGCCGTAAGTATTTTTGCCAAAGCATTTCACCGAAGCATTATCCAAAATGGCACACACATGTTTGCCGCCCGCATCGGCATCTCTTACCCGTCGCCCATTGCCGAGTTGAATGGCTTTTAAATCGTTGCCCATTTCTTCTTGATTATCACCGATGTCAATCTTATTGCCTTTGCCTAATTGGCCGGCCGAATTATCGCCAAAACATTTTAGGGTGCCCGCGCTTGTAACCACACAGGTGAATCTGCTGCCAATGACGCCACCTGCGCTGACTAATGCTGCAGAAACGCTGCTGCCAAAACGAACAGGATCGGATTCTTTTACCGACGCCCCCACGCCATTGCCTATGAACTCGGTATTTTCTTGTCCAAGCTCACCCTGATTATTCGAGCCCCAGCATTTTAGTTGCCACAGTTTTTCCGATTTAAAACAGCTTTGCGTGAAACCTACATCTAAAGACGAGCGGGCACTACTGACAAAAGTAAATTCAGTATGGCAATCTTCATCACATCCATCACCGCTTTGCTTGTTGCCATCGTCACAGTTTTCATCATTATTATTGACGCGATTATCACCACAGAATTCTTTTTTGCATTCTTTGCTACAGCCATCGCCAGATTCTTTGTTGCCATCTTCACATTCTTCCAAAGGATCCTGCAAATTATCGCCACATTCGATCACAATGGTCACGGGCACAGGGGGTGGAGGGGCAGGAGGAGGCACTGGACCACCAGTTCCCGGAAGAGGAGAAACATCAGGATTTGGGGCATGATCAGCGCCTGCGGGCGGAACTTTTTCCTCGTCTTCTTTGGGCCCATTCATCACAAGATCATTCCCACTTTCTGCAGGTCCCGGCCGATCATGAGCATCGATGAATTCCTCCGATGAACAGCCGAAAAATAGGCCAAGAAAAAGGAAAAGACTTAAACGAAGATAGGCCAAAGAACTATTCATTGTTGCCTCATTATTGAGATGGAAAACCAATTATTGCGTATTTTAATTGCTAATAAGTTGAAGAATATAAAAACAAGAAAAAGTTCAAGTTTTTCAGTCATCTATAGGGTAATAAAACTTCGAAGTGGAAATAGAGAGTTTCACAATTCACGAAAGAAGGCATTTCCTAGAGGCTATTTTTGCGCGATGTAGAAAATAGGTTCTATTTATAAAAACCATTGCGCCAGGAATAAAATTCTTGCGCCAATTTGCCGGCGTGCCGCCTAGTTGAAGTAGACTTAAAGAATCTCGCTTCATCCAGGGGGGCCGGTATGAGACGGAGTTTAATCGTTGTGGCATTTTTAAGCTGTGCTTTAAGCGCCATGGCGCATGCACAAAAAAATAGTGACGGACAAGACTTTGACTATTTTTCCGAACAGTTCGCAGACCTAAGAATTCTTCGCTATAAGATCAGCGGCTTTGAAAAGCTAAGTTTGCAGCAGAAAAAACTCGCATATTATCTGGCCCAAGCTGCCTTGGCTGGTCGCGATATTATTTGGGATCAGCATTATAAATACAATCTTGCTATTAGGCGTACACTTGAAGGCATATATGAAAATTATAAAGGTGATAAAAATAGCGAAGATTACCAAAAATTTCTCGTATATTTAAAACGTATTTGGTTTTCAAACGGCATTCATCACCATTACAGTAGCGATAAAATACAACCTGAGTTCAGCGAAACATTTTTTAAAAGAGCATTGGCTGATGTGCCTCTTCAATCCTTGCCGCTTCTTGCAGAAGAAAGCGATCATGGCCAATTTTACGATCGCCTAGCGCCGATTATTTTTGATCCCAGCATAGCGCCAAAAAAAGTGAGCCTTGATTCAAGCAAAGACCTCGTGACGAATTCGGCCGTGAACTTTTATGAAAACCTCACGCAAGAAGAAGTTGAAGCTTATTATGCCTCCTTGAGCAGCCCCGATGAGACCCGGCCTTTATCTCATGGTCTCAATACTAAGCTCATCGGTAAGAATGGCGAAGTGATTCCTCAAACCTATCGCTTGGGTGGCTTATATAGCGATGCCATCAAACAAATTATTTTTTGGCTTAAAAAAGCAGTTAACGAAGCTGAAACCGATATACAAAGAGAATCATTATCAAAACTTATTGAATATTATGAAACAGGAAATCTTGCGACTTTCGACGAGTATAATATCGCTTGGGTAAAAGATACCGAAGCCGTCGTGGATGCCATTAATGGTTTTATTGAAGTATATAGTGATCCACTCAATAAAACTGGCTCTTTTGAATCAGTAGTATCCATAAAAGATCTGGATGCCACACAAAAATTTGGAGTCTTGGCGCAGCACGCATCGTGGTTTGAAAAGCACTCTCCTATTCGTGAAGAGCACAAACGGGAAAAAGTTACGGGGATTTCTTATAAAGTAATTCAAGTGCTAACTGAATCAGGCGATTCATCTCCTGCGACGCCAATCGGCATCAATCTTCCAAACTCGAACTGGATTCGTGAAGAGCATGGTTCTAAATCTGTTTCCTTGGGTAACATTGAGCATGCCTATGACGAATCAACCAAGACTTCAGGCTTCCTAGAAGAATTTTATTTGCCTGAAGTACATAAAATACGTAAGGATCACGGCGCGCTTGCTGGCAAACTCCACACCGGTTTACATGAAGTGGTCGGACATGCTTCAGGCAGGCTCGAGGATGGCGTCGACGATATTTCAGATACTTTGAAAAATTATGCGAGCGCCATGGAAGAAGCCCGTGCAGATCTCGTTGCTCTTTATTTTATCGGCGATAGATATTTGATTGATTTGGGCCTTATGCCTTCATTGGAAGTACGTGATGCCGAATATGTGAACTATTTGACCAATGGACTTTTGACCCAAATGTCGCGTATTGAAGCGGGCAAAGACCTTGAGGAAGCACACATGCGTAATCGTCAAATGATTGCGAAATGGGTGATGGAAAAAGGTGCTGCGGAAAAAGTTGCTGAGCTTAAAAAAATCGCCACAGCGGATGGTCTTAAGACTTACGTTGTGATCAATGATTACGAGCGTCTGCGAGAATTATTTGGTGAGCTTTTAAGAGAAGTGCAACGCATTAAATCGCAAGGAGATTTCTTGGGTGCGAAAAACATGATCGAAAGCTATGGCGTGAAACTTGATAAAGATTTGCACGAAGAAGTGCTGTTGCGTTATAAAAAGCTCAACATCGCTCCTTATGCCGGTTTTATTAACGCGTCCTTGAAACCCTTAGTCGATAAAAACCAAGAAATCATCGACGTAATCGTGGAATATCCTGATAACTTTAGCGAACAAATGCTTCATTATGCGAAAGAGTATTCATTTTTGCCAACCTATAATGATTAGATGAGCAAAAAATAAGGCCACTTTAGGCGGCCTTTTTGTTTATAAAAACGTCGCTATGCGGCGCTTTTTTTATTCTTGGGCGCAAAATTCTTTATTGATGTATTCCAAGCGAAGGAAAGTTTCTTCACTCTCATTATTAGCGCCATCAACGGCGGTAATGGAATAGGTTTTAGCTGACTTTTTCGTTTCTTTGCGCGAGATGAATATTCGAGGAGCATCAGCTGCCACTGTTTTTACTAAGACGCCTGCTTTGTAAATGCGATAGGCAACAGTACTTTCCGATGGGCTTTCATCCCAACGAGCGGTCAAAACTTTGCATCGCAAACGACCTCTGAAATTTAAAGGCGCATCGATGAGATAGGTATATTCATCGTCTTCGGTTATTTCTGAAGTACCTATAGGGGTGACGACAGTGACATCAACGGTGCCTGTGCCTGCAGGTACGGTTACGGTGATGCTGGTGTCAGAATTGACGATGACATTTGTGCCAGGGACGGCGCCAAAAAATACTTCAGTGTTGCTGCTGATAAAGTTCAAACCGGTAATGGTAATGACATTGCCACCGGCATTAGGGCCCGTATCAGGAGTGACATCGGTAACCACAGGTGCTGAAGGAACGATGAAATCAAGCACAAGGCCTAAAGCGAGGTTTAAAACGGGGCTTCGTTGATCCAAAATTTTAGTACGAATTTGGTTGTATTCGGCAAGGGTGATGTGTCCCGAAATAAGACCATCAAAATATACCGACGCTGTAGAAGGCCAAATATCATTGGGAGCATTTATTTCTTGTATATAATAAACAGTGCTTCCAACAAATTCATCTGCATTCATGGTGACGACAGGACCGTTGGGGCCATTACCTTCCACCTGCAATCCTACTTGGCTGCCGTTAAATTGATTATTAGCAAGATTAAATGCGCGATTTACAGTGTCAGATAGATAGAGATTAGCGTTAACATTATCGGTAAAAATATTGTTTTCAACCGTAGTTATTCCGCTAGAGCTATCAAGAGCAGCACCAATATTTGTGTTGTCAAACACATTATTGCCAGAAACGGTAATATCGCCCAATGCCCCCGAGCTATAAATACCAATGTTGTTAGCACTGGTTGTATTATTAGTAATCGTTGAATTATCAGCCTCACCAATGAGTAAAATACCAACGGTGTCGACGCCAATTACAGTAGACACTAAATCGCTCACCGTATTCGAATCAATATTTGCTAAAACCCCAAACTGGCCAACGATACCATTGGCATTTGCTATCGAAGGCGGATTTTGTCCGGTCACGATGTTGTTATTAATGTTGGCAATGAGAGTAGCACCGCGTACATCGATACCGGCTTTTTGGAAATTATCGACCACAGAATTGGTCACATTTAAGGTATACGTTATACCATTATCGACCGCTGCGGCGATGGCGAAACCATGTTGCGTGCCCCCTGCAGGATTACTATCGCGTACATTGGTCGAGCGCACATTATTAATGGTACCGCCCGCATTGTGATAAGCGAGTCCATCAAATCGATTGCTCAAAAAGTTTTCTGGCTGACTATTACCATCGATAGTAAGGTCATGGATGATGACGTTTGCGGTATTTTCTACCAATACTATGGAATGGTAGGTAGCGCCCGTAGGCGTAAAAACGAAAGTATTATTGAGGGGATTAGGGGAGGTAGGTGCCTGAATGATGGATACATCAATACCACTTCCGCCTAAAATGATATCTTTATTAATATATATTTCTTCAATGTAAGTACCAGGCGAAAGCTGTACATGGTCGCCGGGCAAGGCACTGTTAATGGCGGTCTGAATACTTGCCGGTGGGGGTGGCACAATAATTGTGGCACCATGGGAGGTCAAGGCCCACATCCACAACGTAATTAGTGGCATTATTGTTGATAGAATCGTTTTCGGTAATGAAATCCTACTATGCATCATAGTAAAGCTCTTTGCTGGTGTTTATATGCATGAAAAAGCATGCGCATACCATTCTAAAAGAGCTTTAGTATGATTTGTTACGGTGATTTCAATTGTTTTTTAGGAAGATGTTTTTTTGTGTGAATTTTTTTAATATAAAATATTTTCTTTGATAAAGTGATTAATGTATGCATAAGTATTCGCTAAAGGGCGATTTCGCGAGCATGAATGCCGCGAAGTGTGAGGCTTTTTGCACGAATTTTTCAGCGGGAGCTTGCCCATTGCCGGGGGCTCAAACCGGTTTTTTGCTTAAAAAAGCGGCTAAAAGATGCAAATTCATGAAAGCCAAGTTCAAGAGCGATAGTTGAGCTCTTTTGTTTTTCTGAGAGCATTTCTTTGGCCAGCATAAGTCGAGCCCGCGCCATCCATTGCGTAAGGGTGATGCCGCATGCTTGACGAAAAATTCTTCGAAGGTGGCGTGAAGATATGTTTAGAGCAGCCGCGATTTCATTAGCGGAAGAAAAAGAGGCCGGATTCTCTTGGAGTTGAAGAAGCATAGACTCCAATAGGGGATGTTTCGGCATGGGCAAAAAAGCATCATTCTGTCGTCCGCTCTTCATTTCTTGGCACAGTAATAAACAGAGCGCATCAAATTCTGGTGTTTTTTGCGTCCAACATTTTTGGCTCTGTATGCTCGCCCATAGCCCCATAAAAAGTTCGCTTAGCCGAAACACAAAATTCTGATGTGCTAAATCGTCAGGGGCCAGGCGCGTATCAATGTAGAGATTATCGAGCGCTAAGACGCCACTAAAAATGGCTGCATGCGCGCTCTTTGCAGCGATAAAGATACCTTGATGGGGCCCTAAAAAATAAGTTCCCGCCTTCTCCACTGAAAGCTGCGCAACACCTTGGAGGGGGACAATGATTTGGTGTTCGCTATGACTATGCGAGTGCAGCTTTAGTTTTCCACCCTTATGATGTCGCTGATAGCTTTGGGCCCAAATATTTTTCGCGGTCTTAGAGTTCATATGTCCGTTTTAGATAAATAGGAGTCCGTATGAGCACAGCACACAATGTCAAAAAATTCTAGAAAGAAGGCATAACTAAAAAGGAGAAAAAATGCTTTTAACCCCACAAGACTTTGCTCAAATGTTCAAAGATGTAATCGAAAATTCTGCTGAAAAAGTGCCCCATTATTTTGCGCCCGAAGCAAGCATTAATCTTAATGGCAAGGAGCTAAGTTTTGATGATTTGATAAAACGAAGCCAATGGATGACTAGGCGCACCCTCAAGGTTCATTTTGAAGAGGCCCTGATTACAAAGGAGCGTGCAGCCTGCGTGCATTATTCATCGATTAGCGAAAATGGCCACACCAGCGTTTTTAAAGTTTTTAGTCGGATGAGCCTTAAAGAAGGAAAAATAACCAGATTTGAGCACATGACGCTCAAAATTTCGGGCGAGGCCCCAGATACGGTGGTCAATGATTTTTGAGCGACTGAACTAGTGGGGCTATTTATACATGTTCTGGTTATTGATTTTTTATGTTATTTAACACATAAAACCTGCTATTAAATATATTTAGGTATTTTATATGAATAGCATTCGCATTTTTAAAGCCATTATTATTGTATTATTTTTGTCCCATCTTTCTATCGAAGCGAGTAGTAATTCTCAAGAACCTGAACAAGAATTTTATGATGCTCAGGAATCTTTTGAGGAGAATGAGGAATTTTTCGATTGCGAGGGTTTTGAAGAAAAAGATGCGCAGCGAAGCCCATCTACTTTTTTTAGCACTTGTAAACAGGTCCTAGGAAAATGCCCAAAAATATCAAAAAGCCTCCTCACCGCCGGCATTTTGTGCTGCAATGCGGCCTTAGCTGCAGCGCATAACAGCGCGAGTTCAGCTCTTGAGACGACCTATTCGAGTGGTGATGCTTATTGGTATGCAGACCCCACTACGGTGAGTGCTTTCATGATAATCGGCCTCATTGGTTCTGTGGCGAGTACCTGCACGTGTTTATGGTGTTTGTGCTGTAAAAATTCAACCGTTCCGCAATTTGCTCAGCAATGGATTTTTCCCGAAGGCTTTTTGGGTGGCAAAGGCACTTGGTTTTCTAGGAGCACGGCGTGTTGCGATTGCTGGGCAAATCCCTCTGAGGAAGAAAATGATCTTGAGAGTAGAAAGCCTCAAATACAGAATTTGAGCGTTTATAAAGAAGCTCTTCAATATCTCCTTGAGGAGCAGGGTATAGAAGTCGGAACAATTGAAACTATAATGAAAGAATTAGAAAGCATGCAGCAGGATCCCGCGCATTTATTTGAGATGAATAAAAAATTAGATTTTCTGAAAAAACGCCTTTTTGAAGAGTTGAAGAAGGCAAAGAAGGTGGAAGAAGTGAGTGAACTTCCTCCTGTGCCTAGCATCGATAATTAAGGCGTTTGCTTCTTGTAAGCCCTTTGGGGCCGAGGATACCTCTCAATTATTTTTAGGTTGCGGGCTATTATTATTTGCGATGATTTGACAGAAACTTGTTTTTTAAGAGCCAAATACTAAGGTGATTCATGTTTGAGTTTTTTAAGCGACAATGGTTTTTCTATGTCTACAGTATTCTCGTCATTCCGAGTTATCTTTTACCGTGGATAGGCTCAAATTCTATGATGGCCAATATTTTTTCCAATCAAGCGCGCTGGGGTTTTGGCGTACATGTTCTTTCATTGACTCTGGCCGTGGGCGTGAGTTTTTTACGGGGCTGGCAAATAAGAAAACCGGCTCTTGGTACGCTCGCTCTTACTGCCATGGGCTGTGATTTAATTCCGGTGCTGAATCTCATTCCACTAGTGCCAAGCCTCTTTCATGGCCTCACGCTTTTGCTTGGCACCAATACACAGATAAATCTAAACTTGCCTCGCAAGGGGATTTAGATTTTTTCTTTAATAAACGCCCTTAAATTATCCGGAAATGCGCGCAGTGGCGCCTCGGATTCAAAACATTCTTTATGCATTATACTTCCTAAACGTTGTTCATTATCTTTATTTTCACCGGTTAACTCTGCGTTGGTAAAATTCATGGTCATTTCTGCGCGGCTGAAATTAACTTCTAAAATATCTGCTGATTGTTGAGCGATGAATGAGATAGGTTGTTCATCAAAG
>JBPOIV010000276.1:0-2201 GCA_052034245.1 Myxococcota bacterium
AGCTTATTAAAGCTCTTTTTCTGAGGGCTTGCATAATTTGATAGCCCCCAGTGTGGGGTCAAAAGGTGGTTGTTCATTCGCCAGATAAATGCGGGTCCAACTCTTAGTAGTGAGAGTTTTTAGAATAGCGGGCTTGAAATATAAGTTTTGATTTTTAGGAATGCATGAATCAGAGAAAGAAAGCTTTAAAAGGTCTTCTTCAACACTGTAGGTAAAAGCGCCACTACAGACCCGCATTTTACCATCAAAGACTGCCACTTTGCCTTTAAAAGGATTTTCTTTGTCGGCATAAAAATTTATTCGTCGTTGCTGGCCGTCAAACTTTAGGTGGAGACAGTCGAAGGCAAAAGAACCTTGCGCAAAAAAAAGGGCAAAGAGAATATATTTCATAGGCTTTCTCAACATAAAAAAGGATCATCCTCTTTTCGCCATGAGAAAGCCTTTGTTGCTTATTAAATGCTCAAATTTAAGCTTGCATACACATTAGTAAAATTGCTGGCATTTTTAGCCTCGGAAAAGAAAGGCACTTTGAATCCGTCCCGTGCATCATACGTTGAGTTAAAGCTAGAAACGCCAAAGTTTATCGAAGTTTGTGGCTTAAAGGGCAAAGTATACGCATATTCGACATAACCCAAAGTAGCCTCAGTATATTTTTGCGCCGAAGGGACGTCGCTTGGACGCAAAACACCATGGAAAGTTTTAAAGCCGAGGACTACGCTGTGCGCATCATAAGCATACTCAGCATACAAACCATTTTTAACCATCATCATAGTTTGGCCTCCGGCAATTCTGCACTGGCCGCCGCCCAAGAAATCTCCTTCCTTACTTTCAGGACCGCAGACAGAACTTTTATAGGGTAGTGAATGGATATAGCCGATAATGGTTGGTTTGTAGGAAAGAGTCAGTCCCCATTTGCTAAAGGAAAATACTAAATTGCTGCCGATACCAATAATGCGATTGGCGATCGATGACGACGAAGAAGATGGAATTTCTATTTTCAATCCGGGCATAAAGCTTAAGCCTAAATCCTTTGACGAGAGAGCATTTTTAAGCTGGAGGCGAAATTTTGTATCGTTGAAGCTTATGCGCTCAGCGGCGGCCTTACCGTCCTTTCCCATCCATTCATAAGTTCCATAAAATTCCATACTCGCTTTGAGACTTCGCTCGCCCCAAAAAGGCTTAGTTTTAAAGACGGGTATTATTTGGAGCTCGGTAGTTACTGAACGCTCCGTCTCAAGTTTCTTAAACATGGTGCCCGGCCCCATTGTTTGCAGGAGCGAAAAATCGGCGCCGATGAATGGCTTATTTGGCTCCGAAATCACCGCATCAGTGCTTGCTTCCACCACAACATCTTCTTCTGCAAATAGAAAAGTTGCCGACAAAAGCCATAAAGAAAGAAGTGCGAAGAGTTTTTTCATTTTTTTCCCGCTTTTTGCTATTTCAATTGGTGATAGCTGCCAGGAGAAAAGTTGATTCTTTTTTCTATAATTTTATTTTTTTTAATTATTGACGTGCGGCGAACGATTCCATTTATACCTGGCCACATTTCGGGCGAGTATATTGGCAATTACTGCATCATCACCGGGCTTGACCGGCGTTGTTGTAAACCGCCGACTCAACAAATAAGCACGTCATTGCGAGGCCAGGTACTGGCCGTGGCAATCCAAAGATAGTCGAAACCATGCGGGGAATCACACCTGGATTGCCGCGCTACGCTCGCAATGACGAAGATTCGGCGGATTTTCGTTTAGCTTTTATGCAACAAGTCGGCCTGAATCGGAGTATGGCAAGGTACTAACCCACCTGGTCTTTTGCTCATTAAAATAATCCGTAACCCAAAGATATTTCTTTGCGGGCACCACTCTCTATGGCTTTGATTGCGTCCTCATGGAATATGAGTAAAGAGCCCTTCAAATAGCGTTCATCACGTTCAACGCTTTCGGTGATTTGATGATGTGGTCTAAAGTATTGGAAGAATTTAAAAGACCGTTAGGGCCTTTTTCTGAGGAATGTAAATCTGTGACAGGAGCACCTTTAAGAGATGCCAATGAATCCGCTCGAAAAACTTCTTCTTCAGAACGATATTCCCGGCCACCTTTATATTTGAAAACTCCGACTTTAGTCAGGCGAGCATTCACTCGCAAAAAACCCTGCGCCGTGCGGCTAAACTCACCTGATGAACCGTTAAAATCAAATCTCAC
>JBPOIV010000078.1:0-7094 GCA_052034245.1 Myxococcota bacterium
ACTATAAAAATTTTATTCGTCGTGAGACGCGCCGCCTAAACATCCCAATAATTTTATGCATGTTTCCATCCAGCCTTTTTTTCCTAAAGATAGATAGGCTGGGGTCTTCCTAATCTCGTCTGAATCTCCGAGTAATTTTTGCGTCTTCAAGAGCGCTCTTAGAGCCTCCAAATCTCTCAGATCAGCTCTTTCATTGACGGCGAGCTCTTCGCCCATCATGAGCTTAAAATAAAATGCAAAAAGCGAGTGTGCATCATCAAACTCCGAAGAGATTCCTCGCGTCAAAGAGCTTCGATTAGCTAAGATTTTTGTACGCATTTTATAGAGCTGCGTATGTATTGCGGCATTCAGCAAATACTGAAGATGTTTTTCTGTAGTCTTCTCAAGCTTATCCATGTGCTGTGCCATGCTTGGGTAAGAGCAGCACTGCATGCACGTATCCACGCCACAAAGCTCTAAACAGCGGGCTGCAGGACGGCCTGCTTGTGAGAGGTCAGCATAGTCGAAACCGGCATTTCGAAACGATGCCACAATTTTTAATGCCTCAATAATTTGGCCCTGCTCCGATTTGCCCTTCTGAATAATATCTTTTTCATAACTCGCAATAATTTGCATACTTTCGTCAAATTGATCAGCAAACACACTTCGAGCATGCATGGCCGCAGCTGAATGAGCCGGTCCTAAATAGCAGGTCATACACAAAGGCATGCAGGTTCCAGGCAATAAAAAGGCCAAGCAAGGTATTTTAACACTCGCCGCTAAAATTACTGCATTGACCCCACAGAGGCACAAAGTCGTTCCATTCCAAAAAGAGCTTGCGCAACAATTTGATGCTTCTCTAGAAAGGCCTATCGTGTGTGCATCTTCGTAATAGCTAGCAGGACAAACACATTCGCGTTTTAAAAGATAGGGGCGTTTGAAGGAGGGAGCCTCATAATCAACTGTTTGGTTTTCTGTCGTTGCATGGGCAAGAGTTACTATGAAAAGAAGTCCCAAAGAATAAATTAATTTCTTAATCATGATTTTCCCATCCTAAATTTTCAGCGGCCATAGCAATAGCAACCTGAAAAAATAAGAGGGACACAGACTTATAAAATAATGAAGTGCTTAGCCTAATTCTTGGCCGTCCTAAAAAAATCCACTTGCCATTTTTTTACCGCTTTATTGTGACAGCTGATATTCTCGCAAAAAATATGGGTTCCGTCGTTCTTGGAAACGAAGAATAAATATTTTGTTTCAGCCGGCCACAAAACGGCTTTAATCGCCATTAAACTCGGTGCCGCAATAGGACCAGGTGGAAGACCGGCAATCTTATAAGTATTGTAAGGATGTGGAAGGCTCAAATCACTTTTGCGAATCTTTCCGTCATAATTCTTCATGCCATAAATTACCGTCGGATCTGCTTGCAAGGGCATGCCTATCTTTAGACGATTTAAATAGACACTAGCAATCAAAGGTCGTTCCTCAGGAGCGCCCGTTTCTTTTTCGACAATGGCGGCGAGACTAAGAACTTGATGCAAAGATAAATTTAATTCTTTCATGCGTAAGCGCATACTCTCGTCGATTTTATTAAGTAAATGACGATGCATGATCGAAATAATAGTTTTCGGAGAATCTTTTTTAGTGAAAAAATAAGTATCAGGAAAAAGATAGCCCTCGATACCACCGACATCATTTTCCAGGGCCAAACGTGCCTCAACATTTGGTGCATTGATCAAAGCACTAACATCTTTACTGCGCATCGCTTCGATAAAATCCTCTTTTTTAAGCACGCCTTCGGCTTCGAGGATGTTAACTAAATCGACTAAGGTCTGCCCTTCTTTGAAAATAATTTTTGAGGCTCGATCGCGTCCATTCTTAAGGCTTTCGGCAAGCTGTGCATAAGTATAAGTACCGTTGAACTGATAATACCCTGCTTGAATTTTATTAGCGTCTTTCCGAGCGATGCGCATATACCAATAGAATTTTTGTTCGTGGGGTATTACTTTTTCCTCCGCCAATAAATGCGCCACATGCTTGAGCGAGGAGCCATAAGGAATTTCAACAACGATATCCGATAAGCTCAAAGTATCTTTAGCAAGCAAGGAAAAATAACTCTTAATTGCAATTACCGATAAGCCTGCACCCAAGGCTGTGAGCATTAGTGCTATTAAGCATATGCGAAAGATTTTTTTTGCCATGATGCGCCTACTTTTTTAATTGATTTAAATACTCTTCGACCAAAACACGCGCCGAGGCCGCATCGAGTTTTAATTGACGGTCCTTTTTTTTCATTCCGCTTTGGGCAAGTAAGGTCGCTGCAGTTTTCGAAGAATATGTCTCATCCCACAAGACAACTTTCATCGGATAATTATTCTTGGCAATCAATTCCGAAAGCTCTTTTTCCAAACCATGCACTCGCGATACAACGGCTTTGCTGTAGTCCGAACGTGCTTCGGGTAAACCTATTAAAATTATTTGCACATTTTCAGCTAGTGCCAACTTTAAAATTTTTTCTACAGCAAGTGCGCGGCTATGAGCAACGAGATTCGGGAGCAAACGTACACTGCAGCCGATTTCATCGCTTAGCGCCAAGCCCGTTCGTTTTATGCCAATATCAATTCCTAATACTTTCATCATTATTTCCTAAATAATCCCTAAGCATTTCCGACAATAAATTTTCACCATGAGCAAGATGCAAAAAACTCACTTTATTCATAACAAAAAAATTCTTAATTCGCTGCACAAGCTTTTGCTGGAAGTCGTATTCGTCACCATAACAGCGAATAATTTTTTCAAGCAAGGCCATGTTGCCAGCTTCATTTTCTAACTTCTGAACTTCATGATGAAGCCCTGGACCTAATCTTGGCCACATTTGATTCACTACTACTTCACTTATTTCAATGCCGCGTTTTTTTAAAGCCGCTTGCAAATTAAGAGAATCAGCTACGCTTGCACTGCTCGCACGACTTACAAGAACAAAGCGCGTGTGTGGGCTTTTTAAAAGTTCCGACATTAGGCGAGCTCGCGTGAGCATAGGCTCATAAATAGCGTCTATGCCTAAGGCAAAATCGATCACTTCCGATAAAAAATTGCTTCCGATAATTTTCTCAAGTGTATTCACTAAAATATTGCCAGAAAGCATGGCCATTTTTCTTGTGATTTTTCGGAGAAAAGAATTGCGATTTTCTAAAAAAAGACGCGTACTTCTATGTTCTAAAACCCGAATCAATTTTTCAGGGATATCAAAAAATGAAAGACTATTGGAAAATGGTGGGGTGTCAATAATAAGAATATCGTAGATATTTTGCGCAAGTAAGCGATGTACTAAATGAGCACAAATAATTTCTAAAGAACCAGGCAAACCATCGGCCATGTAGGTAAAAAAGGGATTGTTGCTTATTTGATGAATAGCCTCAGACTTTTTCACTGATGCTTCTAAAAAATCCATCCATTCATTTTTGAGATTGGGAACCAAAGCGAAAAGTTGGCCCGTGCTATTTTTTAAGCTCGGATGCTCGACCCGAACAGCTTCATTGCTTTTGGTGGAGAGAGATAATGCATCAAGCAAGCGCTTGGCAGGATCAATAGTGAGTACTAAAACTTTTTTGTGTTGTTGCGCATAATAAAACCCAAGCATAGCTGATACACTGGTTTTTCCGACGCCCCCTGCGCCGACACAGAATATAACTTGCGCAGTTTTCTCACTCATGAACAAAGCTGTCCTTTATCGCTTGCACCATCTTGGCCACGATTTGTGAATCTAGATGCTCTCCGAATTGCTCATCAATAGTTATTTGGGGCATCGCTAGCCCCAGCTCTTTAAGCCGGGCTATCTGATGTTGTTGCTCGCCCACGCGGCTAAGGAAAAAATCTCGCACCCCTTTGGTTTCTGGGGCGTTTTGAATCAGTGTTGTCAGCGCTTCTAAATCTTTCTCTAAAAAAGGAAAAACTCGATTCATAAACAAAACACCCACATTGATATCTTTGGCCTTTTTAAGTTCTTGATAAAGCTCAACACTTTCATTGATAACCAGCTCTTCAGGCAAAGCCACCAAATGTAAAATGGCATTTTGATTTTTGCGAAAATAATCATCCATTTTTTCTGCTTCTTTGGCCAAAGGGCCTACTTTCACTACTTCTTTAACTACGCGTGCAATAGATAAAAAACGATGCACAAAGCCAGAGCTTGGCAGATCCACAACAATTTTATCAAATATCAGGGCCTTATCTTTATTAACCGCATCTGCGTGAAACCAGATTTTGCCAAGGCGGGTCAAATCAAAGAGTCCTGGCATGGCTGAAGAAAGGGATCGAAAAAGGCGCTTCGAAAATAATTTTTCAAGAAGGCTGTCAGGCATTTTCAGGCTTAAATATTCAAAAAGCGCCTGATCCGGATAAATTTTTAGGAAGGAAAGCTTTTCCTTAACGTGCCGCATTACAGGGATGCGATCAAACTCCTCGCTTTCTTCTTCACAAAGCTCAATTATTAAGGTTTCATAGCCTTGCTCGCTAAAGAAATGTGCGAGCGCTACAGCACTCAAACTTTTGCCCACCCCGCCTTTGCCGGAAATAAAATGGACCTTTGGTTTTAAAAATTCTTTTTCCACAAAATTTCAGCTTCCCTTAGTGCCAGGCCAGCCAATCCTATAATGAGATAGGTCTTTAGACCAGCCCTTAAGCACTTAAATAAGCGCCAACGAAGCTTGACTCATCAACAAATCTGCCTATGGTAAGGCCGTGAAATCAGTGTGCTTCAGGTGAAGCTCTCTGATAAGTTTAATAACCTAAGGGAGTAAAAAATATGGCAAATAAAGTAATTGGCATCGATCTTGGTACCACTAATTCAGTGGTGGCCATCATGGAAGGCGGAGAGCCGAAGGTTATTGCCAATGAAGAGGGTGCAAGAACTACCCCATCAGTGGTGGCTTTTGCTAAAGATGGCGAAGTTTTAGTAGGGCAAATCGCGCGGCGTCAAGCAATTACCAATCCAGAAAATACGATTTATTCAGCGAAGCGTTTTATCGGACATCGTTATGACGAATGCAAAGATGAACTTTCACGCTATCCTTTTTCCTGCATACGCATGCCTAATGGCGACGTAGGATTTAATGTCAGTGGTAAAACCTTATCGCCGCAAGAAATCAGCGCCAAAGTTTTACAAAAACTCAAAGTTGCGGCTGAAAATTATTTAGGTCACGAAGTAAAGGAAGCGGTTATTACTGTGCCTGCTTATTTTAATGATGCCCAACGTCAAGCAACTCGTGATGCAGGTAAAATTGCCGGCCTCGATGTAAAAAGAATTGTTAACGAACCAACTGCTGCAGCCTTGGCCTATGGCCTCGATAAAAAGACCGAAGAAAAAATCGCGGTTTTCGACTTAGGCGGTGGTACTTTCGATATTTCCATTTTGGAAGTTGGTGAAAATGTCGTAGAAGTTATTGCAACTAATGGTGATACCCATCTTGGTGGTGACGATTTCGATGATGTCTTGATCAAGTATCTGATGGATGAATTTAAAAAAGATACCGGCATCGATGTTTCCAACGACAAAATGGTAAAACAGCGCTTAAAAGAAGCGGCTGAAAAAGCAAAAATTGAGCTTTCCAGCGTCAAAGAAACCGAAATCAGTCTGCCCTTTTTGACAGCTGATGCTAATGGTCCAAAGCATCTGCAAATCAAACTGAGCCGTGCGAAATTTGAGCAAATGATCGAGCACCTCGTCAAACGCTCTTTGGTGCCTTGTGAGAAAGCACTGGCCGATGCCAAACTAAAAGTTTCTGATATTCAAGAAGTAATTTTGGTTGGGGGTTCAAGCCGTATACCGATGGTGCAAGAACACGTAAAAGCTTTCTTCAATCGTGAGCCTAATCGTTCAGTAAATCCCGATGAAGTGGTTGCTCTTGGTGCTGCAGTACAAGCAGGTGTGTTGTCGGGCGAAGTTAAAGATATGCTTCTTCTCGACGTAACTCCTCTGAGTCTTGGTATCGAAACTTTGGGCGGTGTTAATACGGTATTGATTCCTCGTAATACTACGATTCCGACCAAGAAAACCGAAACCTTTTCTACGGCTGCAGACAATCAAACTTCCGTCGAAGTACATATTCTGCAAGGTGAAAGAGAAATGGCGGCCGGTAATAGAACGCTTGGTCGTGTGCATCTTGAAGGCATTCCTGCGGCTCCCCGTGGTATGCCCCAAATCGAAGTAACTTTTGATATTGATGCCAACGGTATTGTTAACGTATCGGCTAAAGATCGCGCAACCAATAAAGAGCAACGTATTACCATTACAGCAAGCTCTGGTCTTTCCGAAGAAGAAATCAAGCGCATGGTCAATGAGGCCAAAGATCATGCGGAAGAAGATCATAAACGCCGTGAATTGGTAGAAGAGCGTAACAAACTAGACTCTCTGATTTATAGCACTGAGAAACTTCTTTCGGAAAACAAAGATAAACTTCCAAGCGATCTCGTAAGCAGCACGGAAACGGCATTAAGTGAAGCGAAAGCTAAGCTCGATAGTACCGATGTTAGCGAAGTGAAAGCAGCTGCTGAATCGCTCTCAAAAATCAGCCATAAACTTGCTGAAGAGATGTATAAAAATGCAACCCCTCCAGCAGGAGCAGGAGCTGATGCCGACGCGAGCGCTAGCCAAGGTCCTGGTGCATCGGAAGCAAAAAATGATGCTAAAGTAGTCGATGCTGATTTTGAAGAGACGAAATAAAAAGTTTTAGGACAAAAAAAAAGCCCCGATTATACGGGGTTTTTTTGTAGCTACCTTACTAAATATTGGGATCTTCGGTTATGAGATCGAAGTTGACACCCAAATTGAGTTTACCATCCCTCATCCTTAGCGTAGATTTCAGTCCTTGTGACTTAGTGATATCATTCTTATTCACGAAATCGTTTTGGGCTTTCTCCAAGAGACTTGGTTCTACTTTATGAATGGGATGATACGACAAAATACCGCCGATTTTTCGGGCTGAAACTGACTCTATAAACTGGGGCAGGAATAAGTCTATTTTTTCCCCTGGATTTGCCGTCAACTTTGTAGGGTTTTCGAGCTTAAACCTTTCCACTATTTCAGGTTTAAATTCTATGATTACTTCTACAGGCTG
>JBPOIV010000218.1:0-4365 GCA_052034245.1 Myxococcota bacterium
CTAAACTTGCATTTGGGTAAAATTTTTGAAAGTTGAAGCACCCTGTTCCGTAACGCGACAAAACATTTGAACCTTAAAGAAAGATAGGCCCGCGCTATATTGCCATTGTACTAATTTATCCGGGCTAAACTCGCCTTTGTTTTGTATTTTTTCCACTAAATTGGCCGAATTTTTCATCTCTTTCATCGCATCATCAAAAGATGCCGAAAAACTCTTTTTAATATCTAAATTATCGCGCATTTCTTGTTTTTTAAGGAGCAATTCTTTAAAACGAGTGCCTTTATCAAAGCTAGCAACTGGTAACGCCTTCGGTAGATTGGGACCGATGATCATAAAAAATACCCCTTTTTATGATCTAAAGCTTCGGTGATCAAATAAGGCTGTTGCTTTATTTCGGATCTTTGATCATGGCAAAAAAAGCATCGCTTAATTTTTCCATAGCTCTTGCATGCTTTCGACAGGTCCAGGATTTAGACAGTCCCAAACCTTTTCCTACTTCTTCAAGACTTTTATCTTCAAAATAATAGGCGGTGATAATTTCTTGATCACTTTTAGACAGGCGACCAATGGCCGCGCGCATTTTCTCGTAAAGCTGCAGACGTGCTAAGCGATCATCGGTCTTTTCAGCATCTTGATCGGCGATGGTGTGAATATCTTTATCGCTCAAAGACGTCACATAAATAGTCACCATGCGCTGCACTTTCTGTGCCATCTGTCCAAGTTCTTCTTCAGCCGAAACTTTTAGGCCAGAAGAAGGCTTCGATGCTTCCGATTCCATATAGGTGGTAGCTTTTTCATCGAAGCGTTGTCTTTTGTATTCAGTTCGACTCAAGGAGCCCATTACGCGCAAACCATCGTAGATAGCGCCGCGAATACGGTAATAACTGAAGGTGGAAAAATTCGCGCCCATAGAAGGATTATAACGATCGGCAGCTTCGATCAAACCCGTCATCCCGTAGCCGATTAAATCATCGGTTTCGATATTAGGCGATAAGGTTCGCTTAACTTGTTTCGCGATGCGAACAACATATTCCGAATATTGTTCGATCAGCTGCTTTTGATTTTGCGCCACATTCATTAGGAGCCCGCTCAAACATGCGTGAGCCTAGCCCACGCTTCTTCCGCACTGGCAGAAACGCGTCTTTAAGCTGCAATGTTCCTAAAAAATGCGAAATTTAATTTTCTTAGGCAAGGTCTTGCAAATTTTTCGCAAGTTTTTGAATGAAATCTTGGTCATTGGAGAAAAAATCTTCGATATCTTCCATTATTTTTTTAAGGTCCTGTTCACCCAGTTTATTCTTCAAAGAATTATCAACTACGGCCGCTACAAAGCGCTTATTTGCTTCTTCACGATCGATAAGCCCATTTTTAAAATCCGAAGCCAAAGACAAAAGTTGGTCGCGCGGGATAATAGTCGATTTATTCAATGAAGCTTTGCTGCTGCTCACCTTCGAATTAAAAGCAGCTGTTTTTTGATTTCTAATACCGGACTTTCGATCCAGCGATTTAATGTCGGCAGGTATTGAGACTTGGCTAGTTGCTATACGCATAACTACCTCCGTCGTGACAAGTATCTAAGGAAATAGCCCCAATCAATACCTTAATCATCGAATATTTGATCCAATAGTTTTTAAAACATCGAATAAAGCCTTAATCAGATTGGATTTGGCATTGTAAATAGTTGTTATGTGAGCAACCCTCATTTGTTGATCAAGCATATCTTGGTTTTTTCTTACCAAGTCATCTTGCAAAGAATTGGTATCGCTATCACCAGAAAGGCCTGCGCTCATGGCTGAACTATTTGCTAGCCCTGGCCCACTCGATCTTGAATCTAAGCTCAAGGCCGCATCATTAATAGATGCCGCAAGAGCCGCACCACCAGGAATGGGCCGTATCATGTGGCCAAGAGCAGTGCCACTCGCTTGAACGCCGGTCTTTAAGCCAGCACCAAAAAGTTCTTTGAATGTTGCATTTGAAGACGTTCGTGGCTGTGAAGCCTTCGTATGCATGCGCAGTGATCCACTGGGAGGAGTAGAATTGATCGTCCGAGTCATAAGCGTGCCCCTATTTATTCATTATTCCCAATGTTTTTTCCGCTAAAACTTAAGACTTGTTGCTTTACTGAAATCTTTTTCCAAAGCAAAACAAGCAAGGCAGTTTAGCAGCCTCGCAAAGCTATGAGCATGAGTGTTTATTTTTATCGGTTTGAGCGTGCGAATATTTCGTGAGGCCTTTGAACGCTTTCGCGAAAAAGAGAAACCAAATTTAAAGGCATCTTGCTCAGTTAAAAACCGTTGTCCTTGTCACTTACTGTTCAGCAGCTATAAAGCAAAAACTATGATATTAAGAACCGTCACACTACAAGAAGCGAATGGGCTTTTGCCGCTAGTGCGCGAGCGTTTCATCAAGATTCATATGCTGCTCAATGATTTACACCAAGGCTTGGATCCTAAGGTCGAATCATATCGCACAGCCTTTGATAGAAAAAGCGAACTCATGCAGCTCATAAAGACTTATGATTCCAAAAAGAAGGTGCAGATAAAAAGAAAAATCGAGCAGCAGCATAAACTTATCGAAAAAGAAATTCATCAAATATGGCGACTGGGTGCTGTGGTACGCGCACTTTTCCCGCCCCACATTGATTTTCCATCGATGGAAAATGGATCCTTAGTTTTTCTCTGTTGGCATGGCGGAGATGATGAAATTTTGCATTGGCATTATCCCGATGAAAACCTTGGCATTCGCCAAAGTATTTTGCCTGACCGGATTGGTCCCGATCGGGTGCATTAAATGTCCTCGGCATTGCCAGCAGTAAGCACCAAAGCATATCATCTTGCAAATAAAGGGCCGCAAGTGGTTTTGCTGCATGGCCTCACCGGCTCCCCCTATGATCTACGTCCGCTCGCTGATGTACTTCATCGTTCAGGCTGCGAAGTGCATGTACCGCTTTTGCGAGGCCATGGAACATCGGTCAGAGATCTCGCTGCCGTCGGATTTAATGATTGGCTCAATCAGATTCGCGAGCTCCTTGCTCATCTGGACCCTAAACGCCCTTTGATTTTGGGCGGTTTATCGATGGGTGCTTTAGCCGCTCTCGTGCTTTCTCATGAGCAAAAAAATCTCGATGCTTTGCTTCTTCTGGCGCCAGCCTTATTACTTGATATCAAAGCCGAACTCACTATTTCGCTTGCCAATATCAAATTCTTGCCGCCCACCATGAATTTTCGAAAACTTTCCGGTGGCAGCGACATTCTTGACCCAGAAGCGAAAAAGAAATGTCCTTCGTATCCCCAAATGTCAGTCTTTGGCCTCATGCAACTTGATCATCTGCGTCTGTTGGCCCTTGATGAAATTTCAGGAATAAGAACCCCTACTTTTTTAGCTTTTGGTGCACTTGACGAGGCTATCGATGCCAAGGGATCGTGGCGACTTTTTACCGCTCGCTGCCATTCTCCTCTATTTAGCAAATTCTATGCTCGCTCCAAACATATAATCAGCCTTGACTATGACCGAGACGAGCTGGGGCACGATGTCCTGCACTTTTTAAACCATCATATTGGACTCACATCATGATTAAGGTAGCGCCCTCCATTTTATCTGCGGATTTTTTGCGACTTGGTGAAGAACTCAAGGCTATCACCCAGGCAGGCGCCGACTTTTTACACATTGACGTGATGGATGGTCATTACGTGCCTAATATCACCTTTGGCCCACTCATCGTCGAAGCGGCAAAAAAAGCCACTTCCTTGCCTCTCGATGTGCATTTGATGATCGACAATGCTTCATGTTATGCCGATGCATTCATTGATGCCGGTGCGGATTTTATCACCGTGCACCAAGAAAATAATATCCATCTAGAGCGCTTGATCAAACATATAAAATCCAGAAACAAAAAAGTCGGCGTGGCGCTAAATCCTGCGACTCACGAAGAAAGTTTGCGCTATTGCATAGAGCACTTGGACCTCATCTTGATCATGTCGGTAAATCCCGGTTTTGCGGCTCAGTCTTTTTTGCCGGGTGTGCTCCCTAAAATCGCTAAAGTTAAAACGATGCTCAAAGAATGCGGCAACGAAAAGTGTCTCATTTCCGTTGACGGCGGTATCAGCGATAAAACCGCCCCACTAGTGATTAAAGCGGGTGCGAATATGGTGGTGGCAGGCTCTTATATCTTTAAAGAGAAGGACTATGGCAAGGCAATTCAATCGCTGAAGAATGCTTGATTTTTGTTGAGTACTTTTGCTTCATTGGCATTCAATCGGAAAAGGTCGTCATTCGCCCGCGCCTAGTCGTTATTCGTCCCTAGTCTTCATTACCCGGCACCTAAATTGTCATCCTCGGGCTTGACCCGAGGATCCATCAAAAAAA
>JBPOIV010000285.1:0-1700 GCA_052034245.1 Myxococcota bacterium
GACCAAGATCAATGCACACAGATTTTGTTTCGGTATAAAGCTCAAGTGCCTCTTGGCCCATTTCTCGTCCCCATCCGGATTGCTTATAGCCGCCGAAAGGAAGTGCAGCATCGAAAACGTTGTAGCAATTAACCCACACCGTCCCGGCCCGCAGTTTTTTGGTTACGCGGTGGGCTTTGGAAATATCTTTGGTCCATAAGCCTGCTGCCAAGCCATAGATAGAATCATTGGCTTCTGTGATGACCTCTTCTTCCGAGCTAAAGGGAAGCGCACACACCACTGGCCCAAAAATCTCTTCTTTAACGACCGACATATTTTTGCTGGTCTTCGCTAAAACTGTTGGTTCAACGAAGTAGCCTTCAGCACGTCCTTTGCCGCCACAAATGGCCTGAGCACCTTCTTTGATGCCGCTATTGATAAAACCAGTGACGCGGTCGAATTGTTCTTTCGAAACCAGAGGCCCCATCATCGTGTCTTTGTTCATGCCCACCCCGAGTTTGATAGCTTCGGCGTGTTTTTTAAGACCTTCAAGAACACGATCGTAAATTTTTTCTTGAATAAATAAACGCGAGCCTGCGCAGCAGCATTGGCCATGATTAAAAAAGATACCGTCGGCAGCACCCGCAATGGCTTTTTCAAGATCGCAATCATCGAAAATAATATGCGGAGATTTACCACCGAGCTCCAAGGACACTTTCTTTAGATTTCCACTCGCAGCTTGCAAAATGAGTTTGCCCACTTCAGTTGAGCCCGTGAAGGCAACTTTATCAACGCCTTCATGTGCTGAAAGCAATGCACCGGTGCTGCCATCGCCATTAACCACATTAACGACGCCATTTGGAAGACCAGCTTTTTGCATAAGGCTTGCAAGATACGTGGCGCTCAGCGGCGTTTGCTCAGCTGGCTTTAAAATCACGGTGCAGCCTGCGGCTAATGCAGGCGCTAATTTCCAAGCAGCCATCAATAAGGGGAAATTCCAAGGAATGATCTGGGCTACGACACCGAGAGGCTCACGCTCAGTAAAAGCATGAAATTGGTTTTTCTTTAAAAAGGGCACCGACATATCAACGATATGACCATTATGCTTCCCGACCCATCCTGCATAATAACGAAAATGTTCCGCTGCCAATGACACGTCAGCAACGCGTGCCACGCTTAAGGGCTTGCCGTTATCCAATGATTCAAGTTCAGCTAAAATATCGCCGTGCTCTTCAATAAGCTCGCCAATGCGCCATAAAATTTTCGCTCTCGCGCCTGCTTGCATGCCCGCCCACTCAGCAGACTCAAATGCTCGACGAGCGGCAAACACCGCGCTATCAACTTCCGCTTTTCCCGCCAAACCAACTTTGGTAAAAGCTTTAGCGCTAGCCGGATCAAAAACCTCAAAAGTTTTTCCTTTAGGCTGACACCATTCGCCGCCAATAAAATGGCCATGATCCTTGAGTGCGAAATCTTTAGCAGAGGTTTTCATTAAATCCCAAGTTTGTACCGTCATAGAAACTCCTTGTTAAGCTTTTGATTTTTATGAACTTATTGATCATTGTTCGCAATCAAGCATGAGAGAAATAGCGATAAAAAAAGCCACTAAATGTGGCTCTAGTGCAAGATAAATTATAGTGTTAGTGCACAGGTACTGGGGCTATCGACAGGGCTATCGAGTTCTAAATTTTCTGAGACCATACGCCATATAAACAAGTATC
>JBPOIV010000179.1:0-2655 GCA_052034245.1 Myxococcota bacterium
AGTGTCCGAATTTTTGAAGAGGCTCAAAGCGTCATGAAAAGGAGAATCTAAGAACTTTAAAAAAACGATTTCTTGAACATGTATGTTTTTTGCGATGCACTGTTTCTCATACCATGTATTTACGATATGCAAAAAAAACTGTGTTTTGAATTTTTTTATTACGGAAACACGTAAAATCTGCCCTAAACAAAAAAAAATTATGATGAAACCTACAAATAATATTTCAAACACAAGTCATTTTTACGGATATTTATATGAAATATATTTTTTCTTTTTGTTTGATATTATTACCATCACTAATTATTGCTGGGCACATTGAGTGGCTAGCAAGCCTCCCATTTAGCTACGAAGAGATTACACACGTTAGTGAACTTACCCATGCTGCGCTCAAGAGCGCAGAGCCCGATGAATCGTCAAGCTCAAACCATCCGTGGATTGTATTGGCGGAGTGCGAATCCGTTATTGGAAAGCTCTTATGGGGTTTTAAGACGACAGATGATAATTTTCGCCCCCTCATGCAATTTTTATTGCGTCAAAACGGTCCGCCCCCTGAGAAAGATCTATTGCTTATCCAATCCGCTAAGAGTGCTTTTGAGCAGTTGGAGGGCGAGAAGTTGGCAAGCGAAAAAATCTTAGAAGCGCGAATGCGCTATTTTGGGCATGAAGTCTTCACTCATATCGTAAAGAGTTTCTTGGAGAAATATGGCGCTGTCGAGCACATGCCTAAAGAGTTTCATCCCCTGATTCTAGCTTTTTTTGTAGAAGCAACGCGGAACGATGAATTGGGCGCTGCGAATTTGCTTGGTCTTTCATCAGCAGAAGAAATACGCACTCTCGTGCGCGAAGCACTTCTTTGCAACGATCCCGAACGAGATATTGACGCGACGCATCCGTGGGCCAAACTAGCTTTGCACAAGGATGCATTGTTGAAAATATTTCTCTTTGCAAAGCTCGACGAGCAAAGGCTTGGCAATCTCATTACTTTTCTTCGACCCGAAAATGATGAGTTTCTTTTGCGGTTATGCATGTTGTTTATAAAGAAAGATGGGAATGAAGGAGATTTTGATTACATAAAAAACAAGATCACTCTTATCGGACCTGAAATATTTTTGTCGCTTTTTTTGCAATGCAAAAACGTCGAAAATAGTATGAACATATTTTGTATTTTTGCTGTTGCGAGCGGCATGAATTCTAGCTTCTTCTCAATTTTTTTCGTAGCTCTTAGTGAAATCTTTTTTGAAGATATTGACGAAGGAAAAATAAAGGAACTCATGAAATTCTTGTATTTGCAAAATATTATAGATGATTTGTCTACTTCTGTCGACAGTACTGTATCACCCCATTCCCGCGTGCCTCTATGGGTTATTCTTGCACAGAGAGACGATCGCAGCATCATCATATTGAATTGGCTTCATGAAACGCTGAATATGATGAGCAAGAGGCTAGCATCGAAGCCTATCGTATCCTTCTCGCCGGTAATAGATAAGATCAAAATTGATTTGCTTTTCAGGAATCTTTCTACAGGCAGGGGCGGGGCAGATTTTGATTTAGGATTATTAATCTATTCTTCTGTCGTGTTGATGACTGGGGAATTTTCCGACCCTGTAGCAGCGTATCTTCGAAAGCAAATCGAATCTTTATTAGCAAGAGAACCTAGCGTTGATAAGAGGAAAAATTTTAGTGGTGGTACTCAAATCCTTCTCAGTAACAAAGAAATTTATGAAAAATTTTTGGCAGAAGGAAAGCTTTTTCACGTTATACGAAGACAGCTTGTCAAATATGAGCCGGCGTCTTATATGGCAATCTTCACCCGTCTTTACACTCCAGCAAACAATTATCAGGTTGGCAGCGACGAGCTTTTGAAGCTTCTTTACGATGTCTATTATGATTGCTTCGCAAGGGTCTTAGGAGAAAGCGGAGAGGATCGTGCTGTTGCCTTAGGGGAATTGTCATCGGTTAGCGATCTGCTCCTCTTTTTCAAAGATCTGGGTGAAAATATCGATTTTAATGTGCTTCGTAATATGGTCGCCACAGCGTTTACGCAGACGATCATTAATGACGAAGGTTTAACCTTATCAATCAATACGCGCGGTTTTCTCCTCGATATTGTAAAAGGGCCGGACGAAAAGGCGTTGATGGAGCAGATTAACCGTCTTGATAAGAGAGCTTTTGAAGCTCTGTTTAAGTCTTATCATGAGAAGATACGCGATTTGACGGTTAGTTCTATTAAAGAAGAGCATTACTTTAGGCTGCTTGAGGCTATTAATCTTGGTGTCGAAGACCTCAATACATTAGACACAGAGGGATCGCCATTATGGTTTAGCCTTTTTGTCGATAGTATGCCCGGCGAAGATGGCCGGCCGGCGATTCTCCACGTGCCAAAAATACTCACCCAGGACATATTGAAGCGAGTAAAAAATATTTTTCAAAAAAACAGCAAAGGTGAAGATATTTTCATGCTCCTGTTTAAAGGGAGAATTCATTATAGCGAAACATTAAAAAAACACTATCAAGTTCTTTTTGAAGAACTCAAAGCACGTAAAATAGAATCAGTGGCGGCAGCTGATCTTTTGGGTCCGCTTTTTCTCGGCGAGGATTGCTTGATACACATAATCAAGCAAAATTCTAAGACCGTGTTGCATAATAGAAGCAAAT
>JBPOIV010000044.1:0-25784 GCA_052034245.1 Myxococcota bacterium
ATCGTCTTTCTCATCAAAATGGCTGGCCATTATCGTCATTCTCATAAAATTGGCTGTCATCGTCGGGCTTGACCCGAGGATCCACTCTCATGAATGACTTTTTTGGCAGGAATTTCGGGTCATTTTATAGATCCTCGGGTCAAGCCCGAGGATGACAGTATTATTGACGAGGACACAGTATTATTGACGAGGACACAATATTATTAACGAGGATGAATTAATGACGAGGCCACAATATAATAGAGATAGCTGACGATTATTATAGACGAGAATGTCAAACATGAAATACGGATGGCGATGATGTGACATGGATGACTATAATGAGACGAGTTTCAAAGAAGCAAAAGCACTAAGAAGCTTTCGCCTTAATCACTTCTATCCCGCCCATATAAGGCAGCAATACTTTCGGAATGCGAATCGAGCCATCTTCCTGTTGATGGTTTTCAAAAATCGCAACAATAGTGCGTCCTAGAGGTAATCCCGAGCCATTGAGTGTCACCAAAGCTTCGGGCTTACCATTTTGTCCACGCATGCGGATTTTGGCACGACGGGCTTGAAAGCTACCGAATGAACTGCAGGAAGAAATCTCACGATAAGCATCTTGGCCAGGAAGATATACTTCTAAATCATAAGTTTTTTCCGAGTGAAAACCTAAATCGCCGCCACAGAGCTCAACAATACGATGAGGGAGCTCAAGTTTGGTCAGCATATCAGAAGCACGATCCACCATCGCCTGCAACTCTGCCATGCTCTGCTCAGGGGTGGCAAAACGCACCATTTCAACTTTCTCAAATTGATGCAAACGAATGAGTCCCCTAGTATCGCGACCAGCCGCACCGGCTTCGGCACGAAAACATGCAGAATAAGCACAATAGCGACGAGGAAGCTCCTGTTCATCGATTATTTCATCCGCATGAAAATTGGTAACTGGCACTTCAGCGGTTGGAATGAGAAAATAAGGCTCATTATCGGTAACAACCTTAAAAGCATCTTCGACAAATTTAGGAAACTGCCCTGTCCCAATCATCGCTTGCTCACGCACCATATAGGGCGGCGTAAGTTCGATATCGCCTCTTTCGACGTGATAATCACAAAAAAACTGAATGAGCGCTCGGTTGAGCTTTGAAGCTTCTGCTTTCAAAAAGGCAAAACGCGAGCCTGAAACCTTGGCCGCGCGTGTCATGTCGATGGTATCAGTACGTTGGCCAAGCTCAATGTGATCGCGTGGGCTAAAATTAAATGTAGGCTTTTTTCCTACCTCTTTTACGACGACATTGTCATTTTCGTTGCTGCCGCGTGGTACATCTGCGCGAGGTAAATTGGGAATATCGAGCGCCAAAACAGACAATTCTTCTTCAACTTTGGCCAACTCTTCATCGCTCGCTTTCACTTTATTCGATAAGGCGCGCATTTCTTCACGACGAAGATCGATGGTTGCCTTGTCGGCACCTTTAAGCTGATTATTACAATCATTTCTTTGGCGCTTAAGCTCTTCAGAGGACAATATCAGTTCCCGACGACGTTTTATTAAACTGACTAACTGATCCATCGACGGCACTACGCCACGTTTATCAAGCAGTTCCTTCGCCAACGAGAGATTATTTTCTAGCCATTTTAAATCATGCATTGTGTAGACCTATTGCTCGTGAACCCAAAGCCACCTAGACTTTTTGTGTGGGTTTTGGAGTTTTAGTCTTGTCCAAGAAAAAGGAGTTGCAAATGGAGTTTATGATACCAATTTACCGTATTTTCCATTTTTTAGGCATGGCCATGCTTTTGGGAGGCGTCATTTGCAGCGTGGTTTTGGTAAAAAAGAGCAAAACCAGCATAAGCGGTGCCACCATAGCCTGGAATTGTCTTCATTTGGTAGCGGTGCCTGGGCTTATGCTTCTCATCATCACAGGTCTTCTTCATTCTGCCGCAGTATATTGGGAACCATTTAAAGGTTCCGGTTATATGCATGTAAAAATAGCCTTAGTAATCGCTATCATTGTTTGTATGTTTATCGATATGCGCACTCAAAAGGCCATTATTCGTAAAACTTCTGAGCCCGAAGTCATTATCGATTTGGTTAAAAGAGCCCAAATTTTGGGAATTGCTTCTTGTGTGCTCTTGGTGCTCATCATGTGGCTCGTAGGCTATAGACCTTTTTAAATTATCTCCGATAAAAGATGCATACCTGCGGCTTTCAGTTCGTTTTTTATCGGCATATTCTTAATTGTCTCAAGCTTAATTTCATTAGATTGCTCAAACATATCTCGCTCAAGCTGCGCGCTCATTTCACTATTTTTTGCTTCGTTAAAAATTGCGCAAAGCACTTCTCGATCCAATGTTTCCGAGCGGTTATCTAAATTTGCCGAACCAACAGTACATAAGGTATGTCCGAGAATAGCCACTTTTGCATGCACCATTTGATTAGTTGTGCGCTCAAAAATTCTCGCCCCAGCTCTTAGAAGTTCTCGATAATCAAAAATGGCTGCTTCGACTAAGTGGCTAAAATCACTGCTCTCGGCGCTATTAGTTAAGATGCGAACATCCACACCACGTTTCGCGGCATTTACTAGTTCACGTTGCAAAGGCCTTAATGCACCGCGTGGCAAAAAGTATGCCGTTTCAAACCAAGCTTTTTCACCAGCCTTTAGACTACGCAAATTATATAAATAAAAATTGGCGATTTTATGATCACCCTCTTCCTTGGGCCGGTGATCAATAATGCTCACCGCATAATCGCCACCCGAATGAGCGATGGGTTTTTGGTAGGGCAATCGCTCCTGGGTTAGTTCCATCCAATTACGCCGAAAGTTTTTATAAATATCTGAAACCGCTTCACCTTCGAGTCTGAGGTCGGTGTCTCTAAATCGTAGTACCGTATGCTCGCTGACATTCTCTGGGTCATTTGTTCCACCCAAATAATTATCAGCAATATTCATGCCGCCGATAATGGCCGTCGCATTGTCGATGATAAAATATTTTTCATGGCTACGATAATTGATATCACCCATTCTTTTTAGCGCACTTAAGAGCTTAGGAAGTTTCACAATCGGCTGTGATAAAACATCGCGAAGCTCTGAAATGGACGCTTTTGTAGAATCACCCTCGCTGCCGCCATATAAAAGATGGAGAGCATTTTGTAATTCTTTTCGATGCTGAGCACTTAAGGGTGAATACTCATCTTTCTCGATTATATCGAGCACTTCTTTCAGAAAATTAATCATTCCCGATATATTATGGAATGATTTCTTTTCAGGAATGTCGAACACATGTGGATATGTTTCCGTGACCCTAAATAGCGTTCTTAAAGCTTGCTCAAAATTGTCGTTATAGAGGTGTAAAGGAATATCATTTTGTTTCAAATAATCATAAATCGGCTGCGCTTGCGCAAGTTCTTTGATGGCTTTGATATTTCCGATAGAATCAACAATAACATGAACTTTAACGCCGCGATTTTTGGCATTTACAAGTGCTCTCGCTGTTTTCCATCCGGTGGCATCGTCGCGAAATTCGAAACTTTGTAAACAGATATGAGACTTAGCCGATTCAATCAAACGTAGACGCTCATCCATCGATTCCTTTCCGTCAACCAACCATTCAAGTTTAGTTGCTTTGCGTAATTTGGCGCCGGTAAATTTCTCAATGTGACGGAAATAGCTTTCGCTGCCTATGTCATGAATATTTTCTTTGGTGGCTAAAGTATCGACACGATCATAATGGGCTTCCAAATTTTTTACCGGACTCACAAATCGTGCGGCGCCGAATTCTGGGACTTTTATTCGCGCCCGATCTTCACTTCCGATACGAAAACCATATTTCCATTCCGTGGGCTTAATTTCAGGAAAAATTTCTAGAGTTTTCTTGTCCGGCTCGACACGGACATTGGTACTGCCTTTAGTGCCTTTAAGCCCATGTTTGGAATAATGTAGTTTTTTAAGATTAAAATTTGCCTCGACCGTCCCGGTAAACTGCGCGCCATTATCATCGATTTTAACATAGGGATTTGTACTCGATAAGGTCGAAGCAAGGGTGCCTTTTATTTTAGGGTTCGAGGAGCTAAGTTTTGCATTGATATGCACATTCGAGCGCAAGGAAACTTTGTCCGCACTGATTTCGTAGTGCACATCTTTTTCAGGTTTAACTTGTTCCGTTTCTGGTTTTAAAAAACTACTGCGCTCTGGGAAAACTTTTTTAACGCTTTCTCGACAAAACCCATCGACGACCAGCGCCTTACTAGAGCCTGCAATTTTCGCCGTCATATCAACACGAGTGGGCCGTCTGCTTCCCAGATTATCGATTTTTAGGCGCCCTTCAACGCGATAATCCCCTAAAGAAAAGTTGACGGGACTCTTATCAACAATGATAAGGGCATCACCTTTGTGATTTAAATCAATGGCACCTGTTATTCTAGCATCAAGCCTTTTTTCTTCGCCTTGTATGTTTTTGCCATCATCGCGGGCAGAAATGGTTCTTTTATCGCCAGTGATTTCAAGGGAATAATTGGCGGGCTCAGTTATATGTCCTAGGTGGCGCAAAAGCCTGCGTATATTAAAGCGCTCATTTAAGTCCGAAAGCAGAGGGGCATCGGTACCTTTTGATGGTGGAATGATGCCAAACTCGACTAAAAGAGATTCGTCGATCGCGGGCAGACTAATTTTCCCTTGAAGAGCAGAAAGAGCCTTATTTACCATCTTAAAAGCGTTGACCTTGGCATCGACGCCTATTTGTCCATGTTGATTTATGGCAATGCCTTTAATTTTGAGATCGACAATTTTATCTTTAATCCGCGTTCCCGTCGTTTTTAATTTATGATCGTTAAGCAAAGACGCGACGGGATTTTTCACTTTTATCGAACGATCAAAAAGCAAATTAAAGCTTTTTAGTAAGAGTTGATTTTACGCATTTTTCGCAATTTCGATAGTAAGATAAGCATTTGTGTGTGGACGAATAGAAATATGCGCGTCATCGCCACTCGCCAGTATTTTTTTATGACCATGCTGCAATGGCACTTCTAAAGAGAATTTTGCTTTGTTAATTTGAGCTAAGTCTAAACCCGCAATATGCAAGCCAAAAAGTTTGAGCGAAGCAATGCTCTCATCTTTTTTTGCCAGGGGTGTAGCTACGGGTGATGACGAATAATCGTTACTTGGAGATCTATCATGATAATTTATTATTTGTGGACCCAATGAATTTATTTTAGTCATAGAAACTCCAATTTAAATTATTACTATGGCCTAAAGTACTATCGTCATTTATGAAATTTTGAGCTCTGATGATTCGATATAAATTGTATGAATGCCTGCAATAGCCAAGTCGTCATGCGTAATAATTATGCGGGTTATCGGGAGTTGCGCTAAAAAATCAGTAATTATTTTTTGATCTTTTTTATTTATGCCACTGAGGATTTCATCCAAAAAAAGAATTTTTGGCTCATGCAGCAATGCGCGAGCTAATAAAATTACTACTTTCTCGACGCGCGATAAATTGGGTTGCTCTGTAAAAACATAGCTTTGCAAAGACATCGGTAAATCGAGAATATAATCAAAAATTTCATGACTAAGCATGAGTTTTTCTAGCGCTTTTTTCTTATCACTTCGCCCACAAATAATGTTGTCGTAAACACTACCTAAAAACAAAGGGCTCTCTTGTCCGACATAGCCAAAATAGGAATGAAGCGCATCATGATCCAAGCTTTGTACATCTTGCCCATCAAAATAGAGTTGCCCCGCGGTAGGCAACAGTTGAGCACTCAACAATTTTACTAAGGTCGATTTACCTGCGCCTGATGAGCCTTTTATTTGATAGCACTGACCTGCTTCAATAATAAGTTGTGCATCTTTTATTATGGCAAAGGAACTTTCCTCATACTTGAAATAAACATGATGAAGCTCAATGCGTCCCAAAATATTTGAAGGCAAAAGATGTGCTTTGTTAATCGGTAGAGGAAGGTCGTCAAGAGTTTTTAATCTTAGGGATGCAAGAGGACTTTTTTTCCAAGGGATGAACAAAAAATATAAGAGGCAAAAGGAAAAACTTAAGTGGTGTAAAAACAGTATCATCCTCTCGCTAAAAGAATAATTTTCAGGCGTTGCATAAAGAAAAAGAGCGCCCAATAAAAGAACAAAAATCGCGAATAGCACTTTTAGGCTTTTAACCATAATAAAAGAAAAAACTTCTTTTTTGGCCAAGTAAGCAAGCTCAGCCCAACTCCGCGCAATTTTGCCGATCAAGGCATCTAATGATTTTAACGACGCAAGCATGGTAAAGCTCGCCTCTAGCGCCAACAAATATGCTTCTTGCTGCTTTTTAGCGTGAGAATAGGCGCGTTGCCACTCAGTCAATTTTCTCCAGCAGAATTTGCTCATAAGAAAGGCCAAAAAGATTAGAAGGAGCAGAACATAGCCGAGCACAGCATGATGCCACCAAATGAATAAAATATTGAGCATCAAGAGCGGGCCAAGAAAAAATGAGGCTATACGATCAATAAAAAAATAGTGAAAATCGCTGGCGATAGATTTTTTAAGTGCGGCAAAAAATGAATGAGAAATATGCGAGAATTTTTCCGAAGAAAGTTCCGAGAGTCGACGGTAGAGAAAATGAAAAGCCATCAGCGATGAAGAACCATACAATTTGCATCCGCCATAAAAAAGCAGGCGATCGCTGACGTAAAATATGGCCCCACAAAAAATGGCAGTGAAAAAAAGACCCGAAATATTGTAATCTTCGCTCAGCAAAAGTTGGCCCAAGCAAAAGAACACTAAGACCAGCGACGAAGCTTTCATAAGCGCCAAAATTCTTTGAACGATTGTTGACGAAAAATTTTGCCACGACGTCTTCAGATTTTTAATGTCGTCGTTTTGCAGAGTCTTTTTGAAAAGCAGCCGTAGATCGTCAAAATTATTTTTGACATCCTTGATATGGAGGTCGCCATAGCAAGTTTTATCGTCTCCGATTGCCATAAAACTATCTGAACCATTCGGCAGCAATAAAATAATTTGATTGGTTTTTTTATGCCGTCCTACGAGAGGAAAATCGCTGCTTTTTATGGCGGAATTATCTATGACATTTATGCCTAATCCTAGCTGTGAGCTCATAGCCGAAAGTGCATCATTGACCGACATCTTTTGAGGGAGTTCTAACTTCTTAGGTCTTAGTAAAAAAAAGTGAGCCGCTGTTAAAAGCAATTTTTCTAAATGAAGAAAGCGAAAATTTCCCTCACCCCGAAGAGGATCCACGTGCCACAAAGAAAAATAATTTATTTTCCCTCTGCTCATCGCTTATCTCTCACTGAAGTAATTACCAAGTCCTTGTAATTCGCATGCTTTGTTTTTAAATCTTCATGCGAGTAAAGCTTTACCCCTCTATCTATAAAAATTATCTCATCGCTTAGTGCAAGTTCATCTTCTTTAGAACTCGTGAAAACCACCGTAATTTCTCGATTCTTAAGCTTCTGAAGAATACTCTGCGAGGTGTAAGCATCGAGATTGTCGAAAAAATTATCGAGGAGCAAAAGCGAGGGATTTCTTAAAAGGGCGCGTGCCAATAAGAGACGTTTCTTTTGGCCCCCACTCAAATTTGCACCTTCGTGTTCAATGGGGCTCAGAAGCCCCAAAGGGCGATTATAAAAAAGCTCTTCGATATTCGCGAATAATAATGCCTGATGAATATCTTGTTCAGAATAGCGCTCATCATAGACACGAACATTTTCGAGAAGACTATCCGCAAACAACTCACTTTTTTCATCGATGAGCGCAATACTTATTCTCTCTTCTATATCTTTATTGACAAGGTAGTGACCTTTTTTAAGCGCGATTCTTTGTCCCAAAATGCGAAGCAAAGACGATTTTCCCGATGAGCTTGCTCCGAGCAAAGCATAGATACGGCCTTTTTTTAAGCCCAAATTTTCCGACTGAAAAAGTAGATTTTTTTGCGGGGGATAGGAAAAATCAAATTCCCTCAACCTAAGAATTTCATCTCTTAGATCTTCACTTACTACCGAAGCACGTGACTCGGATTTAAGCTCGTTTAATAGGCTCTGACGAAAAACATCACTTCTTTTTTCTTTTACAAAAAGTGAAAGCACATAAACACTGAGTATAAAAACTACAAAAGTAGCCAAGGCGTCGGCAAATATTAAATGACCTTCCCTCAAAGCACGTCGCACCATGAGCACTTCGCCAGTGAAAGCGAGCAAGGCTATGAGCACTGCGATACAAGAATAAAGATGGTATTTTTTAAAAATAGCTTTTTCTTGCTCTAAGCTCTCTAAATCTTTTGCTAGTTCTTGATCTATCAGTTTAGACGCTTGTCCCATGCTATTAAGTGCTTCGAGATTTTTAAGGAAAAATCTTGAAACTTCCGAAATACTTAACGACGGTGTATCGGAATAATAAAGTAAAAAAATTGCGCAATAGAAACTCAAAAGTACCGGAAATGCCGGCCAAAATAGCCATGCTTGTGCGCCACAAAGGACGAGCAAAATGGCACAAAGAAAGGTCTTATAATAAGTAGCTAAAAAAGCTTTATCGATAGTCGTCAAAAGAGAAAGATAATGCGGGAAGGGTCGTGTTTCAAAAAAATTTGGTCCGATTTTTTTTAAGGCGCTAAGAATAGTTGCCTGCGAATTTTGTTCATGCTTTTCAAATAACTTTGAAAAATTTCGCTCTAAGAAATAGCATCCAGCACCACACAAAAATGCCATCGCAGCATTTGTATAAAAAACTGGGTAAAAGCTATCGTCATGAATATTTGCCCACATGGTTCCAAGCCCCATGGCAAGGACGATGAGGAAGAAGCTAAAAATAATCCCTAACAAGAACCAAGAAGGAAAAAATTCTATCGCCGATCTTTGCCCTAAGCGCTCACAGATAAGTGCGATTTCTATACCGCTAAAACGCGAGCGAAAATCTTTCTCCAATAATTTATAGCGACCACGAGCTGGGTCATTAATATAAAATCGACCCCATGCATACTCTTCCACAACGACAAAATGTGCACCATCAACAAAAGCAATGCTTGGCTTTTTCGTCGCTTTTAATTCTGCCACGCCCACTTTCTTGGCACTCGCCTTAAGGCCAAAGTGCTCAGCTGCCTTAATAATTCCATGGGCATCACTGCCACTCATCGCAATGCCAATTATTTCATTCAACTCCGATTGATCATGCTTTTGACCATAGTATTCAAGAATAATTCCTAAGGCTACCGCACCACATTCGATCGGATTTACTTGAAGACGTAAGGGAGTGCGGCGATGAAATAAATTCATATCACTCTACTCCGAATAATAATTTAGCGAGTTTTGGCCAATTATTTTCAAGCAAAGATCGCTGTTGATATTCAACGGAAAAAGAAGAAATTATGCCTGAATCGAGCGCAAAATTTGGTCCTGGTCCTTTCCATTTATAGCCACTCGGATGCTCAGCATTTTTGATAGGAGTGATGACGACTAAGAATGGCTCTGCATCAATGGAGTTACGAATATATTTTGCGAGTTCAGGAATTTTGATTAAAGAATTTATGGCTGATTTCGAGACGGGTAATTTTCCAACGCGGCGCACCGTCCCCATCAAAGCTCCATCGTGATAATCGTCGCTAATACTTGGATAAATAAGAACAGGCATTCCTTCTTTGATTTTTTTTCCCACTAGCGATGAGACAAACCCAATCACTTCCAGATCGCTACGTTTATCAGCGTTGGCACTCAGCAGCGCCAAAGTATCTCCGGATGCAAGTTTTGCGCCTGGATAATTTATAATCTCAGCAAGTACGGCTTCTTTTTCGGCCTTGATTTCCAGTGTGCCAAAAGGCGATTGTCTAGATTGTAAAATAGCGATGAGCTGATGGGGTTGTAGCACGTCGCCCTCTTCTACCAACCACTCTCTTAGCACCGCATCCTCAGGGCTAAGAACATATTCTAATCCACCTTTAAAAAGGAGAATGCCCAAACCGTCGATGCTTAAACTTACACGAATTAAAGCACTCGCGATGAGCAAAGCACCTATAGCGAGGCTGAGCCCCACAGCCAGGCCCCAGGGCGATACGATACTTTGTATAGTCCTTAATCTGGCCACTCTTCACTCATATCCTTGTGAAGCCGATTTTTTGGTTCAAGATCTCGCTTGATACTAAAAATAGGCAAGCCACTTGATTGACTGGATTTCTTCTTGGCAATGACTTTGATGGCCCAAAGAGCCAAAAGCCATATCCACGCATTTTTAAAATAATCTCCCCATGATTCTGAGCAGGAACTGTGGGCGGGCTCGGCCTCTTTGCTTTGCTCATAGCTCATCCTCAGCAAAAGAGGCCTAGTAACCGCGCTTTGCTCCAAAGAAGCACTCAGGCCAGCCACCATAAAAAGCGCGCTAAAAAATACCATATTCAGAAAAATCATCGGCATCGTATCACCTAGTAGAGCATGTGCTTTAAACCAGAAGACACACTATAAATTTAACACTTTTAATAACGATCATTACTATGATTAATTTATTCTCATTTTACACTTTTTTATTATCTACTTATAATGAAGTAGGATAAAGTAAGTATTACAATAAAAAAGGCCAGCATAGAGCTGGCCCTCATTAAAAAAGTTCGTTTCTAGCTAGTGCGTATCAAGCACCACTTCACCAGAAACATCATAATCGTGCGCATCGGTAATCATCACCTTCACAACTTGACCGAGTTCTAATGGCTCAAGCGAAGAAATATAAACTTGCCCATCGATTTCGGGTGCTTGCGACCACATACGGCCTTTCACAATGTATTCATGCTCATCCGATTGACCTTCCACCACCACTTCTTGCTCAGTGCCGATCAGACTTTGCATTTTTTCGAATGAGATTTCTCGCTGGATTTTCATGAGCTCATGAAAACGACGCTCTTTGATTTTTTCAGGCACTTGCTCAGCAAACACGAAAGCATCGGTATTTTCTTCGTTAGAATATTTAAAAACACCCATGCGATCAAAGCGATTCTCGCGCACGAAATCACAAAGCTCTTGGAAATCTTCCTCGGTCTCTCCAGGAAAGCCCACCATGACGGTCGTTCTCAAAACCAGCCCAGGAATATTGGTACGCAAAGATCCAATGATGTTATTCAAACGCTCTTTACTACCGCCACGTCGCATCAATCGCAAAACATTAGCCGCACCATGCTGCGTCGGCATATCGATGTAGGGCAGCACATTTTTATTTTTAAAGGCATCGAAATAGCTTTGAGAAAAACTGCGCGGATAGGCATACATCTGACGAATCCAGCGAATGCCCGGGACCGCAGCCAAAGCTTCAAGCAAAGCAGCAAGCGTCGGACGACCAGGAATATCAAAGCCATAGGCCGTGAGATCTTGGCCAATAAGGTTAAGCTCCATGACCCCAGACTGCGCCAAAAATTCTGCTTCTTTCACCAAGTCTTCAATACTGCGGCTTCTTTGTTTGCCCCGAAGTTTTGGAATAATGCAAAAAGCGCAAGCATTATCGCAGCCTTCGGAAATGCGTAAATACGCCGAAAAAGATGGCGAAGTATTCACGCGCGGCAGATCAAATTTCTCGATATAGGATAAGTCACTCGTAACCAAGTTTTTATCACGAGAGCGCCCTAGTTTCACCAGTTTGCTATCATTGCCTGCTGGCTTTAATTCCTCACCAAAAATATCAGCCACTTTTGAATAATCGGAAGTACCAAAAAGATAATCAATCTCAGGAATTTCCTTTTCAAGATCTGATGAATAACGCTGCGCCAAACAGCCCGTCACCACCAATTTCTTTTGGCCACCCGATTGCTCTTTAAGCTGCGCCAATTCCAAAATACCGTCGACCGATTCTTTTTTGGCTTCATTGATAAATGCACACGTATTGATTACCAAAGTATCCGCATCTTCAGCACTCGAAACCAATTCATGGCCTAAAGAACGAGCGATGCCCAGCATGTGCTCGGCATCGACGCGGTTTTTTGGACAACCAAGCGAAGTTAAATGAACTTTAGCCATGGTCCTTATTTCTACCTTTATTTAAATCTAATTTTTTAAAAGCATCACCGAGCGTGGTACGACCACCGCCCCGACTTTGCTCATGCAAATAATTTTCATATGCTTGTTTAGTTTCAGATTCGACTGCCGCTTTTTGGCTTACCGAAATGCGTTGTCGCATGGTATCAATCGCAGTCACTACGATTTCAATAGTATCGCCCACACGAACATTGAGTTTAGTATTCTCATTCTCGCCTTCAGAAAGCTGACTACGAGGACAAAAAGCAGTAAGATCGCCATCGAGAGTACAAACAATGCCCGCACGAGAAACACTTGCCACTTTCACTTTATGAACGCTACCGCGCTTATAAAGGCTCTTCCACTTATTCCATGGATCCTCATTGAGACGTTTGATTGAACAGCTCACGCGCTGACGATTGGAATCATAGCCCAAGACCGCGACTTCAATTTCTTGGCCCACGCTAAACTTCTCATCAAGTGGCTCTTCACTTCGATGCCAGGAGATTTCGCTTCGTGGCACAAGTCCCTGACTTTCTTCGTCAAGCTCAACAAATATGCCAAAGTCATGAATGCTTGCAACTTTGGTTTTAAGCACTGTACCGATAGGAAATTGCGCTGATAATCGCTCAACCGGGCTCAACTCAATAGCCTTGGTCGACAAAGAAATTCTTCTTTGTACTTTATCAACCCGCAATACTGCCGCTTTGATGTGATCACCGATTTTGAAGCGCTGCGATGGATGCTTAATGCGATTCCAGGAAATTTCTCCCACGTGAATCAAGCCTTCTACACCATCTTTTAAGCGCACGAATGCACCAAAATCAGCAAAGGCAACGATGGTACCTTCAACCTCTGTTCCGGGCTTACAAGTTTTATCGATATTTTGCCAAGGATCAACGTTGAGCTCTTTTAGACTCAACTTGACGCGCTTGTTTTCTTTATCAATACCAATAATTTGAGCAGTAATTTCTTTTCCTACCGGCACAAGATCGTTCAAGCGCGGTTTTTTATCCCATGAGATATCGCTCACGTGAAGAAAACCATCCACCGCACCCAAATTCACAAACACGCCATAAGGCATAAGCGCGCTTACTTTGCCGCTTACTGAATCACCAATCTGGTGATTTTTATAAAATTCTTCTTCATCTTTCTTACGCTCTTCAGCAAGCAATTCTCGTCGCGAAACCACGATATTGCCGCGGGAAAGATCCAGCTCGCTAATTTGCACTGAAACAATATGGTCAGTTTCCGATAGACCCGCATCACGACGCAGAGTAGTTCGTCCAAAAGGCAAAAAGGCACGTAAGCCAAAGCCAAGTTCAGCCTGCTCACGATCTTTGGCAAACAGCGCCAAAGAGTAGCCACCTTTGATCGGACTTATTACGTATGCATCGAGCGTTTCTCTCTTTTGTTGAGCCTTCGATGCGCGCTCTAATAGATCGAGCTCTACGGCTTTCACTTCACTGCCGGTAATAGGATGAGTCGCAGCGCTTTGCTCAACCAAACTGTCGTCGACATAAATGCGTAAAGAAGCATTTGTTTGAAGCGTATTTTTAGCTAAAAGTTCGTTGTCTGGCACAAACACTTTAAGTTCGCTGCCATTGGGGCCGGTTACAGAAACTTGAATACCGTCTTCGAGAATGGCCAAGACCAAGCCATCATGAACCGCGTTCCAGAAAGGTTTTTCTTCTACGGCCAAAAGCTCTTCTTCGCCATAAACAACGCTAGGGCGCATCGTTTTTTTATCACCCTTAGCTCTTTTTTTGGGCCTGGGCCGATTGCCGGCAGCGTTTAATTTTCCTGGCACAATCGCTTCTTTATTCAATTCAGTATTCATCAGGTATATCCTACCTTTCATTCGGTAATGGTCGCCCACCTAAGAGGTCTTAGCACAGATTGTTGAAGGTGCCACTATGGATGGGTTTTGGGCCTAGCCTAAACCAGCTAAAAGAAAAACACCATAGAGTATGCAATCACTTAGCATATTTGCCTTATTGCCAATTTGGCGCTAAAGCGTCATTAACTAGCTCCGCCTAGGCTTTTGGTGGTTTTACAAGAAATGATTATATCATTAAGATTTTGAGGATATTGTGGCTATATGTGCTGAAATAGCAAAAGAATTTCGTTTTGAGGCAGCTCATTTCTTACCGGGCGTGGCTGAAACACATCAATGCCATAAGATCCATGGCCATAGCTACAGAGTGGTTATTCGTGTCAAAGGCCCTGTGGATGAAAAGATGGGCTGGGTGATGGATTTGTGCGAGCTCAATGAGGCTTTCGCCCCTTTAGCGAAACTTTTAGATCACTCAATGCTCAACGAAATTGAGGGTTTAGAAAATCCGACCGGCGAAATGGTAGCCTTATGGATCTTTCGTAAGCTTGAACCAGCCCTGCCAATGATCTCTTCAGTCACGCTTGAGGCGACAAATCGTATTGCTGTCACTATTACGAAAGAATCTCTGCGATAATTCTAGCAATATTTAAAAAACATAAATAATGAAAAATAAAATATATAATGATAGAAAACATTTAGCCCCCTAAGTCGCAATGCGAAGTTTTTCTAAAAAAGCCTTAAAAAGTTTATTTTTATACTTAAACTGTGGCTTTTTATTATTTGCTAGCGCCTGCGTGACTACCGCAACATCCACACGCGCTAGCTCTCGCCCCCACATACGCAAGCCCTTAAGCGCGGATCAACGGCAAACCATAGTCAAAATCGCTCAAAAATCCTTGGGAAAATCTTATATACAAGTAGGAAAAAAATCTTTTCGTAATGATTGCTCTGGCACCGTGCGAGGCATTTATAGTGCCGCTCGTGTGGGATTAGGTGGGGTCATGAAGAGCCGCTCTGATAATGACGTAAAGACACTTTATCGCTATGTCCGAAAATATGGCCAAATTCTAAAATCTAAGCCTGAGCCGGGGGATTTAGTGTTTTTTCATAACACCTATGACCGAAGCCGAAATGGGCGCATGAATGACGCACTGACTCACGTCGGTATTGTCGAAAAAATTGAAGGCTCCTTGATCCATTTCATTCATCATCTGGGGCACTCCATCATCCGCTCGCGCATGGATCTTTCAAAACCCGCATTATCTTTTGATCCTCAAAGTAATAAAAGGCTCAATCATGTTTTAAGAAGAGCACAGGGACCCTACCCCGCCTTTACTTCCGCACAACTTTTTGCAGGCTTTGGCCGTCTTTAAGAGTTTTATGAAACAAAAATCTATTGAAAGCCTCGATAATCCCCTCGTGAAAAAATGGGTGCGCCTGAGGAAAAAAAGAAGCGAGCGTGAAAAAGAAAGCTCGGCTTTGGTTATCGGCAGCCATGTCATCAAAGAACTCATGCACACGCAAAGGCCCCGCTCAATTCTCGTGAGGAAGGGCGCAGAAATTCCTCTTTCTGATTCATTTTTTGAAGCAAGCGACGAAGTTATCAAAAAAATTGCCGACCTTCCGATGCTGCCTGATTGGATAGCGGAGTTTCCCATTGATACTCGAACAGAATTTAAGAATTGCCAACGCCTTTTAATTCTCGATCAAATCAAAGACCCCGGCAATTTAGGCACGCTTTTACGCACCGCACACGCTTTCGGATGGAGACATGTATTCCTCCTCGAAGGTTCAGCCGATCCTTTCGGCGAAAAAGCGCTGCAGGCCTCAAAAGGCGCATGTTTTTTGCTTGAGATGAAGAATGGCTCCGTACTTGAGCTCGAAGAGCTGGTCAGAAAGCAAAAGCTCTTGGTTCTAGTTGCGGATCTCGAAGGTAAAAAACCCGAAGATATTAAAGAGCTATCTAAAATCGCGCTCATTCTCGGCTCGGAAGTTTCGGGTGTAAGCGATGCTTTGACAAAGTGGGGAGAAAAAGTTTCACTCCCGATGGCTCATGGCAGCGAATCACTCAATGTCGCGATTGCCGGCGCTATATTGATGTATCAGTGGCGGGTCTAAGGCTCAAAATATTCACTCAAATGCTCTAGCGTTTTAGGGCCAATACCTTTGATGGCCAAAAGTTGCTGCATGCTCGTAATGGGATTTCTTTCAATATAATCCACAAGCATCCGTGCTTTTTTTATAGAAATACCATCGAGCATGGCAAAATGACTTGCCCGTGCTGCATGAACTTTTATCTTTTTTTGACACATTAAATAAATCTCTGGCCGATACTCTAACGATGTCATTTTTGAACAAAAATTATTTTCTTGGGCCTCACTTTTTTCTCTCTTCAGGAATGAAGCAAGTCCCAACGACGACGAAATAAAAGCGAGCAATAAGAGCCAATCAAAAAGCCGCATACAAACTCCAGGTGAATCTATGCTTGTCCTCGGATCCTGCACATTAGATCAAAACAGCATCGAAAATATAGTCTTTCACAACGAAGCCATATCTTTAGATGAAAAAGCCCGAGCGCACCTTTCGCGCATGTATAAAATGACCGAAGATGCCGCAGGAAGTCCTGAGGCTATGTATGGTATAAATACGGGCTTTGGCGCTTTAGCTGAGCAAAGAATTGCTCGCAAAGAACAAGAAATTTTACAAAGAAATATTATTTTATCCCATGCCGTGGGAGTGGGTGAGCCGCTTAGTTTTAGGGTCGCAAAAACCATGATGCTTCTAAGGCTCAATACCCTAGTCCAAGGCTATAGCGCGCCAAGCCTTGCTTTAGTCGATAATTTAATCAAGCTCATCAATAACAATGTTGTGCCGCTCGTCCCTAAAAAAGGCAGCGTAGGAGCAAGTGGAGATCTTGCGCCTTTAGCACATTTAGGTCTTTTGCTTTTAGGCATTGGCGACTGCTTGATCGACGCCGAACGTCATAGCGCCAAAGAGGGCCTAAAAAAAGCCGGCATCGAGCCTCTTCATTTGGGAGTGCGTGATGGCTTAGCTCTCATCAATGGCACCCAAGCCATGGCCGCATCAGGTATAATGGCGCTCATCGAATCTGATCGCTTAAACCTCCTTGCCGATATTGCAGGGGCTTTTTCTTTTGAGGCGCTTTCGGGACATAGTTCGGCTTTTGATGCGCGCATTCATGCCTTAAAACCTCATCCAGGCCAAATAAGAACTGCCGAGACTATTCGATTTTTGACGGCAGAGCGCACCATGCCTGAGCTCATCAAAAATCCGCTTACGCAAGATCCCTATTCCATTCGCTGCATGCCCCAAGTTCATGGCGCAAGCAAAGATGTCGTTACTCATGTTCGCACGATCGTTGAAAATGAACTTAATGCAGTTACCGACAATCCCCTTCTTTTTCTTGATGAAAGCCACGAAAAATTATTTGTTTTAAGCGGGGGGAATTTTCATGGCCAAAGCATTGCGATGGCCCTCGATTATCTCGCCATGGCCATGGCGGAACTCGCCAATATTTCAGAGCGCCGCATGGAGCTTTTACTCAACGCCCGGCACAGCCATGGTTTGCCGGCATTTTTAGCCGACAAAAGCGGCCTTAATAGCGGCTACATGATGCTGCAGGTGACCGCTGCCGCCCTCATCAATGAAAACAAGGTTTTATGCCACCCAGCGAGTGTTGATAGCATTCCGACTTCAGCCAATCGCGAAGATCATGTTTCAATGGGAATGACAAGCGCTAATAAAGTCTGGCAGGTGATTGAAAATACGCGAACAGTGCTTGCCATCGAGCTTCTGGCGGCCCATCAAGCACTTGGTTTTCGTCCCCAAGGAGCAGGAAAAAGAATACAGAATATCCATGAAGAATTAGATAAAATTATACCTTTTAGGCAAAATGATACGATTTTTATCAATGATTTATCGTCGATGATAAATTTTATACAATCAGAAAAATTTCAATCTTTGATTCATGAAATCTTTAAAATTAAAACCACTAAATGATTATTATTTAGTTCTAAAAATAACGCGCCCTTTACTTAAATCATATGGTGACAATGCTACTCTAACGCGGTCGTTTAAAACTATACGAATAAAGTGCTTACGCATTTTACCTGAAGTATACGCTAAAACGATGTGACCATTTTCTAATTTTACTCTAAAGTGCCCGTTTGGCAGCACCTCAGTAATCGTGCCGTCAACTTCAATATTATCTGTATTTGCCATTAATCCTCCGCAAAAGAGAATCTTTCATACAGGTCTAATAAAAATTACTCAAGCGAGCCCTTTAAACTCTCTTCATAAAGACTAAACACCCGAAAAAAGCCATTTTTCACCTACCAGATAGCCCAGAAAGCACTAAGAAACGGTGACTTGCCTAAGCTTATAGAGCATGCTACAAAGGTCCGGTAAAATTTAAGCCTCGAGTAGATTGCGTCATTTGGCTTTTTAAGGGCGCTTTTTGCGATTGCCATGCAGGGATTGAGCATTGCCTAAGAGGCGGGAAAAATTGTTAACAAAAGTTGCGAGGAATGAAGTAAACGTAGCGATAAACTAGAGCACCTATTTTTCAAAGTAGGTATGAGCTTTCAAAAAATGAGTCGAGTAAGTGGTCAAAAGCGCGAATACGAAACAAAGCGTCTAATTTCTAATCTCGAAGGCTCAAATTGAAACTCTAAAAAGACAGGCTTAAATCAGCCTTAGGTTTTTTTCACGACGTTATTACTCAGCCCATTGATATTCGCAACCTAAAAAAAGGGCTTGCAGCCATGTCAAAAGAAATTATTATTAATGCCAATCTGGCAGAAGAAGTACGGATCGCCATTCTCGAAAAAGGTCGTTTGATTGACCTCGATATTGAAACCTCGGTTAAGGCGAAGCACAAAGGCAATATTTACAAAGGCATCATTTCGAATATCGAAGATGGACTCGATGCAGCCTTCGTAGAAATTGGCGAAGAACGCCAGGCTTTTTTGCCGCTCTCTGAAGTGCGTCCGAGCATTTATCCTGAAAATCTAAAAAATAAGAAAAAAGTTAAAATATCGGATGTATTGACCCGCGGCCAAGAAGTGGTTGTTCAGGTTACGAAAGATGAGATTGGCACCAAGGGAGCTGCAGTATCAACTTATCTCTCGCTGCCCGGCCGTTTTGTGGTCTTGATGCACTCCGATGAAAGTGGCGGCGGTATTTCGAGAAAGATTGATTCAGAATCAGCTCGTAGCGCAGCAAGAGACATGCTTTCGCGCCTAAGCGTGCCTGAGCACATGGCAGTTATTATTCGTACTGCGGGTATGAGTGGCACGAAGAATGATCTGTTTAGGGATTTTCGGCTTTTGTGCGAAACCTGGCAACAAATCGATAAAGGTGCTCAACTGGGTCGTGCGCCTACTTTGCTGTATCGCGAGCCTGACATTGTTATTAGAACTATACGCGATTATTTTTCTCCCGATGTAACACGCATCATTATTGACGACGAAGAAGAATACGAAGAAGCACTGACATATTTTCGTGAATATATGCCTGATCTGGTGCAACTTCTTGAACGTCATCGCAAACGTGAGCCGATTTTTCATTATTTCGGTATAGAAAAAGCTATTTCCGAACTCTTTGATCTCGAAGTTAAATTACCTTCGGGTGGTTATGTCACTATTGAGCAAACCGAAGCGCTCGTGTCCATTGATGTTAACTCAGGAAGCTCGACCAAAGAGGAAGATCACGAAGCCACGGTTTACAAAACTAATCTTGAAGCAGCTGATGAAATCGCGCGTCAACTTCGTTTGCGCGACATGGGCGGTATCGTCGTCATCGACTTTATCGATATGGTTTCTCGCTGGCATCGTCGCGATGTCGAACGTCGCTTACGCGATCTCATGCACAATGATAAGGCTCGCGTAAAACTCGGACGTATTAGTGAAAATGGAATTTTAGAACTTACACGGCAGCGTCTAAGACAATCGCACAGCATGGTAAGTCGCGTCATCTGCACGAGTTGCGGCGGAACCGGACGCGTGCGTGATGCACAAGGTCTTTCTTTGGCAGCGCTAAGGCGCATCGCGGGTTATCTCGCCAAAAAACGCGTACAGCTTTCGAAGCTTACCGCGCGTGTTCCTGTGGAAGTGGCGAATCTCTTGAATAATAAAAAGAGAAAAGATCTTCTCACCATGGCTGAAGGTTATGAGATCGAAATCGATATTATCGGTGACATAAAACTAACCGACTCGCAAATCGAGTTCTTTGAAGAACGACGTGGCTATGCGGGTCTACGCGCGAAAGCTCCGACGAGAGAATATTGGGATGGCCAAGAGCCAGGAAGTCATAATCGTCGAAGCAAAGGAAACTTTGGTCCGAACGACAAGAATAAGCCAGATCTTCCCCCTCCTTCTATTGGTCCTGTACCAACGCTTATCGAGATCGATGAGCAAGAAAATATGGCGGCCCTTGTTCCTGAGAAAGAGCCTTTGCAAAGAGAGGAAAAACCAAGTGAGCATTTTGAGGATCCCCTCATGGAAGCGCTCTTTGGCTTGGCTCCCTCTGAAAGCTTAGAAGAAATTTTGCAGCGCATTTCTCCTGAAAGTGTGATGAGTCATGAAAGTCATGAGCATGATCAAGAGATTTTTATGAATGGTGATCACGCCATTGATATTGATATGATCGACGATGAATATGCGAGCCTAAGAGCCCATAGCCATCCAGAGACTACTGCTCCTGAGTCGGGCAATGCGCCACCCGCTCGTCGCTATCCTTCTAATCGCAGACGCAATTATCGCTCGCGCAGATCTCATAATCGGACCGGTGATAAGTTGCATCCTGAACGCAAATCACCTCTTGAAGGCGAGCAGAGAACGGAATCTAACAAGCACCGGAATGACGGTCTGAACAAATAAGGAAATTGAGATGGGTATTACTATTGTTGTGGTGATTGTGGCAGTGCTAGCCATTATGGCTTTTTTGGCCCAGCGGCAATCAGTGGCGAAAATGAGAAATCAGCTACGTCAAGCGCAAGAAAAGGGCCTTCAACTTGAGCAAAAAATTGAAAGCTCCCGTGAAGAATTAAAAAGAAGCAAAGAAGAGCTTGAAAGAGGCCGCAACGCGCTTACAGAAGCTCGCGAATTGCATAAAAAGAAATTGCGTAGACAAGGACAAGATCAACCTGTTGAAAATGAGGCCATTATGACAAACAAAATAATAGACGATAGCCAAGTAGCGCTTAATGCCTTGGAAGCACAAATTGAACAAATGAAAGAGGAACGTGCGAAAGATGAAGAATCGGTGCGTGCTCAGATCGAACAAGAATTCAACAAAAAGCTCGAGGCAACGACCAAAGAAAGCGCTGAGTTAAAAAAGAAAATCAATGAGTTGCAAGAAGAGATTAAAAAACAAAAACGTCTTCTTCGTCCTGAAGGCAATAAGATTGATCTTAAAAGCCTACCCGATGATGCAGCAGGTGAATTTGCTCGCCTTTATCGCAAAGCGGAGCAGCATGAACGCCTTCATGGTATTGCGCGCGCTAAATTGCAACTTGCTCAAGAGAAATTTACCGACCTTCAAAAACGCTATTTCTCAGTGTGCCGTGAATTGGCCGTGAGCGTCGGAAAGACCGAAGACATCGATGCGAAAGAAGCACGGGATGTGGCAGAAAAGATCGTGCTCGAGCATGAACAAAATGCTACGCATGCAGCTCCTGATGAAAATCACGAGAAGAATGCTTAGAGTGTCATTTTCTTGGAGTGAAAAACCTGCCTAAGAGCAGGTTTTTTATGGCCCGCTCCGCCCAGTTTCAATAAATTGGCTTGAGCCATTTTGACCGGCCCTAAAATCAAATTGCTTGCTATTTGAACTAATGTATTTCTAATAGTTCGCTCTTTAATTCCTTTACCCGACATCCAATTTTTGGCCAATCGCTCCTTTGTGGTAGCATTTTGCTCGGTGCTTCTTTTGAGCGAGCAAAAAATGCCTCTATATTCTTGGATACTCATCCTTACAGCGATTTTTTGGCAGTGGGCATGCTCTTCTTCGGAAAAAGCTGAGCATTATGTTGTCGCAGAAAAAGACGCTGTCGCCCCGAAACCCAATCCCAAAGCTAAGACCCCTGTCCCTTCTGGTCCGGTAGCAACGCTTCAGCTCGAAGTAAAATTAGACCCCTATCGGCCCCACAATGAATGGTTTCGTGGAGCTTGGCGTATTGGCGTTCATAACATTGACGACCATGGGCGGCCGTCGACGCCGACGTGGTATGGCAACACCGATTATAAAGGGCAAGCGGACATTAGTTTGCCTGCTTTTATGTTTAAACAGCCCATGCTCATCACTGCCATCAATGTGGCTCATCCTTTGCTGAGTGGACCCAGAGCTCTTCGAACTTTGAAAGCTTTTTTGCCTGCTAACTGCAATATTAAGAGAATAACGGTTGACCCTTTCGCGGATGCGAGCTGGCGCTATTCCTATAGCCTTGCTGCTCGACGTGGCGCTTATAATTGGACGCCCAGCAATGTCGATTGTGCGCTCCTTGGAAAATCTGGAGCGCTCCTTCGAAAAACTCCCGAAGTGGTTGATGCCATGCGAGCAATAAGCCGCTCTCGTAATATGACCTTGGCGCTAGAGCCCCTGATCCTCGCATCGCAGCGCTATACGCGCTATATCTTTAAAACGCGGCCCCCGCTGTGTTTCCCCGAAAGACGTCATAGTGGAGGCGGAATGAGGGAAGGAGAAATTATAACTCCGCTTGATGCGCTTGATGATAGCGAAGAACGATTCATCCATCAGTTTTCAGACCCGGCGATGGCCGATGATTCTGCGCAATTTTATGGTGGTCTGGCGCTCGCCGCTCATCGACGAGGAAATACGGCAAGCGTAGGAGAAAATGGTCTTTTACGCACCCTTTGCGCCAATGCCAATTCAAATGAGATTCCGCCTGTCGACAAAACTATGTTTTTTAGACCTTCTTTGATCATCAACGGGCAAAGCTTGGCTCTTCCTGATACCACTTATGATTTAGACGATCGCGGTTTTTATGGCCATATTGCTTCCTTCGTTGATCCACCATTGCTTGAAAATCTAAGTATTAAGACCTACACGGTCAGACAAACAAATGGTTTTGAAAAAGACCATGACAAATACACCCAGGTTTGTTCCGCAACTATTCTCACCACCATAACCAATACGAGCCATGATGAGCAGGACATAGAAGTTGGCTCAGGACTCATTTTCGAGGATCTCTTTGATCAAAGTGGAAGTGGCGTTGACGAAAATCCGGAGCTTGGTCCAAATAACACTGATGCAGTAGTTTTGACCACTTCGAGTGGCAATCGCTCAATCGAAGAAGAAGATCGCTGGGCCATCATTTTTGATGCCGATGCTATTGCTATTCCTGGGAATTTACTTGGATTATGCAACCCACATTTATTTTGCTCAGATACCATTCCTAATTTTTCTCCCGCACGGATACAGGAAGCCTTGGTGGTCGAGCTTTTAGGTCATAGAAAGGGAGATTTTCGTGACGATTTAGAAATGAGTTTTGATGAGGCTCAAGAAAATTTATTTATTGGCTTACGCGCAGACCACGAACTAAGGGGAAAAAACCAGCCGGGCGATGAGTCGAATTTTATGACCACCCTCACCTATATCAACCAAAAAAATGTTCAAGAAAGCCTAGCACTTTGTTATGAAGCAGCTGATTTTCTAACACGTCAGCACATCGATGTGGTGTCTATTGAAGAGGGCCCAATTGTGGCGCAAGCGGCCGTCATGATAGCCCGCTCTCGCTGCTTTAGTAATTCGCTCGCGAATCAGCGCTGGCAAAATTATAATGTGGGCCTTTGGACAATGAATGGTCACAAGGGAGTAAATCCGAATCTTTTGATTCCAATGGGATGGACCGCACGGCGACTTTTCTATGATGTCTTTATTAAAAAATTCGACGAAAGCGTTTTTCGTGGGCCCGTAGCAAGCTTTATGCCCGACCCCTACGGCGGCGAAGCCTTAGAAATTCCGACGCTTAGCGAGGGTGATGAAATACTTTTTGCTGCGGAGCACGCTTGTTGCCAAGATTATCAGGTGAGCGTGCCTTGCGCCGCTGGTCCTCCAGCCATTCCCGTCCCTGGGGTGCCTGTGGTCCTTGATACAACAGGACGCGCGATGCCGGCTGCACCTCCTCCGCCTCCACCGCCCTTCTCTGAAACGGTGCGCAAAGGATTATTAGAGGGACGCGCTACACCAAAGTACTTTGGTACACCACTTTTTCAATAATGCTAAAAGGATCGCTGGTCTTTTGGGATTTTAAAAAAGTATCACACTGCAAAAGCCGGCTTAGGCGATTGAAGTGAAAACTAAAACTGCGTTTTTTGGCGAGCTGCAGCATCCAGTTGAAACGATCACCAAAAACCCCCACTTCTTTACGAATATCCCACTCTTGGACACCGCGATCGAGACAATCACGGATGTGCAGTAAAACGCGAAATTGCCACTGCAAAACGCCTAAAAATTTTAGCGCATTTTCTTGCTTGTCGCGCAAACGATTAAGCTCAATAAGGGCCTTTTTCAGCTGGCCTTCACTAATTATTCGTGCCAATAAAAAAACATCCAAGGCCCCCTCACCCATGATTTGCTCAGCAATTTCTTCGAGACTCGGCGTGGATTTTTCATATATTAAAGACAATTTTTCTAAGGCTGATCGCAAGGCCAACATATCGCCATCAAGGCTTAAATAAAGAAAATGAGCAGCTTCTTGATCGATGCTTATTCCCAGTTCTTTGCCCTGTTGCCGAATAAAATTTAAAGACTCTTTCTAGGCCTTCATGCGCCTCGTGCAGCGCGACGTCGCGTGGCGCTTCGGCGCGCTCGACGTCGAGAACGGCGCGCTGGTCGCCGACCCGATTCCGCGGCTGAGCAACCAGGTGCTCGAGCAGGGCGTGCAGGAGTTCGGCAACACCGACTTCCGCTCTGGCCAGCTGCAGCCCGAGGCGGTGGGCGACAATTTCCCGGTGCTGCTGTCGGAGTCAGAGCTGCGCCTCACCGACCAGCGCACCTTCGACCGCGCGGTGACGGCCGCGCTGCGCATCGAGCACCCCGCCCGCTCGAACCCGAAGACCATGGACTGTGGGAGCTGCCACACCGCGAGCCGCTCCCTGCGCAACGCGACGAGGGAGCGCCCGGTCGACCTGAGCGCCCACGAAGACCGCTTCGTCACCAACCCGCGCTTCGACCTGCGCCGCGTCGACGGCGCCGGCGACGACCCGCGCGCCATGCGGGCCTTCGGCTACTTCGGCAGCAAGAGCGCGCTCAGACAACGCACCATCAACGTGGCGGCTGAGGTCGCCGAGACGTTGAGCCGCTGAGCGGAGCCCCTTCAGCGGTTGTGCACGTCCTTGATGGCGGCGAGGCGACCCGGGCCGTGGCAGATGAGGCACTGCTCGGGGTTCGCCATCGCCGCGGCGCGCGTGCCGTAGATGGTCGCGCCGTTCATCTCCATGTGGAGCTGCGAGATGGGGCTGTCGTGGCAGCCGAAGCAGGTGTTGGCGATGGGCGAGATGACCAGCGTGCTCGACGCCGCCGGGGTGATGACCTGGGTGGCGACGTTGTAGCCGTAGCCCGCGCCGTAGTTCACGCCACCATCCGCCACGACGTACGGCGAGATGCTGTACGCCAGCGCCGGCACGCCGCCGTCAGCCGTCGGCGCCACCGCGTTGTAGGTGCCGGTGGCGACGGTCTGAATCAGACGGCGCTCGAGGTTGGCCTCCGAGTACCAGCTCGCGCTGAAGTCATACATGCCGGGGTTGTGGCAGCTCTCGCACGAGTTGAGCCGGCCCGGGTACTCCACGCCCCAGAAGCCGGTGACGAAGGGGTGGTCTTCGGTCGCGGCGACGGCGTGCCAGTTGAACGGCGTCTTGCGCAGCTTCGCGGCGTGAATGGCGTGAATGAAGCTCTCGGAGCCCGCGGTCCACGCGCTGCTGGTGCGGTTCTGCGTGT
>JBPOIV010000142.1:0-11707 GCA_052034245.1 Myxococcota bacterium
AAATTTTACCCAAATGCAAGTTTAGTAGTATAATTGCACACGTGGGACCAAGAGGTTTAGCTTAACTAAGCCTTTGCTTTTGGATAAGCACTGTGGTTAATAAATGAAAACATAATCTTTTATTCCCTAGAATATTAAAGCAAGGTGTTTATAATCTTTCAGACCTAGGAATTTTTAGGTCTTTTGAGGTGCACAACCTCAAAATTTATTAGGGAAACAATATCCATATGGATTCAGAGTTATCGTTTTTAGTTTTGCTTACAGCGTGTCTCATTATTTCAGCATATTTTTCTGCTCTTGAAACTGCGATTACGACACTCTCCGCCGCTCGAACGAGGCGGCTCATGGAAGAAAAACCATATTTTGCCAAGGCTTTGGCATTATGGCTTAAACATCCGAACCGCGTTTTGACGTCCATTTTGATCGGCAATAACATTGTCAATACTTTGGCCGCTTCAATGGCCACGGTTGTCGCGCAAAAATTATTTGCCAATTATGCCATCAGTATTGCGACTTTTATCATCACGGTGCTTTTGCTCATTTTTGGGGAAATAACGCCCAAAACTTTTTCTCGCCATAATGCCCAAACGGTGGCTCCGATCGGCATGATGATTTTGCTGCCCTTTTATATTCTGCTCATGCCCATAACCTTGGCTATGAGCCTCTTTGCTGCACGCTTAGTGCGATTGATTGGGGCGCAAAGCACGAGCACTGGTCCTTTAGCGACCGAAGAAGATATCGCCTACATGATTCGCTTAGGTCATGAAGAAGGCGTTTTAAAGCGCGGCGAAGGTCAGCTTTTACAAAGTGTAATCGAGTTTAAAGAAACGGTTGCTAAAGAAGTGATGGTGTCACGAACGCAAATCTGCCCTTTAGAAGTAAATGCAAGCTATGAAGAAGTAATGGATCGCATCATCAAAGAAGGCCATACACGTTGGCCCGTGTATGAAAATAATATTGATAATATTGTCGGTATTTTTCATATAAAAGATCTGCTGCGTTGTGGAAATTTAAAAGGTAAAGAAGAGCTGTTTTCGCTCAAAGACTTTTTGCGACCGGCTAAATTTGTGCCCGATATGATGAAAATCGGCAACTTATTGAAGGAATTTCAAGCAGGCAAAGCCCATCTCGCCATTGTGGTGGATGAATATGGCGGTACTGCTGGTATCATTTCTTTAGAAGATGTTTTGGAAGAGATTGTCGGCGAAATTCGTGACGAATATGACGAAGAAGAGCGCGAAGTAGTGCAGATTGACGCAGATAACTATATCGCCAATGGACGTGCTAATCTTTTTGAACTGGGAAAACTTTTGGAAGTAGCTTTTCCTGAGTCCGAGGCTTTTGATTCTTTGGGTGGTTTTTTAATCGCACTGCATGGCCGCATGCCACGGGTAGGTGCGAAAATTGAGTTTGGTGATCTCATTTTCTTGATTAAAGCGGCGGATGAGAAGAAAATAATGCAAGTGCATATTGCGCATCACAATAAACCAAAGCTGGTGAGCCACAACCAAGAAGAATCTGATCATGAGCGTGCCGCAGCCTAAGAGCCTCGAATGGTGAACAAGAATGATCCGGCGATATTATGGCAGAAATTAAAATTAAGCTGGAGAAAAGCGCTCAGTGCCTTGATTCCTCTGGGCGGCTTTTCTTCGCATAATCGCTTAAAGATTTTTCATGACGGTGACGAGGCTTTTTTAGCCATTCACCAAGCTTTTTTAGAAGCACAAGATTCGATTTTCCTAGAAACGTATATATTTACGCCCGACCGCGTAGGTACGTGGCTTCGCGATGCCTTAATCGATGCGGCAAAAAGGGGCGTAAGCATTAGCGTTCTTTACGATCATTTCGGCTCCGCTCGCCTTAGCAATAGCTTTTTAGCCCCGATGCAAAAGGCTGGTATAAAAGTGCTCGCCTTTAACCCCGTGTGGTTTTGGCGAAAAAGAGGACCTTTGCTTTTTCGCAATCACCGCAAAATTATTGTTGTTGACGAGAAAATAGCCTTCTGCGGAAGCATGAATATTTCTTGCGATTATGCAGGGCCTTTGTATGGAAACGATCGTTATCGTGATACGCTGTTAAGAATTGAAGGACCAGCGGTAAAAGACTTTTTAGCGATTACTAAAGAGAGTATTTTGGAAAGTGAGTTTAATCCTCAGGCCTTTAAAAGTGCGCAACTAAGCATCAAAAAACCTATTTCTATTTTCCGTTTATTTTTTGCCAGGCTTGAGGCTTTGAAAAAAGAGCCTCTCTTCGCCCAAAATAATGACGATACTTTGGTGCAAGTTTTACGCTCCAACACACGTCGGAATTTGACGCACATTCAAAATTCCATGGAAGAATGCATTAATCGCGCAGTAAACTATTGCTATTTTACGACACCCTATTTTCTTCCCTATGGAAAGCTCAAAAAAGCGATTATTCATGCGGCGAAGAGAGGCGTGGATGTGCGCATATTAACCGCTGGTGTTTCCGATGCACCTTTGATGCGGCTTGCGAGCCATCACCTCTATAATAAATTTTTGAAGCATGGAGTGCGCATTTTTGAGATGCATCAAAAGACTCTGCATGCGAAGATTGCTACCATTGACGGAATTTTTTCATCCTTAGGTTCTTATAATCTTGATCATTGGTCTGCACGGCGAAATCTTGAAGTTAATATAACGATCATTGACTCGGCCATTGCAGAAGATCTGCGCAAGCAATTTGAACGTGATCTTGAACTCTCTTATGAGGTGAAGCTAACTATTTTTAGTAATCGCTCGTTTATAAAAAAAATCCTGTGTTGGCTTAGCTATCATTTGATGACGTTATAGCGCTAATACCAGTCAATGATTCTTTTTTTTTGTGGAGTTATTGACAGAACAATTAATGGCATTAGGCTCTTCTGCTATGACTTACCTATTTAATGCACAATTAAAAAAGAATACACTCTGGTGGTGGCGCTCCTTTTTACCTGAGGTGGGCCCATTTACACCTAAAATTTGAAAAAAGATAAAACCAAGCGCAACATGAAAAGGCCCACCATCACTGGTGGGTTTTTTTTTAAGGAGGTCATATGATTATCATTCTGAAACAACATGCAACCAAAGAAGATGCCGACAATATTTTAGAGGAAATAGAAAAAACTGGCTTAAAACCTCTTTTTCTCCCCGGAGTTGAGCGCATTGTCATCGGAGCTATAGGTGATGAGCGTTTGCTGAATGAAAAGCATTTCGAAAGCTTTCCCCAAGTAGATCAGGTCAAGCCCGTGTTATCGCCCTATAAACTTGTGAGTAAAGAATTCACGCCCGCCTCAACGACAGTCAAAATTGGCGATGTTGAAATTGGAGGCACGAATTTCGTGACCATTGCTGGTCCCTGCGCGGTTGAAAATACTTTACAGATGTCAAAGACTGCGCAAGCCGTGAAATTAGCGGGGGCAAGAATTTTAAGAGGTGGTGCATTTAAGCCACGTACCAGCCCCTATAGCTTTCAGGGTTTAGGAGTTGAAGGCTTAAAAATACTTTCATCCATAGCAAAGACAAGCGGTATGCCATCGGTCACAGAAGTGGTGGAAGCCGCTGATATTGATGCGGTGGAAGAATATGCCGATGCCTTTCAGGTTGGAGCCCGCAATATGCAAAATTTTGCGCTTTTAAAAGAGCTTGGTCAGCGCCGAAAACCAGTAATTTTAAAACGTGGTTTTGCCGCCAAAGTTGAAGATTTATTACTTGCGGCTGAATACATTGTTTCGGAAGGCAACACCAATGTCATTCTATGCGAACGCGGCATTCGTACTTTTGAAACCTGTACACGCAACACTCTCGATTTAAATGCTATCCCTTATCTTAAAGCTACAACGCATTTGCCCGTAATAGTCGATCCATCTCATGGCACGGGTGTGCGCGAATTTGTGGCTCCAATGGCCTTCGCAAGCGCGGCATGCGGTGCGGATGGAGTGATTATTGAAGTGCATCATGATCCAAAAACTGCGTTGTCTGATGGCAAACAATCCTTATTTCCCGAACAATTCGCTACAATGATGTTGGATCTTCGTAAATTTGTGGAAGCAAGCGGAAGGACTATGAAGTGAAAGACAAGGCACATAAAGCACTAAACGGCACCCATAATAATCGCGAACTGGATGGTATTTTTGATCCTCTCGACGTGATTGAAAGCTTGGATCCCTCCGAGGTCATATTGCTTGAATCTGCGGATGTGGCGACAAAGCTTGGCGAAAAGAGCCTGCTCTTTCTTGATCTTGCATTAAAAATCGAGTGCAAGAATTCTAGGCTTTGCTTTAGTGCTTTAGGCGGCGAAGGAGAGCTCTTGCTTTCTGCTTTGCGGGAATATCTAAAAGCTTCAGTAAAAGAAGAAGCGGAGCCTAGCTTAGTCATTGATTTTGAACCGCTGTTTAATGAACTAGATATGCTTCTAAAAATGCGTATGAAATCGCCTCTTGATGCGCTGCGGGCGATTTTTGAGCTCATCGGAGTCAAAGAAAATCATCAACAAAAATTAATGCTTGCGGGCGTTTTTTCCTATGATTTTCTCGATCATTTTGAAAAGCTTCCACTGCTTAAAAAAGATGTTTTTCAATTCCCGGATTTTTTGTTTTTCGTACCGCTTTCCATTATTGAAATTCATCATCGATCTAAAAAATGCGAACTATCTTCGTGGTCTTTTAAGGGGACAAAAGAAGCCTCATCACGTCTTGTTGATCTTGAACAAAGAGTCAAAAAAGCTATCGCATCTTTTGCTCAGCAAAAACCTCAGCTTAAGGAGGGAATGAGCGAATTAAATCTCAATAATTTTAGTGTCGACAGCGATGATCAGGAATTTGGGCGCTTAGTTGAGAAGTGCAAAAGTTATATTAAGTCTGGAGATGTCTACCAGATCGTTCCATCGAGAACATTTTCACGGCCGGTAAAAAATGCTTTGCAGTGCTATCGGAGTTTGCGAAGTTTAAATCCAAGTCCCTACATGTTTTTTCTTAAAACCAGTGAATGGACTCTTTTAGGTGCCTCACCTGAAACTTTTATAAAAGTGGAAGATAAACGCATGCTAATAAGGCCTATTGCGGGAACGCGTAGGAGAGGCCTTGATGATGATGGCCGCATCGACGATGAGCTTGATGCGCGTGAGCAAGCCTCTTTATGCCTCGACGAAAAAGAACTCGCTGAGCACATGATGCTTGTCGATTTGGCGCGAAACGATATTGCCAGTGTCGCGCAGCCCGGATCACGACGAATAAAACGTTTGCTTGGAGTGGATCGTTATTCTCATGTGATGCACTTGGTCTCCGAAGTCGAAGGGGTGCTGAAAGATGACTATGATGCTTTGTCGGCATATCAAGCATCGATGAACATGGGCACTTTGATGGGTGCGCCAAAAATTCGGGCAGCAGAATTATTGCGTGAACTTGAACTCTCGAAGCGCGGGTTTTATGGGGGCGCAGTAGGCTATATCAACCAGGCAGGCGCCATGGATACTGCAATTATTATCCGCTCAGCTTTAATAAAAGACGGCATTGCCTATGTCCGAGCTGGCTGCGGTGTGGTCTATGATTCAGCGATCGAGTTTGAAGTAAAAGAGACGCTCAATAAAGCTGAAGCAGTATTAAAGGCCTTAGAATTGGCGGAAAGTCTATGAATATTTGCATCATCGACAATTTCGATTCTTTTACCTTCAATCTTCTCGAAGAATTTCAACGACCAGGGATTTCACTTCATGTGTGGCGAAACTCGATGCCATTTGATGAAGTTGAGCGTCGTTTATTTGCACTTTCTGCACCGCGCTTGCTGGTTTTATCACCGGGACCTGGGCATCCAGATAGCGCGGGCTGTATGAATGAGGCGATTAAAAAGCTTTTAGGGCGTGTGCCGATCTTTGGCGTGTGTCTTGGCATGCAGGCCATGGTGAGTGCTTTGGGGGGCGTTGTCGAATGTGCGCCGGCCGTTGTTCATGGCAAAGCGCGCCTGCTTGAGCATGACGGAACCCTAATTTTTAAGGGCTTAAAAAATCGCATTGCGGTGGGCCGTTATCATAGTCTGGCGGCCAGTTCTGTTCCAAATACTTTACGCGTGTTCGGCAAAAGCGATGGCCAAGTAATGGCGGTGTCGCACGTTGAACATCCGATGATTGGCATTCAATTTCATCCGGAATCAATTTTGAGTACCGAAGGCAGCCGCATGATCAGCAACCTGATTTGCTGGGCCAAGGAGTATGCATGAGCCAAGAAAGCTTTTTGACCGATTTAATTAGCCTTAGAAATTTGACCCCCGATCAAATAAGCTATCTCTTTGAGGGCATCTTTGAAGATCGCATTCCGAAGCCCCAGATAGCAGCAGTTTTAGCACTCATGAGTGCCAAAGGTGAAAGTGGCGAAGAGATTGCCATCGCTGCCCAAACGATGATGAAAAGAAGTATTCCAATCGTGCGGCCGGACTATGATTTTGGCGATATTGTCGGAACGGGAGGTGATGGTTTTAATACCATCAATGTTTCAACCCTTGCTTCGTTGATCGTGGCATCATCGGGTTTTCCCGTGGCAAAGCATGGCAGTATTTCCGTTTCTTCCAAATGTGGTGCCGCTGATATTTTGCGTGCTTTATCCATCAACATTGATCTTTCTGCAAAAGAGGCACGTCGAAATCTTGATGAGCATGCGTGGTGTTTTTTATTTGCACCCAATTTTCATGCTAGTTTTAAAGCCGTCAAAGATTTGCGTCGAGATTTAGGGATAAAAACCATTTTTAATATTCTGGGACCTTTGGTAAATCCTCTTCGTCCACCGATGATGGTTATCGGTGTTTATGATCCGAAATTTCTCTTGCCATTTGCTCAGGCTTTAAAGTCTCTTGGACGTCAAAAAGCCTTGATCGTTCATGGTGCGGGCTTAGATGAAATTGCGGTTCACGGGACTACTGAAGCGGTGCTTCTAAAAGACCATGCCATCGAACATTTTAAACTCCATCCCGAAGATCTAGGATTAAAAACCTATGCTCTTTCTGCAATTACGGGTGGATCGGTCGAAGAAAATCTCCGCATGAGCATCGCTCTCTTAAATGGCAAAGGCGAAGAAGCTCATAATGCCATCGTTGCCGCGAGCGCAGGCGCGATGCTGTGGCTTGCTGATAAAGCTTCATCGCTTAAGGAAGGCGTAAAAATCGCGCTAAATATTATTGAATCGGGGCATGCCATGCGTCTCGTAAAGGAACTTCAGAGGAAATAATGGCTTTAGCAACTATTGTCGATTATAAAATCCGCTTTGTTAAAGAAAAGATTGGGGCAATCACACGCTATAAAGAGAGTTTGATACCGAGTAAAAGAGATTTTTTAGCGGCCCTAAAAAAAAACCAAGCCTCCTTCATCTGCGAAATTAAACTCGCATCGCCCTCGCACGGTTTGATTCGAAAAGATGCCGATGTGTTGGACATCGCTTGTATTTATGAGCCTTTTGCTGATGCGATATCGGTCCTAGCGGATGAAAAATTTTTTATGGGATCGCTCGAGAATGTAGCGAAAGTAAGCAAGGGGCAATCGCGACCAGTTTTGTGCAAAGACATTGTGGTTTCGCCCTGGCAAATTTATGAAGCGCGTCATTATGGCGCGGACGCGGTGCTCCTCATGCTTTCCGTCTTAGATGATGCCACCTATCGAGAATGCGAACATATCGCAAAAAATCTGAAGATGGCTGTGATAACTGAGGTTCATTCCGAAGAAGAGATGGCAAGAGCTTCACTCCTTAATGCCCAAATAATCGGCATCAATAATCGGAATCTAAAAAATCTTGAAGTAGATATGAATACGACAGAAGAATTGCTGCGCAAAGCACCTAAAAGTGCCTATCTCATTTCCGAATCGGGATTTTTTGAGCACAAACAAGTGCATCGCTACAAGGATCAAGTTGGCGCATTTTTAATCGGAAGCTCCTTGATGCGTCAGCCTCGTATCGATTTAGCCTTACGCGAACTCATTTTCGGACGCGTAAAAATTTGTGGGCTCACCAATGCTCGCGATGCGCAGCTTGCCTACGAACACGGTGCTTATTATGGAGGACTTAATTTTTCTCCCCATTCCCCGCGTCGAATAACGCTTGATGAAGCGCGGCCTATTATGGCATCAGCGCCACTCTCTTATGGCGGCATTTTTGTCAATCAAAGCATCGATGAGGTTATTGCTATGGCGCGCGCCTTATCACTCGATTTCGTGCAGCTCCATGGCGATGAGGAAAAAGACTATATTAATCAGCTGCGTCTTGATTTGCCTCCTGATTGCGCCATTTGGCAGGCTATTCGTATTAAAGACGAACTCACTTTTAAGCCGAATCTCAAAGTTAATCTTTTTGTGCTCGATAAAAAGGATGAGCTTCTTTATGGCGGCACAGGAAAATCCTTTGATTGGGAATTAGTAAAAAATATTGGCGAAAAATTTGCTCTGGCTGGGGGGATTAACCCCGACAATGTTAATCGCGCTGAAGCCACAGGTGCCTATGTGCTCGATGTCGCCTCCGGCGTAGAAGAAGAGAACAATGCTCGCCAAAAATCCGGCATCAAGATGAAACAGCTTTTTGATAATTTGAGAAATCGGAAGGAAAATCTATGAAACAAAGTGGAAGATTTGGGCGTTTCGGTGGCTGTTTTGTGCCCGAAATTCTCGTTCCTGCCTTGGAGGAACTTGAGGAACACTTTTTAAAAGCTCAGGAAGATGCGGAATTTCAAGATGAGCTCAGTGTCTTGCTCAAGCATTATGCTGGAAGACCAACACCCTTATTTGAGTGTCGCAATCTCTGTGCGGATACCAAAACAAGAATATTTTTAAAGCGTGAAGATTTACTTCATGGCGGCGCGCACAAGACCAATCAAGTATTGGCGCAGGGCTTGCTCACGAAAAAGATGGGTAAGAAAAAAATTATTGCTGAAACGGGAGCGGGGCAGCATGGCGTTGCTACTGCCCTCATGGGTGCTTTATTTTCGATGAAAACACGCGTCTATATGGGCGCAAAAGATGTTGAGAGACAACAACTCAATGTCTTTCGCATGCAGCTTTTAGGGGCGGAAGTTGTAGCGGTCGAGTCAGGCGAGCAAACCTTAAAAGATGCCGTTAACGAGGCTCTCAAGGATTGGGCTGAGAATTTTCATGACACGCATTATGTGATTGGTAGTGTGGTGGGCCCTCATCCTTTTCCGACTTTGGTGCGTGAATATCAAAAAATCATCGGCGAAGAAGCTAAAGAACAAATAATAAGGGCATGTAATCGCTTGCCCGATGCCGTGCTTGCGTGCGTAGGCGGCGGCTCCAACGCCATGGGTATTTTTACCGATTTCATAAAAGAAAAAGATGTACGACTCATCGGTGTCGAGGGTGGCGGGAAAGGGATTTTCACCAAGCATCATGCGGCGACCCTGCACGGAGGCACTGAAGGAATATTGCATGGAACACATAGTAAGCTCATGCAAAATGATGAAGGCCAAGTCATAGAATCTCACAGCATGTCTGCCGGGCTCGATTATCCTGGCGTGGGGCCCGAGCATGCTCATCTTCAAGATTCTGGGCGCGCCGAATATGTATCCGCGACTGATGATGAAGCGCTCGATGCATTTAGGCGTTTGTCGACTAATGAGGGTATAATCCCGGCCTTTGAATCTGCCCATGCTTTAGCACATGCCATAAAAATGGCCGAGAGTTCTGAAGAAAAGCAGATTCTTATCGTCAATATTTCCGGGCGCGGCGATAAAGATATGGCGCAAGCAAGCGAGCTTTTGAAAGACAAAGTGAGCACTGTGCGCAGAATGGGAGTAAAAAAATGACGCGTTATCAAGCGATGTTTGCCGATCTCGCCGCGAAAAAACAAGGCGCTTTTATTCCCTTTGTCATGCTTTATGATCCCGATCGCGAACGATGCAAAGCCATCATTGACGTCGCGATTGAGGGAGGAGCCGATGCCTTGGAGCTTGGCATCGCCTTTAGCGATCCACTCGCTGACGGCCCTACTATTCAAAAAGCGGGGCTAAGGGCGCTTAAAAATCACGCCACCGTGCATGATTCCTTGGAGCTCATCAAAGAACTACGAGCCAAGTATCCTAGCATTCCTATTGGCGTTTTGACCTATGCCAATCTCGTTTTTAGAAACACTCTCGCGTGGTTTTATGAGCGTGCTCATCAAGCGGGCGTAGATTCTGTTTTGGTCGCTGATGTCCCCTTGCTTGAGCTGAAACCCTTTCATGAGGCGGCACTTAAGCATGGAGTCGATCCGATTTTGATAGCACCCTTCAATATGCCTCGTGGGCGCTTAAAGGAGCTTGCTTCTCTTGGCCGTGGCTATACCTATGTGGTGACACGTAGCGGGGTAACAGGAGCGAACGACGAGGTGAAATTTCACCATAAAGAACTGTTAAAAACGCTCAAAGAATTGAATGCTCCTCCTGCAATTTTTGGTTTTGGAATATCCTCGCCAGAGCATGTTCGTGCAGCATTAAAGGAAGGCGCTTTGGGCGTTATTAGTGGGTCGAAGATAGTATCGATCATTGAAAACAATCTTGGTAAGGATCAGCATATGCTTAAAGAACTCAAAGAATTCTGCCAAGCGATGAAGGCGGCGACCAAGCTTTAATATGAAAAAAACTTCTTTTAATCATTGGTGCTGGGGTTGGTTATTTATGCTTCCCTTTTTGATAATAAGCTGTGGAACGGGCCAGAAATCCTACACAAAGGCCGGTAAAGCTTTGCCGCAAATCGAAGTGCCAAGCACATGCAAACTATTTATTGAGCCAGGCCAAAGAAGCGCTATGAAGGGCGAATGTAGTGGCCCCTATTTTTTAGCAAAGCCCAAGTTCCTTTTTTTGGGGAAGGCTTTGGTCATCGACCTTTCGAGTGTACAAGGCTTGCCAGGCCAAAAAGTAAAAAAGCACGTCACGGTGCTTTATGGCGAAGAAATTTCTTTGGAAGATAAAAAACATGCCGAAGCCATTTTTAAATCGTGGTCAGCGAGCAAAGAAGATGGCCATGAAATTTATTTTTATCTCGATTATTGGGGCGGAAAAAAATCTGAACTTATTGTCGGGGAGCTTAAAGAGCTCGTTCAAAGGATACGAAAAGAATTTCCTCTAGAAAAAATACCCGCTACTCGTCAAGCGGCCATTCATGTTGAACTTGATAGCTAAGGAATTTTTTGCGTATCTATAAGCGGGAGCATTTTTGCGGTTGTCCGAGATTTTTTGAACCAAATTTTCCGGCCGATGTCTAAACTAATTAGAAAAACCTTAGACATGGAAAGAAATTTGATGTTCACTAAACTAATTAAAATCGCAGCTCCCATTTTTTTATTTGCCCAAGTGGCATCTGCTTCGCAGCTCCCTGAGCATTTTCGTGGAATTTACACCGAGCCAAGTAAGAGCAAAATTTATGGATGCCTCGGTGGTGAAGACCTGCATACGCTCTCATTGGATCTCATAAATAAGACCTACACAAAAATAGATACGGTGTGCATTCTTGCTGATTTTGTCATAACAGGTGAACGCGGCGATGTAGTCGTTGAAGATGGTAAAATCTTTAAAATCCTTGCCGAAAAAGGCACTACGACCGCTGACTATCCGAATGACTCGCTTGAACTAAGCTGGTCATCGGTTCCCAAAACAGGTGATGGCCATTTTGAATTTTCTGCTGACAATCAGCGAGTAGATGAATTTAATATTTTTAATGTTTTGGTCGCTAGGTGGAAGAATAT
>JBPOIV010000095.1:0-38209 GCA_052034245.1 Myxococcota bacterium
GGTATTGTTAACGTCGACTTTGCCGATGCGATTACGGTGATGAGTGACCAAGGTATGGCGCTGATGGGTATCGGCACTGCAACCGGCGAAGGTCGCGCTATTAAAGCTGCGCAAAAAGCGATTTCAAGCCCTCTGCTCGAAGATGTTTCGGTAGATGGTGCGATGGGCATTTTAGTAAACGTGACTGGGGGGCCTTCGCTCACCTTGCATGAAGTAAATGCGGCCATTGAACTTATTACCGATGCAGCCCATGAAGATGCCAATATTATTTTTGGTTATGTTGTGGATCATGAGCGCGATGAAGAAGTTTCGATTACCGTGATTGCTACGGGCTTTGAGCATAATCGTTCGCAAAAGAAAAACGAAAATAATTATGCGAGTGTGGCACCTACTCCCAATGCGAGCAGCTATCCTGCACAAGGATCGCGAGATATTCCGACCTTTATTAGACAAGGTTTATCTTCGCGTGAAAATATTATGCCTGGAGTGTCTAGTTATCCCAATCTTGGAACTAAAGTCCCTCCACCGCCAGCTAATCAAGTAGCACGCGTTCCTGTGCTTGCTCCTATCGATGAGCCGACAAACATGAAAGATGCGGCGAAAAAAATGGACGAATACGATGTCCCCGCTTTTTTGCGACGCAATAATAATGATTCACAAATTGCTTAGTGCTCGTCAATTTGGCATAGGCAACTTTTAGCGTCTGTCATTGCAATGACGGGGGTAATTGGCAAGTCGAGGAAAAACCACCCATTCCTCGTCATTGCGAGCGCAGCGTGGCAATCCAAAGTGATACCCAAAAGTTACCCATATAATCCTTGGATTGCCACAGCCAGTACCTGGCCTCGCAATGACGAGGTGATTTGGCAAGTCGAGCAAAAACCGCACATTCCTCGTCATTGCGAGCGCAGCGTGGCAATCCAGGGGGATTCCCAAAAGTTACCAATATAAGCCTTGGATTGCCACGGCCAGTACCTGGCCTCGAAATGATATGCTGATTTGTTTAGTTGATGTTATGCAAGCCCGGGTCAAGCCTAGAATGACAAAGGCCCTGAAAAGGGATATTTCACTCTGTGTAAGATTCATGACGCGTAGGTAATTAATGAAATCTCTTGTGATAAAAAAAATAGCTCTTCTTATTGCCGAATTCTTTTATTGTGGGCGCTTTCCTTGGATGCCGGGAACCTGCGGCAGCTTAGGTGCTTTGGTAATCTGGGTGCCAGCCCTTTATTTAGACGCGCCGTGGTGGCTGTTATTGCTCTTGATTGTGGCCTTATTTGCTATAGGGACTTGGGCCAGCGGTTATGGCATCGAGCATTATCAACGAGAAGATCCTAAAGAAGTGGTTATCGATGAGGTAGTTGGCATTGGCTTTCCCTTTTTGGTGGCAAGCGCCCTGCCCTCACAAGTTATTTTAGCCTTCGTACTTTTTCGTTTTTTCGATATTCTCAAACCCTGGCCCATAGGATGGGTAGAGCGCGCCTTTCCTGGCGCATGGGGTGTCATGCTTGATGACGTTTTAGCAGGCCTTATGGCCATGCTCATGTTGGTACTAATCAATTTTTGGCTTTGAAAATTTTATTTTATGTTGCCTAAAAGATTTGTTGGTAGCTCAACTTTAAGACTGCCTGTTAGATTAAATTCTTCCTGTTGTGGAATATTTTTATTATCGAAATAGCTCACAACAAAATCTTTATAAAATAATTTAAATTGACTATCTGGGCGAATGATTAATCTATAAGTGCATGTCTCATCGCTATCCAGGCTAAGGCCCGCAACGCAGGTGCTGGCTTGCGTATCCACCGCCATAAAGAAATCTTTACACGAAGCGCTTTTTCCTTTTTCCAATATGGAAGAAAGCCGTACTTTGTCGTTGCCTCTATTGGTGATGAGCAGATCAATTTTTAAGGATTCTGCAGGCTTTAGGCTAAAATTGCCAAATCTCTCCCCGCTGACCGCGAGCTTTTCTTGCGCCCCTTCCTGATAATCAACATCGATTAAAATCTTATTTTCTTGCCCGCAAGCACTTAAAAATACCATTGCCAAATAAATTCCATATATTAGACGCATGAGCACACCATAAGTTCAATAACATACAAATAACTAACATCTATTACGCATTTAATCAGTGCATTCATTTTTATCCTGCACAAAAACAACAAAAATACTATGAAATTAAATAGATAAATTTTGAGTATAACTATGAAAAATAAACTAAATCTTATTGCATGGATGTTTGCCCTTTTAATGCTCAGTGGCATTAAGCAAGCAGTGGCTATTACTACCTTTCCTGGTGATCCCTTGCTTAGGTGGCAAGATCCTAAAGATGAGCGTTTTAAAAATATAGATTTACAAGCTTTTTTTAGTCGACCCGAGAACATTGCTAAGAGAAAAGAACTACATGAATTGCGCCAAGAATATACCAGGCGCTTTGCCGCTATTTATAATCAGCCAAATGCGGATTATGTTGAGCTACAAAAATCTCTCACGAGAGATTTGATGAAATGGGTGAAGCAATTCATTGAGGCTGCTAAACCAAATAACCTTTCTGATAAAGATTATGCCTTCGTTGCTTTTGGCTCGGCAGGACGTCTTGAATCAGGAATTGTTACCGATCTCGAAGGGGGATTGGTGCTCGATGAAAAGGTTCCCAATCGCCATTTATTGGGCCTCGAATTTGGGAAAAAACTTGCGTCAGCAATGAATGGTCTTTTGGGCCACCCTATTTTTGGCGAAAAAGGCTTTAGGCTTGATGAGGAATCCAATGCACCAGCTCACTATGCTCCTTTTGTCGATACTTCAAATAACTTAGGCGAAATTATTTGTCCTATGATCAACGCGTACTCGCTCGCAAAAACAAATAATGAAAAAACATTTTGGAAGAGTTATTATTACCCCTTTGAGGGGTCTCACGTTTTGACTGCTAGTCCCATCGATTTTGCGGAATACATGCGAGCAAGTCAATATAATATCCCTAAGCTTTTTCAACTCCAAGTAAGCAAGAATACACGCCAGAGCCCGTGGTATAAATGGGGTTCACAATTTTTGGCTAAAAATATGTATACCGATAATAACTATCTCAAAGAGCAAATCCAAGGCTCTTCTTGTGGCCAGGCTATGGATGAAGCCACCATTGCGAATTGGGCGAATTACTTTGAGGATCTCAACCAAACTAATGAACTGAAAGTGATAAGTGCCTTTCTCGATTTAGGATTGAATCATTATATGGTTTCGGGGAATCCTGAACTTTATCAACGCTTCGTAAGGGAACAGCAAAAGGTTTTAGATGAAAATCAAGGTGCTTTGAGAACTAAAATGAGCAAGTCTCTGCTCGATGAAGTAATGACTAAATGGAGTCAAAAAAGACTCGGGGGAGAAATGTTCGTTCTAGGGAAATTACCGATGAGCGGCGTCTTTGACATAAAGCGACATAATTATCGCTTGTTGTCGATTTTTTTGACAGCTATGGCCTTAAAGCATGGCCTGATGGAGCAAAATCAAGCGGATATTATTGACGCCTTAGTAAAAAGAGGTGTTTTTGGACCTGAATTAGCCGATACAATGTTGAGTTTGGTGAACCACCTCACCAAGCTTCGATGGCTCTCACAAATAAAAGTGCAAGGACAACTTGAAGCAAGCATGGATTTTTTCACGCAAAGTGCCTATCAAGCAAAACTCAATGCTTTAACTTCCACTCGCACTTCACTTCTTTCGCAAATAAAAAATCTTGTCCCAGGAAGTATGGCTGAGCTTATGGCCAAAAATAAAATTGCTGAAACCGAACAAGATTTAGCTTTGATGATTAATCTGAAACCGCTAGAAAAAGATTCAGTCTTAACCCCAGAAGAGCTTTCGTATTTAGAGAAAGTCATTATCCCTGTGCAACATAGTCTTTATAAACGCATTGCGGCTTATCGAGGAAATCCTTCTAATCCAAAAGATTTCCCGCCCAATGACAATGCCTTTCAAGATAACTTTTGCGTCGACAAAATAAACTTAAATGATTATGGCGTCATGCTTAGATAAAGGCTAAAAACTGTCCATTTTTATTACCTGCCAAAAATATTTAGAACTCTAGAGAATATTCTTTGGAGTTTTGGGGGCTTTTTAGGTTTGGGGGGAGCTTGAGAGCCTACTCTCACTGCGCAGCTGGCATCAAGGGTTTTATCACCGATTTTTAGCAAAGGTGGGGAAAATACTTGATTAGTGCCCATCTTGAAAGTGGCATTAATTGAGTTCAATGGATAACCACTTTCATAGTTGCTTACTTTTTTAATGCTAATTAGCCAAGTATTTTTTTGGGGGCAGAAATCTTTACTTAGCGAAAAAGGTCCAAGCTCTCTTTTTTCCAAATGCTCTTCAAAAAGAATTTCATCGTCATAACTGACCATGAACTCCCATTCAATCTCATCAGGCTTAAGGATGAAGGTACAGTGCAGGTCTGAACGACTTGCATAAGAGAAAGAAATGACGAGAAAACATAAGGCTGATAGGAAAAATCTCATATCGCACCAAAATATAGCAAGTCTCACGCGGGCTGACGTGCAGCCCTTCTTACGCTAAAACTTAAGAATTGGAACCGTTTTCTTGTGCTGCTGGTGCAGGAGCGGCTGGCGGAGCATTTGTATCACCTGGCTCAGTCGCGGAGCCTTTGCCATTCCCACCCGTTTTTAACTTGGCGATGACTTCTGTAACCGTGGCAGGAAGCCATTGCGAGAGATCATTTTGCACTGCAGTCATAGTAGACTCGATAATTTGTGGCGAAAGCTTCAAGAATTTTTGGCCGGGTGTCGTGTTATAAAAAGACAGAATCGCGACTAAATCTTCCTTGTTGAGCTCCTTCATGGAAACAGCATTTTGGTCGGTGAAATATTTGCGAGTATATTTTTCATCGATTCTCTTTTTAAGTTCTTCGGTGGCTTTTTCGTCGACAGTAATGCCAGCTCCTTGAGCCTGTGACATAAAAAGTCCCATGCCGCTTTGCAAAATCGCGCCGCCTAGTTTGTCGTATTCTTCTCGCGGCAACATAATATCGCTCAACTGAACACCGAGCTCTTCAATACTTTTCTCGTTTAGATCGCTAACTGGAATGGTGGTATTGTTGCCATCAACTTGAATACCGGGTTTATTGAGTGCCGTACCAATGGCAAAACCGATGCCCAAAGATACAACGGCTGCGAGCGCTACGACGCCTATCGTTTTTGAATTCATTACATGCTCCTAAGTGGTTCTCAATGCCAACCAAGGCATTGAGCAAAAAAATCCAAGAGTTTTTTGATTTATGAGCATAATCGGAATGAGCTACTTTTCAAAGAATTTTTAAGCGCTTAAAGCCATATTATTTTTGTGTAGACCGGCGAATAAAAATGCCAGAAATTCCGCGTAAATATGAAAGAAAGCAAGTGCGAAAAAAAGATCGTTAATAACATTAAAGCGCAAAAATAAGGGCGCCAGCAAAAAAATAGCTACTACAATGACAAGGGCCGAACTGAGCAATGTGCCAAAATCTGTCCTCAATTTTTTAAACTTGGTACGAAAAGGCATGGTTGCTTTTTTTTCGAAGCGGCAATCAGGAATGACACGAATCCACAGCAAATAATGCACACCCTGGCCAAAGCATAAAAGCGACACGATTTTTCTTGCGAACAAAAGATCGTAATTATCGGGGAAAAGTTTTATCGAAATAGTCGCGAAGTCATAGCCAAAGGCGCCTGTGGCTCGTTGATTTATCGCATGAAGAAAAAAATTATCCCCGAACTTAGAAAGCACTGCTACATGCAAAAGCCCAAAAACACCCAAGGCTATTATCGCAGAATTTTTCTCTTTTCTCGACGGCGCATAAAAATACCAAAAAACAAAGGCCATAAAATTGTGTGAAAAAATAAAAAAGCTCCACACAAGACTTGGGCCTGCTAGCAAGAAATAAAGGGCCGAAGAAAGAATGCTTAGTCCGATAAAGAATTTATGTATCTTTAGGCGGTAAATAAAGCTGCAGTAAAAAAATGCCATGGCAACAATTAAGCAATCAAAAAGGCGAAGGTTCTTTACCAGCAAGACGGCTATATCGCCGTACATCATCGCTCTTGAAAACTCTAAAGTAATTCTTAAGAGAAAAAAGCCCACGCAAAAGATTAACAAGCCGCGATTAATATTTTTCTTACGAGCTGCATCACTCTTAAACTCATGAGGAGCTGCCACATCGTGAAAGGCATGGAGTGATTCAATGAGGTGAAGCATGCCCAGTAGACTCGGCGCTATCATGAGCATCCACAAAGGACAAAAAATCATCAAGAGTGCATTAAGAATCAGACTGAAAGCGACCGTCACATTATTGCGTAAGGATCGCTCGACAAAGATATGGCGCAAGGCCTCAATCTTGACGCTATGGCGCAAAATTTTTGCGCGCAAAAGATCGAGAGGTCGCGCTAAGGCCTCAACCATGAAGGCGTGGATCCCGTATGGAAAGTTTGATGCCACCATGTTTCAATGAAAAAACGACCATGCCGAAGAGAAATTTGGCATCCTCTTCGTCCATGGAAAATTGTTCTTTAGTTTTTGTAATGAAATCATCAGGAACTTTAGAGCTTTTAGTATGAGAATCAAGCCACTTGGCAAGCATATCTATATGAAGCTCTCCGACAAAGCCGGGCAAAAATCTTTCCTTAAACCTGCATAAAATAGTCGCTTCTTTGAAATCAGGTGACTTAATTTCTTCTTGCATTTCCTCAATGAAGCGGAGCAATTGATTAAAGCCCGCATAATTCTTCTCTCTATCTCCCATACGAAGATGATTTTCTATTTGTTGCTTCATAGAGGCGAGCGCTTTACCGAGAGACTCTTTAAACGCTTTTAGCTTGCCCTCTTCCTCGCTAAGCGTCCCTAATCCTATTTTTTTTCTAATTTTATTATAGGCGGTTTCTGCGATTGCCATCGAAACATAGGCCCCTAATCCTAAGACAGCAAGCGCATTTTCCCAGAAGGAACTTTCGCTATTCCACGCATAAGAAGGCTGAGCACTCGTTAGTGAGAATGCTAAGAGAAAAGCCATCTTAAAATTCTTTTTAAGCATTTGTTATCCTTCTCACCACGACGAGGTGACGATATTAGCAGTTGGAACATCCAGCTCCGTGAGCCTACTTGCGATATCGGTTTCGAATTGACTTTCTTTTTCTGGGGTACGATCAGTGCCACTTATAACGTAGAGTGCATCAATGCCGTATTCACTCACTACCCTGCTAATATAATCCGGCACATCATCCAGCCTGGCCGTTAGGCGCGAAGCGCCTTTGCCTGTCTCATAATATTTGTAAAAGCTTCCAAGGTTTTCAAAATATCGGCTATGAAGAACCTGTTTACCTTCGCGCACAGTATGGATTAGGCAATAAGTTTGCAAATCTCCTTTATGCTGCATCACGCCATAGGCACGATTACTCGCTTCACCAGCGGCAAAAAAAACTACCTTTTGGGCCTTTTTAAGTTTAGTCGATAATTCCGTAGGTACCACTTCGAGTATATATTTTTTATTATTTACTTCTGCCTCTGCCAGTCGCTTACTTTGATGGACTAAATGACCTGTGGACTTCGTAACGGTAATCTCTATAGACAGCGCCTTAGTTTTTTCTTCATCACTCCATTGTATATTTGTGACCGAGTAATAGCGGGATTCATAGTGTCTGATGCGACCGTTGTAGGCTATGCGAACATAATCACCTACGCCAATCGGAATCTCTGTGCCATCGCATGCGGAAAAAGAAATGGTAAATGATGATTGATCTTGGGTAATAAAGCTTGGAGCTTCGGTCACTTTGACCGGGATAAAATCCGCACGGGACAGGGTAGAAAAAGCTAGGAGAAGAAAAAATAATCGCCTTGCCATAGATCACCTGAGAGGGGTTTGGCGTGCTTGTAAATCTTAGTTTTTTTTCCGTCAAGCTCGGCATGCACCGACTGGCCCTTTCTGAAATTTTCCTCCATACTGATGCTGAGGTGTAGTATGGCGAAGCGCGAAAATCCTTTAAAAATATATGGAAAAAAGGCCGACTTCTGGGCTTTGACAATTGTGCATGAATATCATGAGGAAATAGTCTTTCAGCGCCGAGTGCAAGATCCAGTCAGATGCACTAATGACGTTGGAGCACTCATTACGGTTATGAAGGATGGTGCTCTTGCCTATGCTTCCACCCAAGATCTAAGTGATGAAGGATTGCGTACTGCTTTTGATGAAGCTTTTCAGTGGGCCACCCGTCTTTCAACGCATTCATTGCTTAAAAACGTGGGCATTCCTTTTGAAAATAATCTTGGAAGTTATGCCCCTAATCGTGAGACGCTTCTTTCCAAAATCGCTCTGAGCGACAAATTGCATCTCTTGAGCGAGGCCGATAAGGCCGCCAAAATAAGCGATGAAATCATCGATACCAGTGCTTCACTGTGGACTATAGATACCAAGCATAGTTATGAAAATTCCTTGGGCGCTTTCATCGAGCAAGACATCAATCTATTTGTTCCCGCCCTAAGTATTAGCGCGCATCACGACGGTATCACGCAAGTACGCACCTTGGGCGGCATGCGGGCTTATTGTCAGCAAGGCGGCATGGAAAGTCTTCTTCATCTCGATCTTATAAAAAAAGCGGGGGAACTGGCTCAAGATGCTATTGATTTAGCTCATGCGCCTAACTGCCCCACCGATACCATGGACGTGCTCATCGACCCCGATCAGATGATGCTGCAAATTCATGAATCCATTGGTCATCCGCTTGAACTTGATCGTATTTTGGGAGACGAGCGCAATTATGCGGGCACAAGTTTTGTTAGCCTCGACATGTTTGGTACTTACCAATATGGGTCATCCCTTTTGAACGTAAGTTTTGATCCTACGATTGCCAAAGAATTTGCTTCGTATGGGTATGACGATGAAGGCACACAGGCTAAGAAAGAATTTTTGATCAAAGATGGAATTCTCGTGCGTCCCTTGGGTGCTGCTGTTGCTCAAAAACGAGCAGGAATGCCTGGGGTAGCGAATGCTCGATCCTCGTCGTGGAATCGTCCTCCTATTGATCGCATGGCTAATCTTAATATCGAGCCAGGCCCACATCGTTTCGAAGAAATGCTATCGAGCATAGAAAAGGGGATTTATCTGCGCTCAAATTCTTCATGGTCCATCGATGATTCGCGCAATAAATTTCAATTTGGCTGCGAGTGGGGACGTTTGATCGAAAATGGTCGTTTAGGAAAGGTTGTGAGAAACCCTAATTATCGAGGCATCAGCGCTAATTTTTGGCGCAATCTCGCCATGGTAGGTGAAGCCGAAAGTGTGCAAGTGATGGGAACTCCTTATTGCGGCAAGGGTGAGCCGAATCAATGTATTCGAGTTGGGCACGCGTCCCCCGTATGTCTTTTTAAAAATGTCGACGTATTTGGTGGAGAATGAGCATGAGGAATTATTTTCATGAATTAATGAAAATTATTGATAAGAATCTTTTACCCGAAGAGCGCTATACGGCTTGGTTTTCTGGGGAAGTGTTAGACTATGCTCGCTTTAATCATGCAAAAATTCGACAAGCCGGCAGTGTGTTTCAGCAATGCCTTGAACTTGATTTAATCAAGGGTGCAAAGCATGCGCAAAGCACCTTGAGTCTGAGTAAAAATCTGGCGCTCGATGAAGAAAGAATAAAAAATTCCCTCAAACGTCAACGAGAAATTATTTCGTTTAGTGATGATGATCCCTATTTGATGATCAACGAAGACCCTATTTCCACCGAATGTGTGAGCGAAAATAAACTTCAAGATAAGCTCGATATTATTGACCAAGTATTAAGCGAAGCACACTCGCTCGATCTCGTTGGCTCTTATATCGGCGGTCCGATTTACAAAGGTTTTGCGAGTTCTTTTGGGCAACGTAATTGGTTTGAGAGCTCAAGCTTCATCATTGATACGAGTCTCTATCATTCGGGCGATAAGGCTATCAAGCAAAGCTATTGTGATAAAAGCTACCAGCATCATATTTTTCAGCAAAAAATGCATAACTCGCGACAAGGGTTAGAACTTTTCAATAAAGAATCGAGAACTATAAAACCTGGTTCTTATCGCGTTTATTTTTCGCCTTCTGCAGTGCATGAAATTTTATCGATGCTTAATTGGGATGGCTTTTCGAGAAAGGCTTTGGAAGTAAAGAATTCTCCCCTCATGCCGCTTTTAGAAAAAAAGAAAGAGCTCTCAGCAGACTTTGCTCTTTTTGAACATATAGAAGCGGGAGTAGGACCGAACTTTCAAGCTAACGGATTTATTAAACCGAATAAACTGAGTTTGATTGAACATGGTGAACTAAAAAACTCCTTAATCTCCCCTAAAACGGCAAAAGAATATGCGCTCTATCACAACGGTGCCGATGACGATGAGCATGCCTGCGCGCTCGAAATGTCGCCAGGCACGCTTAAACAGGAAGATATTCTTTCCACTTTAGGCGATGGGCTTTTTATTAATAATCTTTGGTATTTAAATTTTTCTGATCGACAAAATGGCTGCCTCACCGGGATGACACGATTTTTTTGCTATGTCGTTAAAAATGGCAAAGCCATCGCGCCTTTTTCCGTTATGCGTTTTGATGATTCTATTTATCGTATCTTTGGCGAAAAACTTTCGGCGATTACGAGCGAGCGAGAAATGATTATCGACAATAGCACCTACGAAGAGCGATCAACAGCTTCAGCGCATTTACCGGGTATTATTGTCGATGAGCTAAAATTTACCCTTTAAAATTAGTTGGTGCTTGGTGATCGTCATGCTTCGCACCAATGCGCTTACTCGTTTTCGTGCGGTGGGCAATATTGATTGCCTCTACGAGTACAGAAAATCCCAAGGCAAAATAGACATAGGCGCGTGGCAAATGATGCCCAAAACTTTCAGCGACGAGAAGCACGGCGATCAGGAGCAAGAAAGAGAGCCCCAATACCTTCATCGATGGATGGCGATCCAAAAAATTGGCTATGTAATTAGAAAAGGCCAACATGACAAATACTGCAATGATCACAGCCACCGCCATAATAGCCATATGCGAAACAAGGCCAATAGCAGTGATAATGGAATCGAGCGAAAACACTAAGTCCAGCAAAATGATTTGCCCAATAGCTGCCTTCATGGTGATGGTTTTTTTCGTTTGATCAGGTGGAGCACTGGCCTGTTCAAGATGCACGAAAATTTCTTGGGTAGCTTTATAAATTAAAAACAGACCGCCTAAGCCTAAAACAATATCGCGTCCTGAAAACGAAAATTCCATTATCGTAAATAAAGGCTTGGTGAGCGATAAAACCCAACCCAGAGAGAAAAGCAGCGCTAGGCGGCCGAACAGCGCCAGACCAATGCCCCAGCGTCGAGCACTTTCCTGCTTTGCCTTAGGCAGCCTGCTGGTAACGATACTGATAAACAATAAATTATCGATACCCAAAACAATTTCTAGGGCAGTAAGTGCAAGAAAACTCAAATATGTTTGTGGATCGCTAAGCAGCTCTATCATTACATCGCTCCGGCTTTTTCCAGCCTAAACCTTTTCTCTTATAGTATCGAGCAAAAAAATTATGCGTTGTTATTTCCCAAGAAGGACGCTAGGCTAAAAAAATAAGAACTGATTCAAACGCGATGAAAACCTTCTCGACGCTTTGATACCTAGCTTTTTTTATTGCTTGTCATGATAACGACGCGAGTAATCCTATGCCTACTATTTTCGATTCGGTTGCACGTTTTTTATATCGAGGACGTTATTATCTTTTCACGTTTGCGATTGCTTTGACGATTTTTTTTGGAATTTTTGCCACCCAAATTAAATTTAATTTTTCTCCCGATACCATTTTTCTCGAAGACGATGATGCGTATTTGTTTTATGAAAAAGAATACCTGCCCGCTTTCTCGCACACCGGCCAATGGTGCATGCTCGCTGTTGAGAACAAAAATAACCAACAAATTGATGCCGTAGTAAAAAAGATTGCCGCTAAGCTGCAGAAAAATCCCTATGTCCTGCAAATAATGGATGCCTACAATCAGCCTATTTTCATTCCCACTGACACTGGCTTCAAACGTTTGCCGACCGAAAATGCGAAGGGCGAACTGAGCCCTGCCGCTAAAGCTTATTTTCAAGAACATCCGCTCTATCGTGGCACTTTTTTAGGAAAAGACGGCCGTTCGATGGCCCTGACTTTCCTTTTGAATGCCAGTTTTAAAGACCAAGATGAACAAAATCTAGCTATCGAAAGTATTGAAGCGGATCTTGAGGAGTTTCGACAAGATAATTCGATCAAAGTCCATCTCACCGGCACCCCCGTCATTCAGCATGAAATGGTCAAATTGCTCAAAAGCGACCAAGTTCATTTCTTGCCGCTTGTTGCCGTTTTCCTTGTGTTATTGCTTTTTGCCATGACTAAGCACCTCTTTGGTGCACTATTTCCTTTAACAGTAATCTCTTTAGCCATCATCTGGATCGTTGGCTACTTAGGCCTCATAGGCCACGATATTAACGTGGTAAACAACGCATTAATTATGCTGATCATGGTCATTGGTATTGCCGATGCAGTGCATATCTATACGCGTTATGTCGATGAAAGTATCAATGCTCGTCTAAACGGCAAAATCCCAAACAAAGAAGAGGTTATTAGGAAAACTCTCAGCGCCATGTTATTGCCTTGCTTTCTCACGAGCGCTACAACTGCTTTAGGTTTTCTTTCTTCAGCTTTTTCCGGCATTCAAATCATCGAGCTCTTCGGTATTGATACCGCGATCGGTGTGATGTTTTGCTATGTCATTACTTTCTTAATCATGCCGGCGCTTTTGTCGTGGCACAAATTACCCCATCATCATGCCCCATCTTTTATGCATAAATGGCCTCGTTTTCTTAGCATTGATGGCGTGCTTTTTTACACTATTTCCAAATCTCTTCGCTACGCCAAATGGCTTACAGCGGTTTCAGTAATCTCCTTAGTTGCCGCGGTTGTTATTGGCAAAAATATAAGTTCGAAACAAAATTGGACGGGAGAATTGCCGCCGGATAACGACGTGAGTTTAGCGCTAAATTTTATTGAGGAAAATTTCTCTCCGATAATGCCTTTTTATGTCGTCTTTTCTGGCTCAAGAGAAAAAATATCGTCGAGACAAACCGCGGTAATGATGACTGCCTTGGCAGAAGAAATTCGTCAGCATCCTATAAAGCCTGCCGTTCGGGCCTTAACCGATCCTTTAAATTTTTTGCTACATAAAAATCCTCAGCCGCTTAATTTGAAAGACATTGACGATGAGACCTATGGTGAAATTCTGAAAGGAATGGAGCAGTTTAGCAAAGAAGAAAAATATGATGTTGGTGAATCATTTTTTAGTAAGGATGGCAAATATCTGCGCATGCTCGGCTTCTTGCCCAATGTTTCGACCACCGAGGCGGAAGAATTTCGCACATTTTTGATCGCGACCTTGAAAAAATATAAAAGCGACGGCATTAGACTTCATGCCACGGGCCCAGCGCTTATTTCCTCACAGGCTCTGCATAATCTGACTCGCAGCATGGCAAGCTCAATTGGCCTGGCTTTGCTATTTATTAGTCTTTTCGTGGCAGTATTTTTTCGCTCTTTACGTTACATGGTTATCGCAGTCCTCCCCAATATTCTTCCCATTGGGCTCACCATCGCTGTCATGTATCTTTTCGATATCGATGTGCGTCTTGCCACCGTCATGATTTTCTCCATGGCCCTAGGTCTTTCGATTGATGCGTGCATACATTTACTTTCGCGCATGGAAGAAGAGCGTCATAAGAGCAATAAATCGCTCGATAAAGTTATTTTTATGCGTGCCATTTATCGCGCTTTTCAGGGCTCGGGGCGCCCGATTATCTATACGACATTCATTCTTTTGGGCGGCTTTTCTATTATGTTCTTCTCTGAATTTATGGCCCTAAGAGATTTTTCGATTATTGCTGCAATAACGCTGCTTAGCGCGTTGATTGCCGATATTGTTTTATTACCGGCTCTCTTATTGGTAAGTAGGAAGCGATCATGAGTGCGTTAGATAAAGTTGTCAAAAATGCGACCCTGGCTCTCGCGGATTTATTCGATGGTGCGACGATTATGAGCGGCGGCTTTGGGCTTTCTGGGAGTGCTGAGAATTGCATAATTGCCATGAGGGATTCAGGAAAAAAAGATTTAACAATTATTTCCAATAATTGTGGCAACCAAGGAAAAGGTTTGGCCATTTTGTTGCAAAACAAGCAGGTAAAAAAAGTAATTTGTTCTTTTGTTGGTGGTAATCCTGACCTTGAAGAACTCATGCTCAAAAAGGCTATCGAGGTTGAACTAAATCCTCAAGGCACTCTGGCTGAAAGAATACGCGCAGGCGGCGTGGGTTTGGGCGGATTTTTCACGCCCACCGGTGTTTCTACCTTGGTTGCAAAAGACAAAGAGCATCGCGTCATTGATGGCAAGGAGATGATTTTCGAAACTGCCCTCACCGCCGATTTTTCCATACTTCGTGCTGCCGTGGCCGATACCTACGGCAATTTACGTTTTTACCGTACCAGCCATAATTTTTGTCCTGCCATGGCTATGGCCGGAAAGATTACTATTGTCGAAGCAGAAAAAATTGTGCCTTTTGGATCCATTGATCCCGACGATATTCATTTGCCGGGCATATTTGTTGATCGAATTTTCCAAGGACAAGATCATCAAAACGTGATCGAGCATTTGAAAATTCGACCTAACGCAATAAATCCTCAAGTTTGATCTTGGTATCAGTTTTCTCGTCGCGATACTTGATGATAATAGGCGCTGAAACGGATAAGCCATGCTCTTTGGCAAAAGCATTTTGTAAATTTCTCATACCAGGCACAACGACGGCATTAGCAGGAATTTTTAATGTCTCTTCTTCCCCATCGGCCTGTAAAATACGCTCATGTACCAAATCGAATACTTTGACGCTTTTCGTCAAAATAACTCCCGCGCCAATAACTGCACGGCTTTGTACTTGGGTTCCTTCATAGATGCCGCAATTGCCGCCCACTAAGCAATCATCCTCGATCACAACGGGTGAAGCGCCAATGGGCTCGAGGACGCCACCGATTTGCACTCCGGCCGAAAGATGCACGCGTTTACCAACTTGAGCGCAGGAGCCAACCAGTGCGTGAGAGTCGATCATTGAATCTTCGTCGACAAAAGCGCCAATATTGATATAGGAGGGAGGCATCATCACGACGTTCTTGCCTAAAAAAGAACCTCGTCGCGCACTTGAAGAAAAAGGAACAATGCGAAGACTGTCTTTCAGACCAAAATGGCGAGGAAAGAGATTGCCTTTATCGACAAAACTCATGGGCCCGCAAGAAAGTTCTTCTTTTTGCCCGAGACGAAAGCAGAGAAGAATGCCCTTCTTCACGCGCGGATCTACACACCATTCATTTTCATTTTTTTCGGCACAACGAATAGCACCGCTTTCTAGGGCATCAAGAAATTGCTCACTAAGATCTGCACATGCTTGATCGGTTCTTCCTTCATCAAAAGCTTTTGCAATGCTGTCTAAAATGCTCATAAAATCCCCTAAAAAGTGTAGGGGGCTGATAGCACGGCTACATTGTTTCCAGAAGTATTGCTTGCGCGAAAACTTTTAGAGACTTGATCAAGGTTCCAAACTCTGGCTACTTGAACTCGCACTCGTGTTATTTTCCAAAGATAAATTATTGGCTTGGCTCAACCAATAAATAACAGCGTTTTTAAGTTGCCCAAAAGCTTTTTCGGAAAGTTTCGGCACGGCATATTTTTCAGATAAATCATTCGCTATTTTTGCCACAAAAGCATCCAGCGCAAAGCCAGGGAGAGTGCCGGAAACCCCGACATAATTACTTGCTACTTCGCCTATGATAAAGCCAATTGCTGCGCTTGATAAACTTGAGAAAACACTGTCGCTCAGATATTTTAAGCCCGCATTTAGGTTTTCTTCGCCGATGAGCTTTGCAAACGATTTACTAAGAGTATTTGCTCCTTGATAGAGAAAGCTCAATCCTTTTTTGCTCCAGTCAGCAATGGTCGAAAAGAAGACTTCCTCACTATTTGATTCACTCATGCTTAATGATGAAGACTCTAAAGCTTTAAGAGGTGTACTAGCAGGCAGTGAGGCCCCTAAGAGCATAAAAATAAATAATGTTTTTAAATACATATTTTCCCCTAAAAATACCTACTAAATACCTCGTAAATAATCATTTTAGTTTCACTAAGAAAAAAAATAAACTATGCTCCACATTCTATCATCAATTGACTCTCGCTCTTCGGCCTCCTAAGAGAATGGAAATCTTATTCTTTTTTAACGCAGGGGTGCCCTTAAATGGGCTGAGAAATACCCTTTGAACCTGACCTGGGTCATGCCAGCGTAGGGAGACGACATGACGGATTTTCTTCCATTTATTGACGTATGGTCTTTCTTAACTTCTTTGGATTATGTGGTTATTTTTTTCTTTCTTCTTCTCTTTCTCATCTCGCCAAAGTTTTTAAAAAGTAAAAATCAAGACCACAAAAAGCAGGATGAATATTTGTTGATGAATAGGGGCCTTGGTTTACCCTTATTTATCGCGACGCTTACGTCGACCTGGTACGGCGGAATTTTTGGTGTTACGCAAATAGCATTTGAACACGGCATTTATAGTTTTTTTACCCAAGGCGTGAGTTGGTATAGTGCTTATTTAATTTTTGCCTTTTTCTTGGCAAAAAAAATTCGGCAACGCCAAGTTAGATCATTGCCAGAATTGATTGGCCTTCGCTTCGGTCAAAGCGCAAGAAAATTAAGTGGCTCCATATTATTTTTTCATGCTTTGCCGGTCAGCTATGCCGTCAGCATTGGCATCATCTTAGAAATTATTTTTGCCATACCTTTTCCCCTTGCTGTATTTCTTGGCGTGGGTCTGGTTGCTCTTTACTCCATCACAGGAGGTATGCGTGCAATCGTCATTACGGATGGCATACAATTCTTGCTGATGTTTCTTTGCGTCATCTTGATTGTTGTTTTTTCAATCTTTCATTTTGGCGGTATCAATTTTTTGCGCGAAGGCCTGCCCGAAACTTATTTTCAATGGCAAGGGGACAAATCTTTTTTCTCTTTGTTTCTATGGTTTTTGATCGCGTGTGGCAGCACCTTGATTCATCCGGTCTTTTATCAACGCTGCCTTGCCGCAAAAGACGACAACACTGCTCGCTATGGCATCATTATCGCTATTCTGTGCTGGATGCTTTTTGATTGCTGCACGACCCTAGGGGGCATGTATGCCAAAGTGATCATTCCCAATGCCGCCAGCGATAAAGCTTATTTATTTTACGGGCTTCAACTCTTGCCCATTGGACTCCGCGGCTTTTTTGTGATTGGTATCATCGCAACTATTTTGTCGACGCTCGATTCATTTCTTTTCGTATCGGGAACCAGCGCTTCCTATGATTTTTTGGGCAGCAAAAAAGATGAAATAGGCAAACATCAAAGGATGATCGGTCTTAGCGCTTTTATCGTCATTTTAGTCGCTATCTTTTTTAAGGCTGATTTTGAATCCATGTGGCTTTTCATGGAAGGAATATTTAGCACCTCACTCTTTCTGCCAGTAATGATCGCTCTTTTTAGCAAAAGAAATTTGGCGCCTAAAATTTTCATTGTGCCTGTGATCGCATCGTTTTTAATGTATTCTTTCACGACCCTACTTTGCACCATTTATGACACTTCCTTATCGCCTTTTTTTCTCGCACATGGCACTTCTTTGCTGAGTTTGTTATTGCTTTTATATGGCCATTCGCAAAGCAAAACCAAAATGCCTGAAGCGACCTACGGATAAATCTTGTTGATATAAAACATCAAAGCTCAGCGCACTAAATTGTAGTCCTGAGCCCAAACTTATTTGTCGACGATCTTCTTTTTGATCCGATTTAAAACCAAAGCGAATAGGCAATAAACTAAAGGCAACATATTGTGCGCCGGCAGCAATGAGGTGATGCAGATTATCGTCACTTTTTACATCCTGCATCGACCAGTCAAAAGAAAAGCTAAGGGGCAGTGTTAAGAGTGGCGAAAAATCATAGGCGGCCGCCAATGAAAAGCCCAGGTCTTTTTCATTACCCTTGTTCCCTAATACATGATCAAGAACCGCCGCTAAACTAAAACCTAAGGGCAGACTCGTCATCAAACCAATATCCATATTAAAAAAATGGCTATTCTCTTCGGGATTTATGAAAGGATTATAAGAATAAGAAAACGAAGTACCAAGTGACAATAAATCAGTACCTAAAGGCATGGCGCTTGCCATATAAATAAGATGCGAACTTTTGTCCCGGCCCGAAAAAAACTGACCGTTATAAGCTAGGCCCAAAGCCCAATCGCTCGTCGAAGAATCAACGATGGAGGCCCCAAAGGCGTGGCGACGGGCATTAGCATCGAATAGATAATCTAGCTCAGGGGCGATATGTCGTCCTTTAATGAGTGCCGCAGGATTATAAAAAATAACATCATTAGTAGTGCCAACGGCACGAATAGCCCCGCCAAATGACTGCGCACGAACACCCAAATCTGCATTAGCAAAAAGCGCAAAAGCCTTAAAAAAAATCACGAAAAATAGCGCCCTTCGCATAAACTAAGCTCCTTCGTTGGTGGGACTTTGCCTTGATATCACAAAAGCCTTCTTCTGTCCTTTTACAAAGGAAACTAAAGAGGGAAATCAAATCAGCAAAATAGGGCCTTTTAAAGCGCGCTCATAGCGTATACTGGCAATAAAAAAAGAAGGCAAAAAAAAATGGCTATGGACGAAATTGGCTTTGATCGTTGGGTATGGCTTGACCTCGAAATGACGGGTCTGGATGATGCCACGTGTGTAATTTTGCAAGTGGCAATGGTCATCACTGATACCAATCTTAAAATATTAAGCGAAGTAGATATTCCTATTTGGCAGCCGGAATCGGTACTTTCGACGATGATTCCCATTGTCCGAAGCATGCATACCAAAAATAATCTTTTAGAGCGCGTTAGAACTTCAGATTTTTCTTTGATGCAGGCAGAGCGAGAACTCATGCAACGTCTGACTCAGCATGTGGCCTATCAAAAAGGCATTCTCGCCGGGAATTCAATTTATGTTGATCGGCGTTTTCTCGACCGCTATATGCCAAGCTTTGCTGGCTATTTGCATTATCGTCAGATCGATGTTTCATCACTGAAGCTTTTATCTCACGCCTGGTATGGGGCCAAAGGCCGACCCCCAAAGAAAGCGAGCTCCCATACAGCTCTTGAAGACATCAAAGATTCCATCGAAGAGTTGCGCTTTTACCAACAAAATATTTTTCGTCATCCTTAAGCAGGTGCGCGAAAATTAAATTGCGCATGGCGGGCTTTGGCTAAATCCCGCTAAGCCTGTTATGGTACTTTCGCTAAAATATGGAACGCGATGGCTTCATTGGCAGCTATAGTTGCGCTAAATTTTCCCTCTTCATCTATGGCATAACGCGGGCCCACGCATGCTTCGGCGCTCATAGTTGCATGTTGAACATCGCAATAAATTCCGGGCGGCAAGGATGTCTGAAAGACCTCTGTAATTTCGTGCTGTTCATGATTGATGACGACAAAAGCTCGATCTCCTCGGCCAAAGGCGATGGCATTATGCCCATTCGACCACCAGTTATTTACCGGCGCGCCTGCTGCAGCATTGCGAAAAGCTACCATGTTCGAAATTTGCGGCCATCGATGCTGGCATTTGTAACCATCTTCAAAACACGCTTTCACCTTGCCTTGATGGGGTGGCCCTTGATCGTGGTCACTAAACTCATAGCCCGAAAATATATTGGGGGCTCCATAGGGCCACGCCAACATGAAAAGGTTTGCTAAAGTATAGTCACCATTATTTTTATAGCTAAGCGTTGAACCATTGCGTTCGGTGTCCCAATTATCCACAAAACTGCGAGCGTTTTTAGAAGACAAAAAGCCCCAAGAGTCCCCAAACATTTCTAAATCCTGCAGCTTTCCTTGCAAGAATATGCGTTTAAGCTCGCGACCAAATCGAAACTCATCAACGTCGCCAAGAATGAGATATTCTTCTGGATGTATGGCCTCACCAGCTCCATAAATTACTTCACTCACCCAGAAAATGTCATCCCTATCCACCTTTTGCTTAATAACAAAGAGATCCTCGGCCGCTATATGCTTCGCAGCATCGATGCGGAATCCATCAATACCGAGCTTAATCAAATGCTGCAAATAAGCCGCGATGCGATTACGCACATACTCACTCGCTGTATCAAGATCTGAAAGACTCACGAGCTCACCATGCTGGACTTTGTGGCGATCGCCATAGTCTTGGTCGATACTCATATGCAAGTGATGAAAATCCTCATAGCGATAAAGACCGGGATAGCAATATTTCGTGTGGGTAGGGCCGTCGTTAGCAGCCATGTGATTGATAACCGCATCGGCTATAACTTTTACCCCTGCTGCATGACAAGCCTCTGTCATTCGCTTTAGAGCTTCTTCATTGCCTAAACGTCCCTTAATTTCGTAGGAAATTGGCTGATAAGATGTCCACCACTGGGGCCCAGCAATATGCTCCTGCGGGGGTGATATTTCAACGTAGCCAACACCTGCCTCCCCTAAGAATGAGCATTCTTCGGCTATAGAATCGAAGGACCATTGAAAGAGCGTAACGGTGACATCCTTATTTCCAGGGGGACTTGCGTGGACTGAGCTAAGAAAAAAAACAGCGGCCAGAAGAGTATAAAACCAATTCATTTAGTTCCTCTCGGAAAACCTGGAGATCGCTTTTATCGCGAAATCCTTTATGAATTGATCAAAAATTTAAAGCGGGCACCATAGTATTTTCCAATATGGCAACCTAAAAGCTTTAAGCCCGAAGAAATTCTAACTCGGTCTAACCTTTACTAAATCATTAAGGTCATCTTCAGTAATGAGGTGGCTTTCAAGCGATTGCCTAAACGAATACTCTTCGACTTCTGCAAGTTTATTTTCGATAAAGCGAATGCGTTCTTCTTTCGCACGGATAAAATCTGGTTCGTTTTCACGTTCCTTAAGTTCCGCCAAAATCAACTGACGCTCATCATGCAAACGTTGAGCTATATTAGACCGCTCATGAACGCCCTCTTCCATTGCCATGTTGGCATACACTTTTTGTTGGGCCGAAATTGCTCGCAATCGTGCTAAACAACGCGACATAAAAGCCATGGCCTCACTACGTGTTTCAACTAGGCCCAAAGCGCGCACCAAGGGACCCATGGTTGAGCCTTGCACAAGCACTGAAAGCACCACAACGCCGAAGGTCATAGCGATTAACTCATCCTTGCCTGCAATACTTTCAGGCAGCGACAATACCAGGACCATCGACAAGCTTCCGCGTAATCCGCCCCACCAAATGGCCGTGGCACTTTTCGCCGTCATGGGCTGACCCATGCGATTTAAAAGACCCAGCGGCAAAAACACGCTGATCGCACGCGAGGCTAAAACCGCTAAGAATGCGAATAAAATAAGCTCGGCGTGATTGAGCAAAAAGCCCACATTTACTTTGAGGCCAATCAATAAAAAGACGATGCTTGATACAAAGAAGGACAAATAACGCCAAAAGCTCACCACCGCCATACGGCTTGAGGGCTCAATACGACCGCCCTTATCCATGTTTGCCAAAAAAACACCGGCAGTCACGGTGGCGAGTACACCGGATGCATGCAAGGAAACTGCTATCAAATATGAACCATAGGCCGCCACAGTCGTGATCGCGATGGTGATCAGAGGATCTTTAGCAAAAGGAATTATGAAGTTGGCAAAAGCACCAACCACCGCTCCGAGCAAAATACCAAACAAGGCATCGGTCACGAATAAAAGAGCGCCATCTTGCCATGAAAACACGCCCGACGTGAGGGCTGTAAGCACTACCGTATACATAACGATGGCCGTACCATCGTTAAAAAGACTTTCGCCTTCAAGAACGATCGCCAATTTTCTTTTCACGCCTAACTGGCGAAATAGTGCAATAACAGCGATGGGATCGGTCGCCGCGATGATCGTACCGAAGAGCAAATAATGCATGAAGGTCATGCCGGACTGAATGCGAAAGGTCGAAATTTCAATGACCAACACCGCCGCGGTGGCAAGGGCCGTCAAAATAACGCCGGGCGCTGCTAATGTTGCAATGGTGGGCGCAAATTTCTTGAGTTCATAAAACGGAAAGTGAATAGCGGCTTCAAATAAAAGCACCGGCAAAAATACACCCATTAATAAATCTTGGGAGAGCTCGATATTTGGTATTAAGTTAATTGATGACAGCGCAATACCAAACACCATTAATAATACGGTGTAGGGTAAACGAACCCGGTGAGAAATAATCCCCACTATGGTGGCCACAACGAGAAGGGCGACCATTGGTTCGATCCAGGAGGATTGCGATTGAACAGTGGAGCTGATGTGATCCATTGCTTCCGGCCTTTTTTCGAAAATAAACTACTCTATTTTAAACACACGAACCCAATTGATGCGCTTAATGATCAGGAATCAGTCAATAAAACATCAATGACCCTTGAAATTATAAGAGTAAGTTAAGAATAGGCTTAGACAAGAGCCCTTCCCACTTTTATATCTATTATTTTACTCGGCATTTTTTTTGAGTATGCAAAATCGCTCGAAGCCTTTTTTAAAGGATAATTTTTATATGCAGTGGCAACTCTAAAAACAGCTATCAATAACAAAAACCCTCTATACAATGAAGATATTTAGAACTAATTTAAACATGAACTTAATAAAAAATAGTCTATGTTTACCATTTTGATTAAAGCTCATTTATACTTTTTATCGGTCAATCAATGCTAAATAAATTACTATTTCTATTCTTTTTTCTATCTTTTAATGGCTTTGGCCATATTCATACAATTGATTGGCAGCAAGGCTCTATCGATTTATCGGTTAATGAGAGCGCGGTTAGATGTAGCGGGCTTCCTGCAGATCTTTATTGGACATGTAATGGCGATAAAATTAAGGGATTCATTCAACGTTTGCCAGAACAAGAGGACTTCATCTTTTTGCCCTTTTTTACCGATGTTTCTGGACAAAAACTGGAGCTGGAAATCGCGATCAGCATCGCTCCTACTCATGAAATCCGTTTTGCTGTTTTTGATAAAGATTATTTTTCCCTTAACTTAAATGGCTTAGTTGATGATATTGAAGAAAAAACTAAGCTTGCACGCCGCTTTGCACCATTGATAACCAGTCTTGGAGAATTTTTAAGTTTATTTACGAATTATCTTAACTCGCTAAAAGATTTGGCTATCGAGCAAAAAATAAGCTGCGTTGACGGGATAATTAGTTCCCGCTTGTTAGCACATCCTGAGGGAAGGAAAAAAGATGAAAACGCTCCTATTTCATCAATTTTACCAAGAGATCTTACTGAGGAGGAGCGGCGGTATTATGATTCATTGCAGGAAAGTGTGGGGCAGGTAATAAGCCTCGACGAAGCAGAAAATCTTTTTGAACTCATTAAAAATCGCTCAGATATTCCTTTTTCATACACTTCAGATGGCTGCTTTGCACGGGCTCATACCATCGCCCACTGGCTTTTTAATGAAAACATTCGCACCGGAAAAATTTGGCTGAGCGGCAAACTCACCAATCCTTACGAAGCTAATAAATTATGGGTTTATCATGTCGCGGCTTTAATTTACGTCCAAATAGGCGAGGACATAATCCCAAAAGTCATCGATCCATCACCTACGGTCAATCGCCTCCTAAGCATTGAAGAATGGCTCGACGAAAACGGCGTAGCGAGTGCAAAACTGCTTCCTTATCCGCTTCCTCCTTACTGCAATCTTTATGGTGAAACATTGATGAGTATTTCTTCGCATCGTCCATTATTGCCATTTAAAGCTAATGTGTATCGTAGCGAGCAAGAGGAACTGGAAGAAGCTCGGGAAAAAAATCGATATTACCTTAGACTTTCAGGAATTTCGCGAAGGAAATAAATTATTCCTTTTAATTGTTTTTTAGATAATTCTCTAAAAAGGAACTTATTCATGCTTAAAAACATCGTCCTAGCACTTTTTGCCATTGGTGTATTTTCGCTCAATCTCAATGCCGAAGATAAAAATGGCAAAGAAGACAAAACCACAGAAAAAAATGAGATGAAAGTCCCGATCATTTTTTTCTAAACCACCGTGAATAAGCCATGCCGCTTAGGCATGGCAAAAATTTAGACGTTGAAGCGAAAGTGAATGACGTCGCCATCTTGGACCACGTATTCTTTGCCTTCCGTACGAACCTTACCCGCAGCCTTGGCCTTGGTTTCGCCTTCGTACTTGATATAATCTTCACACGAAATAACTTCAGCCTTGATAAAGCCACGTTCGAAGTCGCTGTGAATAACACCCGCTGCTTGCGGCGCTTTGCTGCCCTTTTTAAAGGTCCACGCACGTACTTCTTTCACGCCAGCGGTTAAGTAGGTACAAAGATTAAGCAAGGCATAGGCTTTTTTTATCACGCGCTCTAAGCCAGCCGATTCAATATTCAGGTCAGCCAAAAATGACTTTCGATCTTCGGGCCCCAAATCTTTTAGCTCTTCTTCGATCTTCGCGCAGATAGTTACCACTTCATCATGACGTTCTTGGGCAAATTTTCTAAGTGCTTGCACATGACTATTGTCTTCCAATAAATCATCCTCGGAAACATTGGCGATAAACAGTGTAGGCTTACTCGTAATCAGGTGAAGCTCAGTATAAGCGGCCATCAGCTCTTCATCTTTCTCATCGAAACTAAAGGTGCGCGCCAACTTGCCTTCATTAAGATGCGCAAGCAAGCCTTCTAAAAAGGGAGCAAGTTTTTTGGCGAGCTTATCTTGGCCGCGTGCATTTTTTTGCGCTTTATGAACTTGTTTTTCCAAGCTCTCCATATCTTTTAAAATAAGCTCGGTTTCGATGACATTCACGTCATGAAGCGGATCGATTTTTCCTTCAACATGGATAATATTTGGGTCTTCAAAGCAGCGCACCATATGACAAATGGCATCGGCTTCACGAATGTGGCTAAGGAATTTATTACCCAAGCCCTCACCTTGACTTGCACCCTTAACGAGGCCTGCAATATCAACAAAAGAAACCACGGCGGGCACAATACGCTCGGGCTGGACAATTTTTGCCAAAGCATCAAGTCGCTCGTCCGGAACACTCACCATGCCAACATTGGGATCGATAGTGCAAAAAGGATAATTCGCAGCCTCAGCTTTAGCGGCCGTCAAACAATTAAATAGGGTACTTTTGCCAACATTGGGTAAACCAACGATGCCGCAGGTCAAACTCATAAGCCTTGCTCCAAATAATAGATGCTTAATAGTGCGCTGCAGCCGTCCCCGCAAGGGCTTGGCGTCTATTGAATTGAGCCTTTGCTATTGGGGATAATATTTGCCACTTTTTTAAGCTTTTTTTCTTGCCAATTATGATTGTGTTCATCCCGGCTAATCTCTTGCCGTAGCACAGAGCTTTCTTCGGCCAGAAAATCGCACAGAAGTTGATAACAAGCTCCACATTCATGCTCTACCGCCCACATGATGGCACTTTTACCCTCTGCGGATTTTATATTGATGTCTGCTCGTACAGCGGGAAGATTAAGCAAATATTTTGCTGCGGCCTGATTTTTTTTGCTTATTGCCACGATAAGCGGATTTTCTCCTGCCGCATTAAGACCGACGGGATCAGCGTTTACCAAATGAATAAGCGAAGAAAAAATTGCAAAGTTGGTTGAATGCTCAGCAAATACATGAAGGGGCCCATTACCATTCAAGCCACATTCTGCGAGATCCGTACCAAATCTCACAGATAAATTAAATACGGCCATTTCTTTACTTTGTTCTATATAATTTAAAAACTCTTTACAATGGCTATTTTCACCTATTAAAGAAAATGAGCAAAAGCTTGCTAAGATAATGAAAATTATCGTTTTTTTCATACAATTATCCTCAGCCCCGCATTTTTTTCGACGACTAGGTGCCTAGGTTGCGTGCCTCTTTGACAAAAACATAGAAGATGGCTAGCGTATGGGCTATGAAAACCAATTTTTTATTTTGTGCTGTAATAATAAGTTGCTTCATGCAGAGCTCCTGCGTAACGGAGCCAAAGACTAATAATGAAGATTCTTTAACCTCTCAACTGGGTGAAACCACTCAAGAGACAGCGGAGTAAGGAGCAGTCATTAAAAAACTAGAGGGCCAGCTAAGCTGGCTTTTTTTTCGCTTAACTTAAGATCGTATCAAGACTCAGCTGCGTGCCTTTTTTGGCAGCCACTTTTTTCGGTGGCGGCGGCGGCCCATCAATTTTTAGGCTTTCAAAAGCCTGCTGCACATGTACCGAAACTATTTTACTCGCGCCCGCATCTTCCATGGTTACGCCGTAAAGTTGGTCAGCCGATTCCATGGTTTTTCTATTGTGGGTAATTACAATAAACTGCGAAAGCTCCGACATCTCTTTAATCAGCTGACTAAAACGCGCCACATTGGCTTCGTCAAGAGGAGCATCCACCTCATCAAGCAAACAGAAGGGAGATGGCTTGATCAAAAATATCGCCATGATTAAGCTGATGGCGGTCAGGGCTTTTTCACCACCGCTCATAAGCTCGATAGAGCCGACATTTTTTCCTGGTGGTTTGGCCTGAATATCCACGCCGCAGGTCAATAAATCCTCATCATCCGTAAGCACCAGCTCCGCCACGCCGCCATTAAAAAGGCGCGGGAAAACTTGGGAGAATTGACGATTGATACTCGTAAAGGCTTCCATGAAGCGTATTCTTGTTGTTTTATTAATTTTCTTTATCGCGCTTTCAAGCTGCTCTAAAGCATCTTTCAAATCGCTTATTTGCGCATCAAGAAAATCTTGCCGTGCCTTAAACTCATTATATTCATTAGCAGCATTCTCATTGACGGGACCAAATTTTTCGAGCGAACGCCTTAGTTCATCCATTTCTTTCTTCGCATGCTGCTGATCTAAAGGCACATGATGAAAATCTGTCAGTTGGTGCGCAAGAAGCAAAGCATAGCGCTCCCAAATCTTATCAGACAGATTTTTAATATCGTTTTCAATGGTATTAATCACCAAGGCTTCTTTGCCCAAGTCGCGGTGATGTTGTTCAATTTCGCTCTTCACGCCGCCCAAGGAGCTTTCAAGCGTATATTTCTTTTCAGCCAAAGCAGCACATATTTCGCGCAAGCCATGGAGCTGACGCTCACACTCATTTGACTCTTTATGCAAGAGCTCAATTTTTTTCAGCGTCTGTCGCTCTTTTTCTTTAAGCTTTAGCTCTTCCGATCTTTTCTCGTCTGCTTGGTTTTTTAATACCGTCATTTGAGTATCAATATGTTCATTAGAAAGACGCGCTTGAGCTGCTGCATTTAACATACTCGTGGTCTTTTCCTGAGCACTCACCTTTTGTATTTCTATTTCTTTTAGCTCTTGCTGATAATTGTCATAATTTTGTTCACTAATGACACGCGCTTTTTTGATATTTTCAAGTTCATCTTCACGCTCTTTATGCTCATCCAAAGCCCGAGCCCAATTTTTTTGCAACTCCTGCTTTCGCTGGTCATTATTTTCTTCACTTTTCAAGAGATTCGCGAGTTTCTCTTCAAGACGAGTTTGTTCATTAATGAGACGCGCATGATCATTTTGTTTCTGGCGCAAACTCTCTTCGAGGCGAATAATTCCTAAGGAAAGAGGCCGCAAATCTTCAAGCAGATTATGTTTTTTTGCATCAAAGTTTTTTATCTGCTCTTTAAGCTTTAACAGCACTGCATCCTGTTCGCTGCGTGTAGTTTCAAGGACGACTAATTTCTTTTCAAGTTCGGCTTGCTCATTCTTGCGCTGTAAAACGCCCTTGTTATTGGCAGCGCCATAGACGGTCGCGCGCCCATCGGGAGCCAACACCTCGCCCGTCGTGGTAACAATGAAAGCCTGCGATAATCGTGCGGCGGGCCAATGCTCCAATGCTGTATCGAAATCTTCAGCATAAAAATAGCGCGATAACTTTTGATGCAAACCAGAAAAATCTTGTGATTTTATTTGGAAAAAATCCGTTATGCATTTAAGGCCCACTGGTTTTGACGAAGAAGCAATTTCGGCATCATCAAGCAGAAAAAAGCTCGTCGTAGAGGACTTATTTTTCTTCAGTAACAAGCTACTTTGCTTAAGCTCTTCTTTTTTGCTGAGCAAACCTGCATCAAGCAGGTGATTAAGGCATTTTTCAACGATTTCAGTATGGGCAGAAGGTACCTCCAAGGCATCCGCTACCACTGCTTTTACGAGTTTTTCCGAAGCCAAAACCGCAATACCAGAATCACTCCACTCAAGCTTATCATCGAGTTCTCGCAGAGAATTGAGCCTCGCACTCGCTTGACGAATAATTTGTTCGGTCGCGACTAAATCACTGGCAGATTTTTTCGATTGCTCATCCAGCTCTTTAGTTGTTGAAACTATTGATTCGAGCTCGGACTTAAGCTCTTTTTCGCGCCCTAAGGCCAAATCTAGCTCATGCTTCAATACCTCGAGGCGTTGTTTTAATTCGTTTTCCTCGTGCTTCTTGTCGGTTAATTCTTGCTTCGCGTAGTCGACTGCATTTTTTCTTTGCACTTCCTGTTCGTTCAGCGCATTCAGTTCAGCCTGCATACGCGCAGCCAATGTCGCAGCGCTCAGAATCTTTGCCTGCACATCGCGCTCTTTATTTATATTTTGTTGGCGAGCCTCTGACACATCGCGGCCTTCATTTTTTTTCTCACGAAAACGCCCATCAATATCAATAAGCAGCGCCTCGGCCGTACGATGCTGTTCTACGAAGGTAGCAATGTCTTTTTCAAGCTCTTTTTGTCGCTCACCCAAATCACCAAGCTGTTGTTCTATGCGCGTGATGAGATGATAATTATCCGCCAAAATTTGCTTAGTGTATTCGTTATCTTTGCTCAAAAGTTCTAAGGAACTTTTATGCTGAACATTTAGTTCTTCTAAAAGACGTTTTTCATCGTGTTTTGTAGCGTATTCCGCAAATACTTTTTCGAAGCTTTGCTCTGCTGCAGCTAAGTCTTTCTCTAAATTGCTTAAATTTGCTATAAGTTTCGCGCGATTACTCTCCACAAAGTTGAGCTTCGCAAGCATTGACAAATAGTGATGAGATGAAAGATGCAAATCCAGGCGGCGATGAGACTCTTTGAGAGCATTAACGCGATCTAATTTTTCCTTGTCTCGAAGCAAAGTATTGACGCGCTTTTCGATTTCATTGCGAATATCAATGATGCGATCAAGATTGGTGCGTGTAGCTTCCATGCGTCTTTCAGCAGCAGCTTTTTTGGATTTATATTTGGTTATTCCCGCGGCTTCTTCAATAATTGCGCGTCGATCTTGCGGTTTCGCTGAAATAACTTCGTTTACGCGCCCTTGCTCAATGATCGAATAGGCCTTGGTACCAACACCCGTGCCCATGAAAAATTCTGAGATATCTTTAAGCCGCGCTTTTTGACGGTTTATTTCATATTCAGATTCGCCCGTTTTATAAAGCCTTCGGGTAATACTTATTTCGGTATAGTGATTGTAATCAAGGGGCGCGTCGTTATCGAGATTTTCTAAAGTAAGAGTAACCTCGGCAAAGCCCAAAGGTGCCTTTTTTTCGGAGCCGCAAAATATAATATCTTGCATGTTTCCGCCGCGCAGATGCCGCGCGTTTTGTTCGCCCATGACCCATCGCAGGGCATCAACGACATTGGATTTGCCACACCCATTAGGCCCCACAACGCCAGTAACACCGTCGCCAAAATGTATACTTTGTCGGGTAGCAAATGACTTAAAACCAAAAATATCTAATTTTTTAACGCGCATACGGCAAGAACTCACCTATAAGCTTTGTGACTATTCTATATCATTTTAGAACTAAGACACGTAAGTTTAGGCGTTCTTGCACAGATATTCGTCGTTTTCAATAAAACTGCTTGCTTGTTGATGATCAAGTTTCAAAGCTCGCTTCATTAATAACTTTGCTTCACGAGTTCTTTTTTGTCGCATAAGCAAAGAAGCAAGTGCCAAAATAGCCTCGACATGCTCAGGATTTAACTTGATGGCAGTGGCAAAAGCTTTTTCCGCTTCCTCAAGAAAACCTTGTTCGTTATAGCAAGCACCAAGATGATACCAGGCCGCATTATTATCTTCTTCACTTTCTACTACTTTCAAAAGTTCCTTAATCGCTCGCACATTGTTCTCTAGAGCAATGAACGACAAGGCTAAGTGAAAGCGAATTTCTGGGTCATTATCACTTTGCATAAGTGCCGTTTCAAAATGCATAACCGCTTGGTCATGTTTGTCTTCACCCGCCAAACAAAGACCCAAGTTAAAACGTGCTTGATAAAACTCTTTATCGAGTTTGAAGGAACGTCTAAAACAGAAAGAAGCCAATTGGCTTCCATGATTTGCTAAAAAGCACCCTAAGTTGTGCAAAGCACACGGGTTATCCGGCTCTAGCGATAAAGCTTTAGTGTAGGCGCTTAAGGCTCCTAAAAGATCCCCTTTATCAGCGTATACGGTACCGAGATTGTCATAACCTTGCACAGAATCAGGCGCACTAAGAATGGCCTTTTGAAATTCCTTGATGGCTTCATCGAGCCAACCGCGCTCAGCTAATTCAATACCGCGTGAATTATGCAGATTCGAACGGGATGTATTATCCATTTGATCACGATTGGTTGACATGTTTCGCACCTCTTTAAAGGGCGATCCTGTCATCTTCCACTGGTTTTGCAACCACCTCGTCCAATGCTTCTGCTTTTCCTAGAGCCGAGACAAAAATCGTAATTAAAATACTCATGATTGGCACCGCTACCAAGGCCCCTACAATACCATAAAATCGCTCCCCTGCCAGCAGAGCTAATATAATTAAAACAGGGTGAATTTTTGCGGCATTACCCAGTATTTTAGGATTAAGAAAGTTTGCTTCTAATAAGTGTATAAAAGCTATCCAGAGCAGCGCAAAAAAGGCTTTTAAAGGCGAGACGGTCAAAGCCACCAAAACAATAGGCACCGTACTGATAATGCTTCCAAATATCGGAATTAGGCTGAAAACCCCAGCCAAAGTAGCTAAAATAAAGGCAAACTTTATATTTAATATTAACAAACCAATAAGAGTAAGAATTGCATTAACTAAACATATAATAAGTTGCCCACGAACCACACCTGCTAAGCGATAGTCGACCCTATTCAAAAAACTATTGAAACGACCGCGATCCGCTGAAGGCACCATACTTAAAATGAATTTTTTTATTGAAAAAATATCAACCAACAAAAAACCAGTTATCATTAAAATAAGCATTATCATAAATAAAAATGATATAAATTTAGCCAAAAATTGCTGAGCGCCAGCTATTATAGTTTTCGCCTCAGATTTAAGATATAAAACTATATCATTAATAGTAGTATGAAATATGCTTACGAGATCGATGGAGAAAAAATTCGTCTTATGAGGGCCGTAGGTATTGGTATCGTGTTCAATTATCGGCGAGCTTATCTCCAACGGGACCTGATAATCTCTAAAAAATTTCTCAATACTTTGCCCGAACCGATTGATGGCTTCGTCGTCAATCGAGTTTATGAAAATACTCGCATCTTTGGCTAAGCGAATCATTTCTGAATAAAGCTGCGGCAAAAAGAACACACTAAAAATGGCGATAATCACCAAAAAACTAAGGTAGATGATCCCGACCGAAAGAGCACGCGATAAAGGCCGGCCTTTGTACTTGATACGTCCTAAGGTCGCCACCAAAGGATGAACAACATAGGCGAGCAGGGATGCTAAAACGAAGGGCAGTAAAATAGCCCTTACAAAATAGAGGCCCAAGAATAAAGAAGCCCATAAAGCACATAGAATGGCACGATGCCAAAAGATTTTCGACGATACATCAAGATATTTATTTTTTGGCAGCAAGACTCTCTCCGCGGCCTTTACGGCGTTGCTAAAACTGTTTCACTATAGCATCTAATAAGGACTATCACTATGCCTGCTTAGGACATACTTCAATGTTTAGCTTATTGAAATGGATTGTTATTTTATTGTTTATCGGCAGTATTTGGATCGCTTATGATGTAGTGTCAGACATGCGCATCGAAGATAAACGCGCACTAAAAAAAGATGCTCTCGAGGCTATTGATGGTAATACAGAGCCGCTTAAGCAAAATTTGCAAGAAAAAATACGCTATGAAATCAAAGAAAACAAAAGCGGTATAGTATATACTATTAAACAAAAAATTCGCTCTTTCGTAGAATCCTGGGGAGAAGATTAAATTCCCCTCGAATTTGATGAAATAAAGCTTCCTCGCTATCGATTATTGGCTCGATTTTTAAAAAATTTAGCCCATTGGCGCTGAAAATGTGCGCTTTTGGAGAATATCTATGCTTACAAATAAGTTTTCGCTATATAAAAAAATTAAGGTAAGTACATGAGAAAAGCTTTATTAATGCCCGCCTATCTTAGCTGCTTATTTTTCGCTCTTTTTTTCTCTGCTTGTCATCGAGTAGAACTACAGGATATTTCCTCACTTCCCATTAACTATCAATTTATTAATTTAAAAAGCGCCGTTTCGCGCCGAGAAGGTATGGAGAGCCAACTTAAAAATGCTCAAGTTGAATATAAAATTATCGATGCTGTTTATGGCAAAGATCTCTCGGAAGAAGAGCTTGAAGGCTTAGTTGAGAAGGGCGTCTTTGACAAAAAGACTAAAGACAATAAAATTCTTAAGCCGGGAGAAATCGGCGTTTATCTCTCAAATATTACTAAAGCCTTACCTAATGCTATAAACAATAACGACGCTTTGACGGTCACCTTCGAGGATGATGTGATTATTCCCACCGACCTCGAAACACAATTTAGACAAGCGCTTAAGTCCGTTCCAGCCGATTGGGATATTCTTTATCTTGGTTGTTACCAAAATTATTTTGCCACCTTCGACGGCAGAATCATTGGTCCCTATATGCCTCTTAAATTGCAGACGGCCAAAGAATATAAATATCCCTTGTGTGCAACGGGCGAGGCCTACCGCATCCAAGGAACGCCGTGGATTCAGCTAGATGGCGGCTGCATTGCAGGCCTTTATGCCTATGTTGTGCGCAAGAAATCGGCAGAAAAAATTCAAGCGATGCTCGTACCCATGCGAAAGGCCATTGATCGACGCCTTACCGATCTTATAGGAAGGGGATCTTTGCAGGCCTACTGCCTAAATCCGGAGTTGATACGCGTGAACACAACTATTCCCTCAACCATTCGTTAGGAAAAAAGATGCTCACATTAACTTCTAAAGTATTTTTGATCCTCGGCATTCTTCATGTAGCGACACCCCTATCCGCAGAAATTGTTCTTAAGAATTCAGCGGGCACGATGACCGCTAGTGGTCAGGTAACTTTTCCCATCGAATGGGATCCTGTTCGACAAACCACGATCATAGCTAACATTTCTCCTCAGTTCGGCATATTCTTATTTAAGGGATTCGAGCTTGCTTTCCAGGCTCGTTTAAAAGGGAACATTTTAAACGAACGGCTGGATTACGGTGGCCCCTCTTCATCCTGGTATTGGGGCATAGGAAGCAGCTTTATTTATCAATTTGACGTCGATTGGCCCGTCATCCCTTACCTCGGTTTTGGTTTTAGTTATGAAATGGCAAAATCTGATATTACGACGGCAAATGTAATGACCGATATTCCGGCTGGCGTCCTCGTTCCCCTGAACGAGTATTTAGCCCTCAGCTTTGGCATTTCCTTGCAAACTTCGCTCGTCGGACAATTAAAAATATTCGACAAAGTGAGATTTGAGCCAGGCTGTTTTGGTTTGAAAGCATTTTTCTAAATTATTCTTGAGCCAGCTGCCGCAATAATTCGCGAAACCCAGGCTGCGGCTCAAAATTAGCCACCATAATCGAAGAAGCGTGCGTCACTTCATTAAAACGAAGGGCGCTTCCATCTAGATGGCACATCAATGCACCGGATGCGTTAATAATGGCTTGAGGCGCACAGGTGTCCCATACTTTCATCCGACGATTCCAGCATACATAAAAATCCGCCTCATTATCGGTGACCAACATGGCTTTAAGACCAATGGAACTTTTTCGCGTAATCGATGCAGGCTGGATATGATCAATAAGCTCCGATTGACGTTTAGAGCGAGTATGCGGCGAGACTAAAATACGAAGAGAAGTACCATCTTTGGCAATTCTTTGGATGTGTAATGACTTTTTCTCGCCGCCATGCATTCGCTCGCACAATTTATGGGCTCTAAAATTCACGCCACTCCACATGATATCCGTTGCCGGCTGATAAATAACTCCCAGCACCGGCTTTTGATCTATAAGCAGGCCTACCATGACGACAAAATCAGGGCGTCCCAAAATAAAACTCGCGGTCCCATCAATGGGATCAAGCAGCCACACTCTTTCAGAAGTGGAAATAAGCTCGTTTTGATAACTTTCCTCGCTAATAATTTGATCCTCAGGAAAGTGTCTTTTCAACTCGCAGCACAAAAACTCATCCACAAGAATATCTGCATCGGAAACAGGACCCTGCCCATGAGGCTTGTAGCGCACTTTTAATGTCGACTGTTTGGATAGAGCGATGGCACCCGCTTCGCGTGCAATCTTTTGGGCAATGCCCAACTCAAAAGACAGATCCATACGGCCCCCCAAGGGCAAAAAAAAACCTCCGATGCGGAGGTCTTTGGGTGAACAGCTCGCTAGAGCGATGCGCTGTTGCTCGCAAGATATGCCGCAACACCACCGGCGCTGGGTTTCATACTTACTTTACCTTTGGTCCATCCCGCAGGACAAACTTCGCCATGTTGCTCAGTATGTTGCAAAGCTTCAATTACACGCAGCGTTTCATCGACATTTCGTCCGATCGGCAAATCATTAAGCGTTGCATGACGCACAATGCCTGCTTTATCAATGATGAAGGTACCACGCAATGCAACTGCATCGTTGACAAGTACACCGTAATCACGTGAAATTTCTTTGGTCAAATCTGATACGAGAGCAAAGTCAATCGGTCCAATACCACCTTTTTCAACCGGGGTATTTCTCCACGCAAAGTGCGAGAACTTAGAATCCACGGAAACGCCAATGATCTCAGTATTCAAGGCTTCAAAAGCTTTGGCTCTCTTCGAGAACGCAATTATTTCTGAAGGGCATACGAAGGTAAAATCAAGGGGATAAAAGAAGAGCGCAACGTATTTTTTATCGCGAAAACTCGAAAGAGTGATCTCCTGAAAATCGCCATTTTTAAGTACGGCATCGGCACTAAAATCGGGAGCGGGTTTTTGAATCAGGCTGTACATTTGAGGACTCCTTCTGGTCATAAATGAGAAACTTTTAACAAAATGTCTCTCGTTGTGCTAGACCGGTCTCGAACGAAAGCGATTTCCTAGCTTGTAGAGGTGTACTGTGACAGAACTTTTTAGGCTTCTTTCAGATTTGCTTGCTTTTCCTACCGTCTCTCATACACCAAACAGCAGTTTAATCAGTTACTTAGAAGATCTCTCAAGAGATTTAGGTTTTTCCTGCAAAAAGATTCCCCATCCCGAGGATTCAGGCCGTTCTAATCTCCTTTGCACCATAGGTCCCGAAAAAGAAGGTGGGCTCATGCTTTCTGGCCACACCGATGTAGTGCCTACCATTGGCCAAGATTGGCACACTGACCCTTTCCTTCTCACTGCAAAAAATGGCGCTTTTTATGGACGCGGCAGCACCGACATGAAAGGCTTCATCGCTGCTACGTATCTCGCTTTAAGAAAGATTGATTTTAAAAAGCTTACTAAGCCTCTCACTTTATTGTGGACCTACGACGAAGAAATAGGATGCCGTGGCTCTTTTGTGGCCGCTCCTCTTTTGCGAAACCATTTAGTCCATCTTCCTCAGGACGCATTAATCGGCGAGCCTACCGACTTTCAAATTTTGCGCATGCATTCAGGCCACGTCACTATCAGCATAAAAACCAAAGGTAAGGGCGCGCATAGCTCGGATCCTTCGCTGGGAATCAATGCGATCAAAGCAATGAATCAAATACTTGCTGGTATCTTTGATTTAGAAAACGAACTTAAGCAGGAGCAAGAACTAAAAGACTATTTTAAACGCCCCTTCGTGACGCTCAACGTCGGACAAATTAGGGGCGGCAGTGCGGTAAATATTATTGCCGACGAAGCTCATGCAAGCATAGGCTTTAGACCTTTACCAACGAGCTCTGTCGAGGATATTTTTCAGCGCATTCAAACACGAGCGCTTGAGTCCTGCCAAGTAGAAGGCGCAAAAGTTGATGTCATTCTTGAGCATTGCTCGCCAGCGATGATGACGCATGAGGGCAGTAAATTAGAAAAAATTCTTAAACCTCACGCCCAAAAAGGAAGTGAAGTTGCCGCAGCCTTTTCTACTGATGCAGGGAACTTAAGAAAAGAAGGTATCAACTGTCTTATCTATGGACCAGGAAGTATTTCCATAGCGCATCAAGCCAACGAATATATTCTAGAAAAAGACTTGCTCTTAGCTATTCCGAGACTTGAACAGATTATAAATGCCTATTGCACATGAATCACTCCAGCTCTTTTTCGTGACTCATATGCTCTTTGTGAGCAAAAAAAGTGTGATTGGCGCCGTAGCGTAAAAAGTTACCGATGTGATCGGTGTAAATGCAAGCATATTGACGTACTTGGGCGCCAAAGCGGGATAACTCCTGACCTTCCCGAAAAAGTCTTCCCCATAAGGGGTGAAATTTATCCTCTAGATTCCTGTTGCTCAAAGCATAGCGTTGTTTCAATTTCATAAGCCGATGCGTGAGAGATTTAATTTGTACTTTTATTTCGTCAATCATCGAAGAATACTCCTCTTCATGATCGCGATTTTTTAAGACTTGAAGCAGCGTTCTCAATCGCATCAGCCTTTTATCAAGAATATTTTGCTCATCGCTAATTTGCCGAAGCTCGCGAAAAGATTCTTGGTGATTTTGTGTGGTCTTAATTTCAAAGCTGAGTTCTTTGATTATCAAACATGTTCGCCACATCGAATCCTTTTTGCTGCGTAAAATATCGCCGTAAACGTGATCGCCAACATATAAAACTTGCTTTCCTCTCACGCCACAGATGGCATGAAAATCATGAATATTGCCACCGCTCACCACTTTCTTTTTCATCTCCTCATCGACATTTTTTAGAGGACAAATAAAGGGCGTAGAATCAGTAAAAAATGAAGGCTTTTTGGCATCGACAATGATCATTTCAAAGAGAGCCAACCACTCTTGTTCAGTCTTTCCTTTGTGACCAAAGACATGATTCAATACGACGTTGGTATAATCATATGAACTATTAGTGAGAAGAAATAATTTTTTGCCATCATTTTGTAATTTTTTAAGGGCAATATAAACCTCATTATTTTGCTCAATATAACGATGTAAATCGCGACTTATTTCATTTTTCAGGCTGCCATTTGAGTGAATGGTATCCATCACTAAACGCACTTCATTGAAAATCAGATTAAAGTTAAGTAATTCACTTTTATCAAGGCGAAATTTATCGATATTTAAATTCTGTTTTTGTAAATCATAAATACATGAAACAGCATCAATAAATAAGCATGCTTCTGGAACACTAAAAAAAGTATCGAGTGAGTAATAGCGCTCATCGCCAATTTTAATGCGTTTAGCACTATAAAAATTCTGAATTTGCTCCGCGCTTAATTCCCGATGACTATGCACGGCACGGCAAACATAATTTTGATCATCAAGCTTCAAGATATTGCCAAGATGCTTATCCACTACCAAACCGCGGATTATATAGTTTTGATTAAATTTATAGTTGTTAAGATGAGCAGGATAGCCAAAATTACTGATGAGATTTTCTTTCGCCAAATTATATTGTAAAGATTCCATTGGATTCTTTTTATATATGGCCAAGGTATAATCCATATCAAATCCAATAAGTTTAATATCTGTCATATTAATTTCACGATTTGTATGAATAGCATTTGAAGGATTAAATAAGTTCTCCCAGCTAAGGCCAAGTTCTTTAAGATGCTTAGTCGATAATAAATGAGGGCTAAGCTTATGAGATTTGATTTTCATTTTTGCTCACGAATAGTTTTAGTAATATCTCTCACATCAATCTAGCAAAGAATGATAAAAATAATAAATAATTACATTTGTTGCTTACACAAAT